>JAHEEU010000127.1 GCA_024640545.1 Geobacteraceae bacterium
CTGGTCGCCGTCTCTGGTAAAGAAGAGTTCCGGCGAGGTGGAACAGATTGCCCAGCGCCTACTTTCCAGATAGCCTGCGCCGCCGGCTTTCTGGTCATGCACCAGGCGTTGAAAGAATGTCCATGGGTCATGGGCGAAAGGGCTGTTGAGGAAAAAAGTCAGGTTGACCTGGTAGGTGTCGCCACGGGCGATGGCCTCCCTGATCTCACTGACCTTGCGGGCAAAACCCGTGATATCTTCCTGAGGTTGCCAGTTTACGGGCTCAGGAGGTCCGACAGGGCTGTGCAGCTTGATTTGCTCTGCCCTGGCAAAGAGCCCGAAGCGAAGCAGTGGAAAGTCTCCCGGCTCCGCGGTTTGCAATGCCGCATCAAAAGCGGCTGCCGCCTCGTAGCTGACAAAACCCGCGGCAAAAATCCGTGCCTGTTCGACCCGCTGTTCAACGTAGCGCAGGGCTTCTAGAACCTGCTCAAGGCGGTTGACTTCGATCTCTTCGACAAGGTCTAGGAAACGCAGCCAACGGCCGCTTTGCGGATCGTATAACACAGCGACTTCAGGCATGGTGCGGATCGTCTATTCGGGCCGTTTACTCGAATTGGGCGCGAAAAGCCTGCAACTGGCTGCGCAGCTCGTCGAGTTCGGTGCGAAGGGTGACAATTTCCTCCTCCAGTTTGCCTATCCGTTCATTCTCTGCAGCAACCTGGATCCTGGCCGGCTCGGTCGGCAGATCAGGGGCTTCACCAATCTCCGGAATTCCAGACAACAGGTGAGTAAACCGCTGCTCCTTACGCCCCGGTTGGCGCGGCAGGCGCATGACCAGAGGCTGCTCGCGGTCCGCCAGGTTGTGCAGGAGCTCCTCGACCGCCTGCAGGTCGCCCATCCGGCACATGCGCTCGGCACGGTTGCGCAGTTCCCCGACGGTCTGCGGTCCACGCAGCAGAAGTTCGGCGAGAACCGCAAGCTCTTCGGGCTCCAGTTGTAATTGCCCCTCCAGGTTATGGCAGTACTTGGCAGCACGCACACCTTCAGCCGACTGGTGGGCCAGCTGTTTCGAGCGCAGACCGTCAAGGGCCCGGACCACGTCGATCTCGTCAAGCAGCATGACCGGTTCCCGGTTGGATTTCTGGTTGCAGGCATTGGTCAGGGCGTTGAGGGTCAGGGGATAGTACTCGGGGGTTGCCAGGTCCTTTTCGACCAGGCAGCCCAGCACCCGGACTTCGATCGCATCTAGGGTTCGTTCCATGTTCAATCGCTTTCGACTTTATGGCAGTTGATTGACCGGACATCATGGTGCCACAGCTTTGCAGGTCAAGGCTGCGGGGGCAAGCGTCCGCCTGCAGGGTTTTACGGTGCTTTCTTCCCGGCCCGTCCGGGTTGCCGTCCGGGTGGTTTGCGCGGCTTCCCGGCCGACAGCTTGTGCTGGCCAGTCAACCTGCCGATCAAATCCTCCCTGTGGCACTGCCTCAGGGCAGCGGTGACGTCGCCACGGCTTTCGGGCAGGTGCCAGAGCAGCAGGGCCTTCTGGAGTCGCCGCTCGGCGGGCTGCCGCGGCACGTGTACCGCTTCGCCGGTAAACGGGTCGCGCCCGGTGTGATAGATACAGGTGGCCAGGCTGCCCGGGGTCGGTGTGAACTCCTGGACCTGCTCCACGCGCAGGTTGTTTTCCTGCAGGAAGCTTGCAACGTCGATCATGTCGTTGAGTGTGGTGCCGGGATGGGCGCTGATGAAGTAGGGGACGACCGCCTGCTTTTTCCCCAAACGCTGGCTCTGTTCTCGAAAACGCTGCAGGAATTGCTCGAAGACCTTGGGCCCTGGTTTCCGCATGACTCTGGTCACCTTTGGGCTGCTCGATTCGGGAGCCACTTTAAGCAGGCCGCCGACATGGTGTTTCAGCAGGTCGGCGAAGTAGGCCGGCTGCCGGTTGAGCAGATCGAAGCGGATCCCGGAGGCGACGAACAGGTGCTTGACGGCCGGGTGGCTCCGCAGTTGGCCCAGCAGGGCCACGGCGCGGTCATCGCGGGTATCGAGGTGCCTGCAGATCTGCGGGTAAAGGCAGCTCTCACGTCGACATGCTGACTGGGCTTGCGGATCACTGCACCTCAGACCGTACATGTTCGCGGTTGGCCCGCCGACGTCGGTGATCGTGCCGCGGAACTCCGGGTGCTGGCTCAGGCGGTCGAGCTCATCGAGAACCGACTGCTCGCTGCGTGACTGGATCGTTTTCCCCTGGTGATGGGTGATGGCGCAGAAGGCGCAACCGCCGCAGCAGCCGCGGTGGCTGGTGATTGAAAAGCGGATCTGCTCGTAGGCCGGGATCAGTTCACGGTACTGCGGGTGCGGCCGCCTGGTGAACGGCAAAGCGTAAATACGGTCGAGCTGAGCTTCGTCGAGGGGGAGAGCCGGCGGGTTGACCACGAGCGTGCGGTCGCCGTGAGGCTGGCACAGGCTCCGGCCGCTGAGCGGGTTGGCTTGTTCGGCGGCCAGCTTGAAGGCCCGGTTGTAAGCTTGCGGGTCGCCGGAAACCTCGTCGTATGAGGGGAGCGCGACGGCATCGCCGGGGCAATGCCCGGAGATGTGGGCCGCGCCGCGCAGGTCGGTGATTCGGTCCAGCGGCTCTCCCGCCAGCATCCGCCTGGCCAGCGTGGTCAGGGCGGATTCCGCCATGCCGAACAACAGCAGGTCGGCTTTGCTGTCGACCAGTACCGAGCGCCTGACCTTGTTGTCCCAGTAATCGTAGTGTGCGAATCGCCGCAGGCTCGCCTCGATGCCGCCGATCACCGTCGGCAGTCCCTTGAAAGCACCTTTGACCGCAGCGGTATAAGCGATGACCGCCCGGTTCGGCCTGGCCCCGGCGCGGCCCCCCGGGGTGTAGGCATCGTCGTTGCGTACTTTTTTGGCCGCGGTGTAATGGTTGACCATTGAATCCATGGCCCCGGCGGAAATGGCGGCAAACAGGCGCGGCCGCCCCATGACGCGGAAGGCTTCCGGGTCTCGCCAGTCCGGTTGTGCGATGATGCCGACCCGCAGTCCCTCGTCCTCGAGCAGGCGGGCCAGCAGCGATGTGCCGAAGGCCGGGTGATCGATATAGGCGTCCCCGCTGACCAACAGCACGTCGAGTTCGTCCCAGCCGCGGTCGGTCATTTCCGCACGGCTGCACGGAATGAATTTGATCGGTTCTGTCGCTGTCAATGTCTTTCCTAGCGGCCCTGGGCCTTCTGAATGACATTGTAAACCGCCTCGGCCATCAGGCGGTAGCCGGTTGCATTGAGATGGATGGCGTCGCTTTTCATGCTGTTGTCACTCAACAGCTTGAGCAGGATACCTTTCTCCAGGGGAACCGCGGCTTCCTCGGCGATGCTGGCATAAAGTTTCGGCACTTCGAGACCAAAGCCCAGCTTCGGGACGCCGATGAGGATGACATCGGCGCCGTGCGAGCGAATCATGCTGACCATTGCCTTGAGGTTGCTGCGGGTCTCCTCCTGGTCGAGGCGCCGCAGGAAATCGTTACCACCCTGGCATAGGACGACCAGTGTCGGATGGTAACGCTCGAGCATCGCAGGGAGCCGTGTAAGGCCGGCAGAGGTGACCTCGCCGGGAACCCCGACATTGACGACCGGTTTGCCGAGCAGCTGACTTAAGACCTCCGGGTAGGATTGACCCGCAGCGACGCCGGTCCCGTAAGTGAGGCTGTCGCCGAAAGCCAGCACCACGGCATCCTGGCTGAAGGGGGCCACGCGTGGCCCTTTATCGCATCCTGCACCCAGCAGGACGAAAAAAAGCCAGCACCAGCATAAGAAAATGTTTCGATCCATGACAACCTCATGCCAAGATGGAAGGCAGCTAAGAGACAACATCATGGCATATTTTGTCCGGCACGACTAGGAGCCTGTGGAACGGGTCATTCGCCGGTGCACAGAGGAAATCCACGATTGGAACCCTGGTTAATCGAAAACGGCTACCCGGCGCTCTTTCTGCTCAGTTTCCTGGCCGCCACCCTGGTGCCGCTTGGCAGCGAATGGCTGCTGGCCGTCCTGTTGGTCAACGGCTTCGACCCGGCCATGGTCGTCCCGGTTGCCACGTTCGGCAACAGCTGTGGCGCCCTGACGACCTATGCGATCGGCCTGTGGGGCGGCCCTTTCCTGGTCCGCCGCATATTGCGCATCAGCTCGGAAAGTCAGCTGAAAGCAGAGCGCTCCTTTACCCGCTACGGCAGCTGGTCGCTGCTGCTCTCCTGGGTCCCCGTGCTCGGTGACCCGCTCTGCCTGGTCGCAGGTGTCCTGCGCACCCGGTTTTGGCGCTTTCTCCTGCTGGTGGCAACCGGCAAGTTTATTCGTTACCTGGTGGTCGCAAAGCTGGTCTTGTCAGGAATCCACACCATTTCGTGAGGAAATGGGGTCAGGTCTACACATTTCACAAAAAATGAATTTTTTGCAAAAAAACTGAAATGTGTAGACCTGACCCCTAATCACTGCAGGAGACCGAGGATTCGACTCGTTGTGGTCGCACCAGTGCCTGGCCGCGCGGGGTATAAAGCAGCTCAACGAGTTTGCCGAGCTGCTCAGGCGGCACTAGCTAGGATCCTGCCGGGTGGCCACGGTGTCCCCGCCAGCTGGTGCGACTTTTCCAGAGGGCGTCGCTCGAATAGACGCCCAACCCCGTCCAGATACAGAGGAAACTGAGCAGGTGCCCCTGGGTGAAGGGCTCGTTGTAGAGCCACACGGCCAGGATGAAGTGCAGGCTGGGCGTGATGTACTGGAGAAAGCCGATGGTGGCCAACTGCAGGCGACGCGCGGCGGCGACAAAGAGCATCAGGGGGATGGCGGTCACCACCCCGGAGACGGGCAGGAGCAGGTCCAGCTGCAGCGACCCGGCAAGGAACGTGTTTTCCTGCCGGGCTGCCAGGTAGATCAGGTAGCCGAGGGCGATCGGGCCGAGCAGCAGGGTCTCCACGGTCAGGCCGGCCATGGCTTCGACCTTCGCCACTTTGCGCAGCAGGCCGTAGAAACCGAACGATGAGGCCAGAACCAGTGATATCCAGGGGAAGCTGCCATGATGAAAGGCCAGGTTGAGGACCCCAGTTATGGCGAGCAGGACACTGATCAACTGCCAGCGGTTGAGCCGCTCCCGCAGAAAAACGCAGCCGAGCAGAACGCTGATTAATGGCGTGATGAAATACCCCAGGCTCGACTGGAGGACTTCCTCGTGCTGCACCGCGTAGATGAAGACCAGCCAGTTGGTGGCGATCAGCAGCGTTGAACAGCACAGGGTCAGCAGGCTCTGGCGGTTGCGCAGGGTCCTGCCGAGCGGCCCGAGCTGCCGGCGGGCAGTCACCAGGACGAAGAGGAAAACCACCGACCAGACGATGCGATGGCAGACGATCTCCAGGGGCGCGGCCCCGTTCAGGGCCTTGAAAAAAATCGGAAAGGAGCCCCAGGTGCAGTAGGCGGCCAACCCGCACATCACACCGAGCCGCGAGCTGTCATAGCCGGGTGACCGGTTGGCCTGGCCCTGGCCTGCAATAACTTCGGCAGATTTCATCGTCGCCATCATTCAAGAGGGGCACTTGCGCAAGTGCCCCTCTGCCGTCTCTTCAGGGATCCTGCGGTGGCGGTCATTTCTTCTTCTGGGCGTTTTTGAACAGGTCGGCAAAGGAGCCCATGCCGCCGGCAGCTTTCTCCTCGTAAGAGGTCTCTGCCGGTTCATCTGCATGATCCTTGGCCAGGGCCAGGGAGATCCGTTTCTCGCCCAGGTCGATCTTTTCCACGACGACCTGCAATTGCTGACCGAGTTTGAGCACGTCCTGAGGATGTTTGATGCGCTGGTCGCCGCCGATCTTCGAGATGTGCAGCAGGCCGTCGATCCCCTCCTCCAGGGTGATAAAAGCACCGAAGGGGGCCAGGCGCGATACGGTGCCGGTGTGGGACGAACCGACCGGGTAGCCGGCCTCGACCTTGCTCCAGGGGTTGGCCAGGGTGTCGCGCAGGCTGAAGGAGAAGCGCTCCTTCTCCCAGTCGCACTTCTTCACGGCGACCTCGATCTCCTGACCGACCTGCAAAACTTCTTCAATCTTGTCCACCCGGCCGTAGGAGATCTCTGAGATCGGCAACAGGCCTTCCAGCCCGCCGATGTCGATAAAAGCGCCGAAATCCCGGATGTTGGTGACCGTGCCGGAAACGACCATCCCCTCCTTGAGCGTCTGCATCAGTTCGGCCTTTTGCTGGCGCCGTTCCTCTTCGAGAATGACCCGGTGGGAGACGACGATGTTGCGCCCCTGCTCGCTGAACTGGGTGATACGGAAAGCAAAGCTCTTGCCGGCAACGTCTTCCGGGTTGTCCTGGCGGCGCAGCCCCAACTGGGAGAAGGGACAGAAGGCGCGCACATTGCCGGGCAGCTTGATTTCATAGCCGCCCTTGATCTCCTTCTCAACGCGGCCGTCGACCGGGATCTCACTGCGCCAGGCTTCTTCGAGCTGGGCCGTTCCGGCCGAGCCGCCGCCGAGGCGCGTGGTAAAACGCAATTCGCCGCCTTTACGCGACATGAAGTAGGCGCTGACCCGGTCGCCGACCGCAACCGTCAGCTGCCCCTCGTTGTCGAGCAGCTCCCTGGTGTCGAGGACCCCTTCGCCCTTCTGGCCGACATCGAGGAAGATCCACTCGCTGCCTATCTGCAGCACGGTGGCGTCGATCTTCTGCCCAGGCTCAAGTTCGGTCTTGCCGACCATGCTCTGTTCAAACAGTTCGGCAAAACTGCCGTCTTCAGTCATTTCCTGATCATCGAACGTCTCGTCATTCATTGTTTGCCTCGTCTTGGTAGATGGATACGGGCGATCATTATAAGACTCTTTGGCAGGGCTGTCATGGCATAAGATGGAGCGCGTCGAGATAATCTGCCGAATTCTGCCGTAAACCTGCTATCCTGCGTGCAGCGCTGGAGTCAATCGCCAGCAGGGAAATGGATAAAGCATGAAACGTTATGACGTGATAGTGGTCGGTGGCGGGCCGGCCGGGCTGTTCGCCGCAGGATTTGCCGCTCGCCGTGGGGCCCAAGTGCTGCTGCTGGAAAAAAACGCGCGCTGTGGCGCTAAGCTCCTCATCACCGGCAAGGGCCGCTGCAACGTCACGCACAGCGAGGATGACCCGCGCAAGTTCGCCGAGTTCTTCGGCCGCAATGGCCGGGCCTTGCTGACTGCACTCTACGCCTTTGGGGTGAAGGAGGTCGTGGCGTTTTTCGAGGAGCAGGGCGTAGCCTTGACGGTCGAACGGGGCGGGCGCATTTTCCCGCAAAGCGGTGAAGCGCGCGATGTCCAAAGGGCCCTGGAGTCTTTTGCTCGTGACGCCGGTGTCGAATTGCGTACTTCGTGCACAGTGAAGCAGCCGCTGATCGAAGACGGTCGAGTGCAGGCGCTCGAGACCAGCGCCGGTCTTTTTTCTGCCGGCAATGTGGTCCTGGCAACCGGTGGCCTGTCCTACCCGGAAACCGGCTGCACCGGTGACGGCTATGCCTGGGCCGCCGCCAGTGGTCACCGTCTGGTCCCTGCCGAGCCGGCCCTGGTCCCGGTGCATCTGCGCGAGAGCTGGACCGCCGAAGTCAGCCATTTCAACCTCAGGAATGTCAGGGTGACGCTGACCGTCGAAGGGAAAAAGGTCGATGAACGTTTCGGCGAGGCGTTTTTTACCTCTACCGGGATCGGCGGCCCGATCATCCTCGATATGAGCAGCCGCATACGCGAGGCTCTCAAGCAGGGGAAGGTGAAACTGCTGCTGGATCTCAAGCCGGCGGTTGCGATCGAACTCTTCGACAAGCGCCTGCAGCGGGAGCTGGCTGAGCACAGTAACCAGGATTTCGGCAATTCCCTGGGCTCGTTGCTGCCGCGCGACATGATCCCGGTCTTTTTGCGTCTGGTCGGTATCGATCCGCGGAAGAAGTGCCACTCGGTCACCCGGACCGAGCGGCAGCGGCTGTTGAAACTCTTCAAGGAGCTGGAGCTGGAAGTCACCGGCTGCGAAGGCTTCCGCCGGGCGATCATCACCTCCGGGGGGGTCTCGCTGCAGGATATCGACATGCGCAGCATGCGCTCGCGGCAGGTCGCGAACCTGTTTTTCGCCGGCGAGATGATCGATCTCGATGGCCCGACCGGTGGTTTCAACCTGCAGGAGTGCTGGTCGACCGGTTACCTGGCTGGGATAAATGCTGCTATCGCGTAGGCATGCTGCGGCATAAGCTTTGTTTCATCACGTAAACCTGTTATAAATATTCTAATGTTGGCATCTGCGCTGGCGGACATAAGTTCTAGGCAGTAAGGATGCGAGTTTTCCACAACCCATAAGGAGTCAATGATGCAGGATTGGGGCAGCGGTCCCTCAACTGAGGATCTGGAAAAGAAGGTCATCGAGATCAAGAACCATCTCAAGAACAAGTTCGGTCCACAAAAGGGCATTCTGCCCATACTTCTGGTGGTCCTGCTGGTCCTGGTCGGAGGCTACAGCAGCATGTACGAGGTGGACACCGAAGAGACCGGCGTGGTGCTGCGCTTCGGCAAGTTTTCAGCCTTCGCCGAGTCGGGGCTGCACTTCAAGCTGCCGTTCGGCATCGACCAGG
>JAHEEU010000128.1 GCA_024640545.1 Geobacteraceae bacterium
GCAAAGGGCTTCATGACGATGAAGCCCATGCCCAGTTGCCGGGCGGTGGGCAGGAGCTCGTGGCTGGCGCCTTCTTCGATGATGTTGAACGGAAACTGGATGGTGTCGAACAGGCCGGTGCGCACCAAGCTGAGGGCCATCGGCAGGCTGTGCGAAGTCGCCCCGAGATAGCGGATTTTGCCGGCGGCCCTGGCCCGGGCAACCTCATCCAGGGCGCCGCCGGGTGCCATAACTGCGTCCCAGTCCCGGTCCTGGGCGATCTGGTGCAGCTGGTAGAGGTCGAGGTAGTCGGTCTGCAGCATCTTCAGGCTGTGTTCGAGATGCTCCCGGACACCCTCACCGTCGCGCCGCTGGGTTTTCGTGGCCAGGATGATGCGATCGCGCATCCCGGCGAATGCGGAGCCGATCTTCTCCTCGCTGTCGCGATAGGCGTTGGCGGTATCGAAAAAGTTGATCCCCCGTTCGCAGGCGTGGCGCAGGACGCGTACCGCCTGCTGATGGTCGAGGCGGATGATCGGTATGGCTCCGAAACCTACCTCGGAGACGACCAGATCGGTCCTGCCCAGTCGCTGCATGTTCATCACTTTAAAACTCGAGGCTTTCGCCAGGCTTGAGCACGGCGACCCGGGTGGCGGTTTCCTGTTCAACGCGCCGTGCCCAGGCCTGAGCATCCTGGTTGAGCAGGTCGAAGGTGTTGTAGTGGATCGGCACGACCGTCTTCGGCTGGAGCATTTTCACCGCCCGCAGGGCATCGTCAGGGCCCATGGTGTAGTTGTCGCCGATCGGGATGACAGCTAAATCCAGGCCCTCTTCGCCGATCAGCTTCATGTCGCCGAACAAGCCGGTGTCCTGGGCCATGTAGATTTTCTTGCCGTCGTTGGTCGTCAACAGGAAGCCACTGGGGTTGCCTCCGTCAGAGCCGTCGGGAAGCTGGGAGCCGTGCAGCGCCAGCGTCAATTTCAGGTAGCCGAAGGGGTGCTTGAAGCCGCCGCCCAGGTGCTGGCCATGGACCTTTTGCACTCCCTGCTTGCCGAACCAGGTGGCAATTTCGTGGTTGCTGATAATCAGCGCACCGGTGCGATTGGCGATGGCGGCGGCATCGCCGACGTGGTCGCCGTGGCCGTGGCTGACCAGGATGAAATCGGCGGCGATGCTATCCGCCTTGGTGGAGGCCGCCGGATTGCCGGTGAAGAAGGGATCAATCACCAGTTTGTATCCGCCGGTTTCAAGCCCGAGGGTGGCATGACCGAACCAGGTGAATTTATTCATATGCAAGCTCCTCCTCTTGGTATCGGCGCTGGTTGTCCAGGCCTTCTTGCTGGTAAATAACGCCAGCTGGCCATCTATCGCAGGAGTCCTCGCCGTGGTCATCCTGGCGTCTCCTGCCGGTCAGCCGAACATGATCGTGGCCCACGCAACCTTGCCAGTCTCGTCTACAAATTTAACCCAGAAAGGTCTTCAGGTAAAGAAAGCCTGGCCGCTGATTCGGTTCGCTAAATAATTGAGAGCAAACTTTTTCTGCCTTGGCCTTGAAATTTTTTGATAATGGTTTATTGCTTAAAAAATAATGATTTGGTTAAAAAGGGGGCTTCTATCATGGATGGACAATTGGCCAAACAGTTGCCGAACCAGGATCCGGCGGTCCTGAAAAACCTCGAATTTTTCAACATGGTTGTGGCTTCGTCGCCAGTCAAACCGTTCGCTATTCGGCTCTGGAACGGCGCCGAATGGCGGCACAGCAAGGAGCCGCCGCGCTTCATTCTTGAGCTCAAGCACCCGGCGGCCCTGCGCCGTCTGCTGTGGCGCCCAAACGAACTGTCCCTTGGCGAGGCCTACATATCGAATGAATTCGAGGTCCTCGGCGATCTTGAAGCCAGCTTTGAGCTGGCAGAGTACCTGATGAGCAGGTCATGGCGAATGATGGAAAAGCTGCGTCTCGGTCGAAAGCTACTAGAGCTGCCTGGCAAGCGCCTTAGCGGGAAACGACTCGACGCAGTCAAGTTGAGAGGTCGGACACATTCGAAACGGCGCGATGCTCAGGCCGTGCAGTACCACTACAACATCTCCAACGATTTCTACCGTCTCTGGCTCGATCAGCGCATGGTCTATTCCTGTGCCCTGTTCCACAGCGAGGACGAAAGCCTGGACGAAGCGCAGTACAACAAACTCGATTACATCTGTCGGAAGCTGCGGCTCAAGCCGGGAGAAAAGTTGCTCGATATCGGCTGTGGCTGGGGCGGTTTGATCATGCATGCAGCGGAACAGTACGGGGTCGAGGCCCTGGGGATCACGCTCAGCCAACCCCAGGCCGATCTGGCTAACGCAAAGATTCGCGCCGCGGGCCTGGCAGACCGCTGCCGAGTTGAGATCCGTGACTACCGGGACGTCCCGACCGACCAGGTGTTCGACAAGCTGGTCAGTGTCGGCATGATCGAACATGTCGGCGAGGCGAAGCTCCCTGCTTATTTCCGCAAGGCCTTCCAACTGCTCAAGCCGGGCGGAGTCTTCCTCAATCACGGCATCACCGAGTCGATGCAAAGAGAGCCTGCAGCCGGCCCTTCATTCATCGATAAGTATGTTTTCCCCGACGGTGAACTCTTGCCGATCAGCACCTCGCTGCGGGTTGCCGAAGAGACCGGCTTCGAAATCCGTGATGTCGAGGGGCTGCGCGAGCACTACGCCCTAACGCTGCGCCACTGGGTCAAGCGTCTCGAAGAAAACCGTGAAAAGGCGATTGCCTTGACCTCCCCGGAGACCTATCGAATCTGGCGAATTTACATGGCCGGTTCAGCCTATAGCTTCGAGACCGGGCGCCTCGGGCTCTACCAGAGCCTGCTGGTCAAGTCTGGCCGCCAGCCCTCCCGGTTGCCTTTGACCCGCTGCGACTGGTATCAGCAGTGCCTGAGCCCGCATCATTGATCGGCAGGGTCCTGCCATGAACCCGTCCCGCAATTGATCGGGTCGCCCAGAACCTTAAAGTCACGCTTTAAAAAAGGCCGCCGGGAAATCTGTCCCGGCGGCCTTGTGCTGTGCTGCGAAAATTTTCCTGAAGCAGGGTTAATAACTCCCCTCTCCGCCAGGAGGCCTGACCACCTGGACCCCTTCCGGTATTGCGAAGGCAAAATGCGTGTCCGGAAGGCCGAGGTTGATGCGCAGATTATTGAAGGCGATGATGGTGCTGTTGCCGTTTGGGTCGTAGATCGTGGTCGAGATGATCGGAAAGCGGGCGACACCCGTACTCTTCTGGCTGTGCTCCAGGTCGGCTTCGACAGCCAGGCGGTCGACCACGATGACCAGCCGGCTGAGCATTGGCGAGGCCACCCGCGGGGTCAGCTCCAAAACGTGGTTGCCGTCGCTGTCGCTGCTCGGTGTCGCCCAACTGATCTGGAAATCTCTGGTGAGGTTGCCGAGCCCGGTAAGAAAAACCATCGGGTCGTTCTGGCGGGCCTCTGTGCCGGCTTCGATGTCCGACTGGATCACCTGGTTGTTTTCCGGCAGGTAGACCCATAAGGTTTTGCCGTCGGAAACGATCTCCTGGCTGGTGGGCTGGAGGTACAGCCAGCGGAACTTGACCACACCGGACTTTTCAGGCCCCTGGTCGGCGAAGGCGACCTCGATGCGGCCACTGGCCCGTTGGTTCCGGTCGAGGGAGGCGATCCTCGATTCCTGGGAGAAGTCTGCAGAGTAGTCGTAGATCCTGGTGTTTCTCCCGGTATTCGCCTGGAAGGGGGTCTCCAGGGTACGGACCACGTCATTGAGTTCGACGGCCGATGCGTCCGTTGCGGTCGCGACCAGGAAAACGCCAAGCCAGAAGATCCTGTAAAATTTTGATTTTCTCACCGAAGCGGCCTTAGCAGGGAGGAGGCTATAGAGTGATGCGTTCATCATCTCGGGCACAGTAAACTAACATCCTGCCGGTGGCAAGATCAAACTCGACCGTCCGTCCCCGGTTGCCGCCCACCTCTTCGCCGACCAGTGGGATGGCCAGCCTGTCAAGGGTCTGCCGGGCGCTCCTGGCGTTGCGGGCGCCGATACTGTTGATCAAAGTCTGGTGCGTGGTTTCAAACATGTTGGCGCCCCCGGCGACCTTGGCCACCAGGTTGTCCCGCCTGGCCCCGGCCTGCACCAGTTCATCGACCATCCTGGCGATGCCGATATCGACATACTTGCCCTCTGCGCCGAGTGGGTTGTCCTCTGGGCGGTTGGGTAAAAGCATGTGTCCCAGGCCGCCGAGCCGGCTTTGCGGGTCATAGAGGCCGACGGCTATACAGGAACCGAGCCCGCAGGCCTTGAGGATCAACGGGGCCCGGCCGATCCGGGTCTGGGCGATGCTGATCCGGTTATCCATGGAGCTCTCCGACAAGGTTGACGAAGATGTCGAGGGTCGCCGGATCGGGCAGCAGGAAGAAATGTCCCTTGATGGCGGCCTCCCGGTTCTGCTCCCCGGTAAAGTCGGTCTCTACCATCATGGCTAGGTCGCCGGAGCGGCTCAGCTCGATCAGCACGTTGTCGACCACCGCTCCGGCCATGTCATTGGCGAGCAGCGGCACTGAGGGGATCAGGACTTTTTTGAGCAGGTTGCCGAGGGCGCTGAGGTATGCGGAGGCGAGAATGTTGCCGACCTCCTTCAGGGCGGAGACCTCCACCTCGCCCAGGCCCGGCCCACGGTCCTGGTGGCCGAGCAGGGTGCAAAGCAGGCGATGGGCGCTCTCCTGGGGGAAGAGCAGCATGATGCTGCCGCGTGCATCACCGAGGACCTGCATGGTGATGCCGACCATCAACCGCTCGGCGCCGCCGAGGTGCTCCGGCACCTGGCTGATCTCGGTGATCGTCACCCGCGGCACGCGCAGGCGCACCGTCTGGCCGATCATCTGGGACAGCGCGGTGGTCGCATGTCCCATGCCGATATTGCTGATCTCCTTCAGGGCGTCCAGCTGGACATGGTTCAGCTCACGAAAGGGCATCAGGGCCTCCCGGGGTCCAATCTTGGTCTAAGAGCTGGCGTTCTTCGAGCAGGGGTTGCGGGTCGATGATGAAGACGACCCGGCCGTCTCCCTCGACGGTTGCGCCGCTCAGCCCGGTCAACAGGTTCAGGGGGAACCCGATTTTCTTGACGAACGCCTCGCGATGTCCGAGAAAGCGGTCCACCTGCAGCCCGATTCGTCGTCCCATGAGTTCGGTCAGGACCACCCAGGTGATTTCCCCGGCAGGCTCTTCCGGCAGGCCGAGAGCTCTGTTGAGGGACCAGAGGCTGACGATCTCCCCGTCGAGACGAAAAACGCGCTGGACCGCAGAACCCTCGATTTCGCCGGAAGGCAGATCGAGCATGCGCTGAACACGGGTGATCGGTATGGCGATGTGGTGGCCGCCGCAGCTGACCATCAGCAGCTTGATGATGGCGATGGAAAACGGCAGGTGCATTTGAAAGCGGGTCCCCTGGTTGGGTGCGGAAGTGATGGCCAGGGTGCCGCCGAGATTGACCACCGCAGCCTTGACCACGTCCATGCCGACGCCGCGTCCGGAAGTCTCGGTGACTTCCTCCGCTGTGGAAAGCCCGGGCTGGCAGACGAGCATCAGGGCATCGTGTTCACTCAGCCCCTCGGCTTGCCGAGCCGTGAGCAGCCCCTGCTCAACCGCTTTACGGCGTAAAAGCTCCGGGTCCATGCCCCTGCCGTCATCGGCAACCTCGATCAGGACGAGGTCTCTTTCGCGGCGGGCGGTGACGGTCACGACTCCCTCTTTGTCGATGCCGTGGTCAACAGCATTGCGGACCAGGTGCACCAGGGGGTCTGTCAGTTCCTCAAGGACCACTCGGTCGATGCCGACGTCGACCCCGATGAGCCGCAGGGTCACCTTCTTGTCGGCCTTGCGGCTCAGGTCGCGGACGATGCGCGGCAATCGCCCGGTAATGTTTTCCAGAGGCATAAGGCGGGACTGCAGGACGTGATGGTGGAGGTCGTCGATCAGGCGCCCAGTCTCGGTGAGCGACTGCGTCAGCTCGTTCCAGTCTTGATGCCTGGCCGCCGAATGCAGCATGTAGCGGCGGGTGATCAGTTCCCCGGTCAGGTTGACGAACTGGTCGAGGAGGTCGGTGCGGACACGTACGGTGCGGCCCGCTTCGTCGCTGCTGCTGCGTTCGCGCTGCCGGCGGTCGTCGATAAAGCGTACGTTGGCAACCCCGCTGATCTTCCGAAGGGCCTCTTCGATGTGCTGCTTGGTGAGCGAGGTGCGCAGCCAGGCCTGCAGCCTCTCACAGGGCTCGCCTTGGCGCAGGCTCGCCATGTCGGGTTTGCTGGTGATCAGCTCGCCGGAGCCGGCCAGTTCCCGCAGGATCAGAAGACAGCGAGCGGCCGATGCCGGGGTGTCCTCCAACAGGTCGACCAGGACCTGGAACAGATCCGGCTCTTCTGCGGCAGCTCCACGCACAGGGCTCTCTGCACTCTTGTCGTCGCCGGTCTCAATGGTGATTGAGACCGCGCCGGGGGCACCGGCGTTCGCAACGGCAAGCGCATTGTCGGCAAGGTTTTCCTCAGCGGGGTCGTCCACCTTTTGGGTGGGGGGTTGGGGCTGCTTACGCAGGAACGCGTCGATCGATCTTTCCGGCTGGTTGCCCTGCAGGTCATCGAGGAGGCCTTCGAGAAGATCGATTCCGTCGAGCAGGTAATCGAACACCGGAGCCGATACTTCACCTGATGCGCGGAAACCGTCAAGCATATCTTCGAGGCGGTGGGACAGGCGGGCCGTATGGTCAAAACCCATGGTTGCCGCCATCCCCTTGATCGAGTGAGCTTCGCGGAACAGTGCGTTGATCGTCTCCCGGTGGCCCGGTTCCTGTTCCAGGGTGACGACCAGCTTGTTGAGGTTGTTGATATGTTCCCGGGTTTCGCTGAAGAAAAGCCCCCGGTACTGGGACATGTCCATAAAGGTTCCCGTAGGCTGGTCAGGACCGGCCTGTTACCCGCCTGACGATATCAATGACATTGGCTTCCTTGAACGGCTTGACGATAAAGTCCTTGGCACCGGCCTCGATGGCTTCCAGCACCAGTGAATCCTGGCCAAGGGCGCTGACCATGACCACGCAGGCATCGGGGTCGCTGGCCATGATCTCCTGCAGCGCCTCGACGCCGCTCTTTTTGGGCATGACGATATCCATGGTGACCAGGTCGGGCCGTTTCTCCAGGTAAAGTGCGGGGGCCGCTTCGCCATTCTCGGCTTCGGCCACCACGTTGTAGCCTGCCCGGACGAAAATTTCCTTGAGCATGTTGCGCATAAAGAGGGCATCGTCGACAATCATTACCCGCAGGGCCATAAGCTTCTCCTCACTGAGCATAAAAATGTTCCAGTTGATTAATGACTTCATTGCAGTCGAGCAGGTTGATCGTGGTTTGGTCGAGTGTCGTCACACCGCGGATGGCACTCTTTTGCGCCGATGCCGGCGGCGGCCGCAAGGCTGACAGGTCGAGCTCGACAATCCGCTGGATGCCGCTGACTGACAAGGCCAGTGACTTGAATTTTGCAGTCAGGACCACCTGCCGGGGATCGCGCGGTGCGCCAGAAAACCCGAGCAAAGCGGGCAGGTCAACGGTGGCCAGGATCTGGCCATGGAAATTGATGGCGCCGCCGACAACCCCTTCGGCACGGGGCACATGGTGCACAACGGGGTTTTCGATGATCTCCTGCACGGCGTCTATCTCCAGGCCGTACAGCTCGTTGCCGAGTGTGAAGATCAGGGTCAGGGTCATGGCCATGGATCAGTCGCGCTCCTCAGGCACCAGCTTGAACCGCTGGACGATCTGCAACAGAGTCTCGGACATGGTGGACAGTTCCTTGGCCGACCGGGCCAACTCCTCCATGGAGGCGGATTGCTCCTGGGTGGCCGCCGAGACCTGCTCGGTAGCGGCCGCATTGTCGGAAACCACCTTGTCGATCTCGTCGATCGCCCGGTTGATCCGTTCGGCACTGGCATTCTGCTGCTCTGCCAGTTCAGCGATGCTGCTGGCCTTGGCGCGGGTCCCTTCGGCGTTCTGGGTAATCGCCGAGAAAGCCTGGTTCGTTCGGTCGACGGCCTCGCGGCCACTCTCCATCTCTTCGATGACATCGGCCATGGCGGCCTGCACCTGCTGCCCCTCGGCGCGAATCCCTTCCACCAGGCTGGTTATCTCGGTGGCGGAAATTGTAGTTGAATCGGCCAGCTTGCGGATTTCCTCGGCGACCACGGCAAAACCGTGCCCGTATTCACCGGCCCGGGCCGCTTCGATCGTGGCATTGAGGGCGAGCAGGTTGGTCTTCTGGGCAATACCGTTGATGACTTCGACGAATTTGCTGATTTTCTGCAGTTGGGCGATGAAATTGACCATCTGCTGACCGCTGCTCTCCACCGCGGCCAGAACCTGGCGGATGCTGCCGAGGCTGGCCCCGGCCTGTGCGCTGCCGCTGTTGGCGGTTTCAACGGTCTTGTGGGCCGCCTCGGCCACCTTTTTAGCCGATGCGGCGACCAGGTTGATCGACATAG
>JAHEEU010000129.1 GCA_024640545.1 Geobacteraceae bacterium
CGCTGCCCCATGTTGGTCATTACTCCACCGTCACACTCTTGGCGAGGTTACGAGGCTGATCGACATCGGTCCCCTTGAGGACCGCGATGTGATAGGCCAGCAGCTGCATCGGGATCGAGGTCAGAACCGGCATCAGGTCATCGACGATCGAAGGCACCGTCAGGACGATTTCCGCCTTGCCGGCAAGCCCGGCCGCCGCCCGGTCGGTGACCGCCACCACCCGGCCCCCGCGCGCCTGAACTTCCTCCATGTTGGCGGCCACCTTGTCCATGGTTTCATTGTGCGGGGCGATGACCACCACGGGCAGCTGCTCGTCGATCAGGGCGATCGGGCCGTGCTTCATCTCCCCTGCGGGGTAGCCCTCGGCATGGATGTAGGAGATCTCCTTGAGCTTGAGCGCGCCCTCCAGGGCAATCGGATACTGGTTGCCGCGCCCGAGATAGAGAAAGTCGCGCACGTGCATCAGGCCCTGGGCTGCCTCCTCGATGGCAGCATTCAGTTCCAGGCACTCTTCGACCTTGCGCGGCAGGCTGACCAGCGCTTCCAGCATGCTGCGCCCGACCTCGGGGTCAAGATTGCCCCGCAGGCGCCCGAGATAGAAGGCGAACAGAAAGAGCGCCACCAGTTGGGTGGTGAAGGCCTTGGTGGAGGCAACACCGATCTCCGGCCCGGCGTGGGTGTAGATGACACCGTCGCTCTTGCGGGCGATGGAGGATTCGACCACGTTGCAGATGGCCAGGACCTTGCCGCCCTTGTCATGGCTCTCCTGCAAGGCCGCCAGGGTGTCGGCGGTCTCGCCGCTCTGGCTGATCACCAGGGTCAGGGTCCTGTCGGTCACCAGCGGGTTGCGGTAGCGGAATTCACTGGCGATATCGACTTCCACCGGGATGCGGGCATGTTTCTCGATGAGGAATTTCCCGACCAGGGCGGCATGCCACGAAGTGCCGCAGGCCACGATGTAGACCCGTTCGAGACCCTTGAGATAATCGTCTGCAAGACCAATATCCGCCAGGAACACGCCGGAGTGACCGTTGCGGATGCGCCCGGCGATCGTGTCGGCAATCGCCCGCGGCTGCTCGTAAATCTCCTTGAGCATGAAGTGCCGGTAGCCATCCTTCTCGGCCATGACCGGGCTCCAGGTGATGGTTTTCGGCTTCTTTTCCAGCGGGGTCCCGGCAAGCGTGCTGATCGCCATGGCATCGGCTGTAAAAACAACCACTTCGCCGTCGTCGAGAAAAACCATCTCCCGGGTATGTGAGAGCATGGCCGGGATATCGGAGGCGACGAAAAACTCCCCCTGCCCTTTGCCGACCACCAGGGGCGATCCCTGTTTGGCGGCGATCAGTTTGCCCGGTTCCTGTTCACAGATGATCGCCACAGCGTAAGCACCGCGCACGTCTTCGAGGGTCTTGCGCACGGCCGCTTCGAAGTCGCCACACGCCTTGTAGTGCTCTTCCACCAGATGGGCGATGATTTCCGTGTCGGTCTCGGAACTGAAGACGTGTCCCTGCTCGCGCAGCAGGTCTTTGAGATCCAGGTAGTTTTCGATGATGCCGTTGTGGACGACCACGAACCCACCGGCGTTATGGGGATGAGCATTGGTCTCCGAGGGACGGCCGTGGGTCGCCCAGCGGGTGTGGCCGATCCCCGGTTGGCCGACCAGGGGACGCTCGGCCAGGGTTTTTTCGAGGTTGATCAGTTTGCCTTCGGCACGGCGGACGCTGACTTTGCCCTGGCTGATGGTGGCGATACCGGCCGAGTCGTAGCCACGGTACTCAAGACGCTTCAGGCCTTCCAGAACGATGGGGGTTGCTTCCTGGGGGCCGATATAACCTACGATACCGCACATAAAAACCTCGATCAGTTTCAGTTAAAGGCAAAAAGTTAAATGTAAAAAGTGAACAGAGTGAGAAGCTTGTACCTCTCCCTTTTCACCTTTCACTTTTCACTGGTTTTACTTTTCTTCTTGCGGTTCTTCTCCGCCCATCCTTCGATGTTCTTCTGCTCCGAACGGGCAATGGCCAGGGCATTCGGCGGGACGTCCCTGGTGATCGTTGAGCCGGCGCCGATCAGACTGCCGCGGCCGATGGTGACCGGAGCGATGAACTGGGTGTCGCTGCCGACAAAGACGTCGTCCTCGATGGTCGTCTGGTACTTGTTGACGCCATCGTAGTTGCAGGTGATGGTGCCGCAGCCGATATTGACATTTTTGCCAAGGGTCGCGTCGCCGATATAGGTCAGGTGGCTGGCCTGGGATTTCTCGCCGATCACCGCCTTCTTGGTTTCCACGAAATTGCCGATCTTGTTGTTGCCGGCCAGCACGGTTCCGGGCCGCAGGTGGGCCATCGGCCCGACGGCACAGGCGTTGCCGATCGTCGATTCGCTTAACACCGAGCCGGGCTTGAGGTGCACCCGGTCACCGATGGTGCAGTCTGTCACGACGACCCCCGGCTCGATTTCACAAGCACGGCCGATGGTCGTCCTTCCGCGCAGGTGCGCCCCGGGATGAACCAGGGTGTCGGGCCCAATGGCAACCTCCTGGCCGATATAGGTCGCGGCCGGGTCCACCAGGGTCACGCCGGCGCGCTGGTGGAAGGTATTGATTCTCCGGCGCATGATGCAATCGGCTTCGGCGAGTTGCACCCGGTCGTTAATGCCCATGGTTTCCTGGGCATCGGCAACCAGCAGGGCTTCGACCCGCTCGCCGGCCTGCCGGGCGGCGGCGACGACATCGGTGAGATAGTACTCTCCCTGGGCATTGCGGTTATCAAGGCGTCGCAGGAAAGCAAAGACCTGGGGGGCCCGGAACAGGTAGATGCCGGTGTTGATCTCCCGGACCTGGCGCTGGGCATCGGTTGCGTCTTTCTCTTCGACAATCAGTTCGACCCCACTCGGACCGCGGATGATCCGGCCATAGCCGGTGGGGTCGGCCATCTCCGCCGTCAGGGTGGTCACGCTTGCACCGGTTTTCTGATGATGTGCCAGCAGCGACCGCAGCGTGGCCTCGCGCAACAGGGGGACATCTCCGCAGAGCAGCAGGAGATCGCCGGAAAACCCTTTCAGGGCCGGTTCAGTGCATTGCAGGGCGTGCCCGGTGCCCAACTGCTGATCCTGCACAACAAAGGTCAGTCCCTCGCTGTGTAATGTGCTGCGCACCAATTCTGCACCATGACCTATGACAGGGACGACCGGTCTGGCATCCAGGGCTCTCGCGATCTGCACCACCTGGCTCAACATCGGCCTGCCGCCCACGGCATGCAGCACCTTTGGTATGTCCGACTTCATCCTGGTCCCCTGGCCTGCCGCCAGGATCACCGCTGCCAACTGTCTGTTCATTTCAGGCCTCCGTAATTGCACAAGTCATTATTTCGGAATGGCCTATAAAGGTCAAGCAGAGACCGGAGGCGAGATTACGGAGATCGCCAGTCGAAAACCGGCTGGTTCTATCGGCTCAGCTTTCTCTTTGCCATCCAACCGACGCTCCAGTATATTAAGAAGAAAAGTTTTGCCAGGGCGGAGCAGGCGGATGGGCAGTCGGGGACAAGTCACCGAGCTTTTGAACCAGCTTGAGAAGGATCTCAAAGAACTTGAGATCGCTCACGAGCAGTACTTCCTCGGTATCGAAAAACGGGTCCCCGAGCAGCAGCGGGCCAAGTTCACCAAGCGGATCCGCAAGATGGTCACCCTCTACATCCCGCAAACCGACCTGCGCTTCCGACTGCAGGGCATTTCCAGCCGCTTCAACAGCTACTGCGGCTACTGGGACCGCATCCATCGCCTGATCGACGAAGGCAAATACGAGCGTCATACCTCGCGCATCCAGCGTGTTGCGCACACCTTGCCCCATGAGCAGGACACCCCCGTCCCCGGCTCCGCAGAGGATCCCGTGGACAGCCTCTACGAGAAACTCGTCGAGGCACACCAGACCTGCAAGCTTCGTCCCCCCAACCGGGAGCAGGTGATCGGCTTCCTGGCCAAACAGCAGGAGGCGATCAAGCAGCGGTTTGGCGACAAGCCGGTCGATTTCGTGGTTGTGACCGAAGAGGGGAAACCGAGGATCAGGGTCCGCGCCAAGAATTGAGCCAGGCAATGACCGAGCAGCGCAGTAAAACAGCGATGATTCTGGCCGGCGGCGGCATCATGGGTGCTGCGTACGAAATCGGCTGCCTGGCCGCCCTCGACAGGCTCTTCTGCCCGAGCTTCTCGACCCGCCGCTTCGATACCTACATAGGCATCAGCGCCGGCTCCGTGATTGCCACCCTGGTGGCCAACCGCATTGACCCCGGCGGCCTTTTCAGGACCATCGCCCGCAACGAGCGAACCGTCTTCAACTGGCGCCGCAAGGATGTGTACCGCTTTAACTGGTGGGCGGTGCTCCGCTCGCTGGCAGGCCTGCCGGTCAACCTGCTGCAGGTTTTTCGTCACTACCGGAAGAGCAACTGGGAGTTCCACCTGGGCGACCTGCCGCACCTGCTCCATGAGCAGTTCCCGGCAGGGGTCTTCTCCCTGAACCCGCTTCGCACCTACCTGTGCAACTCGTTTCATAACGAAGGCCTCTGCGACACCTTCAGCGAACTCAACAGTGAACTGTTTATCCCGGCATACGATCTTGATTCGGGCGAGAGGGTGGTCTTTGGCACAGCCGGACACCAGGATCTGCACATCTGCCAGGCCATCACGGCCTCCAGCGCCATCCCTTTTTTCTTCCAGCCTTACCGGATCGGCCAAAGAGCGTATATCGATGGCTCCTCCGGCCGGGTATCGCATATTGACATCGCCATCGACAACGGTGCCCGGCTGATCGTTCTGATCAATCCCCGCGTTCCTTTCCTGAACGACGCGGAGGCCACCTGCCTGCCCTCATTTTCCTACGGCAAATGTTCGCAGATCGACGAGCTCGGCGTTTTTTTCACCTGGGAACAGGCCAAGCGGATCGAGAGCCGTGAAAAACTGCTCCTGTCCCTGGATTACTATCGGCAGAAAAGTCCTGAAGTGGACATCGTGCTCTTCGAACCCGGCAGCGACGAGGCCCTGCTCTTTTTACAGGGGCCGATGTCGGTCGCGGCACGCACCCAGGTCATGTATTACGGTTACCAGCGAACCCTCTCGGAAATGCAGCAGGACTATCAGGAATTGGCGGCCATCTTCGCCAGGCATGGCATCCATACAACCGCCGCGAACCTGAGAAAAGCCCCGCCGGAATAGCCAGGGCACCTTGAATCCAGGCTCTTCACGCCAACAGCGCCGCCCGGCAGCCCTCCTGGTGTCCCGAGAACAAGGCGATCCAGGATGCTCCTCCTCCCGCAAAGGGCGCAAAGGGGTGATGGTCGTTCTCCTGGCCGAACGACCTTTGGCGCCTCTTCCCGGGTCAGGACGCCGGCGTGGGCAGCATAGACGGGCCAGCGCCAATCGACCGGCACGAGCCTCGGAGCAGATGGTTTCCCGCTTGGTTGACGAAGGGGGGGCGAACCGGTAAAGTTAATCCACTTCGGTGCATTTATGAAAATCATTTTCTGTACTCTCCATGTCCGCCGCTCCTCCCAGGCGGTTGCCCTGGCCGCCGGGTGCTTGTCTGCGGCCCTGTCAGCCGGTTTGCGCCAATCCAGCGTCCTGATAGACGGGTTTCCCGAGCAGACAGACGAGGAGATTCTCGCCGCGATTGTCGCCGCCGCACCGGATGTCGTCGCCTTCCCGGTTTACGTCTGGAATCGCCAGCAGGTCATCCGCCTGGCCGCACAGCTGCATCAATCGCATCCCCGCCTCTACCTGGTGGCCGGCGGACCGGAAGTTACCGGCGACCCGGCCGGGCTTTCAGTCGCAGCACCATGGACGGCACTGGTTCACGGCGAGGGGGAGGCGGCCTTGGCCGGCCTGCTCACCGCGCTGGCAGAAGGTCTGCCGCAGCAGCCACTGCCCGGGGTGACGCTCTTGCAGGAGAGCGGGCCCATGGCCGGTGACAGCTACTGCCCCTTCAGCCTCGACAGTGCACCCTCCCCCTGGCTTTCCGGCCAGCTCAAACCGGAACCGGCAGGCGGCGTCCTCTGGGAGGTTGCCCGCGGCTGTGCCTTTGCCTGCGATTACTGCTTCGACGGGCGTGGTCATGCCGGAGTGCGCGCCATCGGTCGGCAGCGCCTGGCAGAAGAGCTTGAACTGTTTGTCAACGCGGGTGTCAGCCAGGTCTGGGTTCTTGACTCGACCTTCAACTACCCCCCGGAGCGCGGCATCGAGCTGCTCGAACTGCTTCTCGACAAGGCGCCCCAACTGCACTACCACCTGGAAGCCAAGGCCGATTTCATCGATCGCCATACCGCCAGCCTGCTTGGAGGGCTGAACTGTTCTTTACAGCTGGGATTGCAGTCGATCCATGAACAGGTCCTCAGAGCCGTCCACCGGCCCCTTGATCTCGACGTTCTCGCCGAGAAGGTCCACCTCCTGGAGGCAGAAGGAGTCGTTTACGGTTTTGACCTGATTTACGGTCTGCCGGAAGACAACTATGAAGGGTTCAGGGCCAGCCTTGATGCGGCCTTGAGCCTGGCCCCGAACCACCTGCACATCTTCCCCCTGGCCCTGCTGCCGGGCACCAGGCTGGCCCACAAACGCGAGCGTTACGGTATCGAGGCCCAACCCGACCCGCCCTACGAGCTGATTTCTTCAATCAACTGGACGGTCGAGGAGATGGAGCTCTGCCGCCGGCTCGCCGCCACGGTTGACCTGTTTTACAATACCGGTCGTGCGGTGGTCTTCTTTCCCGCGATTCTGCAAGTTCTGCAAACCGGGCCCAGCGAACTCTTCGAGGACTTCTTCAATTGGGCGCTGCAACAGCCGGACATTGATTACGACAGCCTGCTGACCCCAGCCAAATGGGGGGCAGAGGACGTTTACCGCATGCTGCAGGGATATCTGTGCGAGCGGCTGCGACGGACGGGTCAGGACCACCTGATCAGCATCTTCCTTGACCTGCTCTGTTACCACTTCCACTATGCGGAAACTGTTCTGGGGGAGGAACTCGCCCCGCCAGGCGATCAGAGCCTGCTGCAGGGCGACCTTTGGGAAAGCCCCTGGCAGCGAGCCAGGCAATGCCGCCTGGTGCCTTTTGCCTATGAAATCCTGGATCTTCTGGAAATGGAAGAGATGGAAGCACAGGAGATTGCCACCCTGTTCCGCCCGGTCGGTTCAGTGGCCCTCTTCATGCGGCGTGACAGCGAGGTTATCTGCGAATCGCTCAGCGAGGAGATGCTGCGATTGCTGAAAAACAGTAACGGCAGCCTGAGCCCCAAGGACATTTTCGCCGGCAGTCTGCCTCGGGCAGCCGGCGAGGAGCTGGTCCGGTTCGCCGTCAGTGAGGGGCTGCTGCAGCCCGTAGCCTAGCAAAAATCAGGGCCGTACCCTGCCGAGCAGAAAAACCAATGGCCCAGCGTGAGCTGGGCCATTGGCGTTTAACTGACAGGAATGAAACGCAGGTCAGGCAACCTCTTTCATCCGTTCGACATAACGTGGACGTTCCACGATGAAAGACTTGATTTCACGGACATCCGCAACGCGTCCGGCGATGCGCACAATATCGTCGATCACTAGCGCCGGGGCGACATAGACCCGGTTGTCCACCATTTTGCGACGGTCACAGAAGAGATGCACCTCAGCGCGCACATCCATCTCGCTCAGAGCCTGGCGAACATTGGCCAGAAGCCGCTCACCGCGCTGTCCGCTTTCCGGTTTACAGAGGATATCGATACGCATGGTTGAATCCTTTCCGTCATTTATGACCTTTTTTGTCAATTATAATACTCTAAACAAAAAAGGCAAGTATTTTCTGTTTGCTGGAAAGGTCTTTGCATAAAAGCCCGGAGCGGCACGCAGCAACCGGGCCTTCTGTCAAGACGCTTCGAAGCGGATATCCAGGCCGCCGTCGATTTCATCAACCTTGATACGACCGCCTTCTAAAACATCCGCCGCGATCATGGCCCGGCCGATCCTGGTTTCCAGATGGTGCTGGAGATAACGTTTTAGCGGCCGGGCACCATAGACGGGGTCGTAGGCGGCTGCCGCGACGAAGCTGCGCGCCGCAGGGGTCAACTCCAACCGGAGGCCCCGTTCGGCCAGGCGCTGCTGCAGTTCTGTGACCTGCAGGTCGACAATCTGTTCCGTTTCCGCCAGGGTCAGGGGCTTGAACAGGACGATATCATCGACCCGGTTGAGAAATTCCGGTCGAAAACTGCTGCGCAACTCGCGCATCACCATCTCGCGGGCGCCCTCTTTGACCAGGCCTTCCGCTGTGATGCCTTCAAGAAGGTACTGTGAACCGACGTTGGAGGTCATGATGACCACGGTATTCTTAAAATCCACCGTGCGGCCGTGGCTGTCGGTAATGCGCCCGTCTTCGAGGACCTGCAGCAGCACGTTGAAGACATCCGGATGGGCCTTTTCGATCTCGTCGAACAGGACCACGCTGTAGGGATGGCGCCGTACCGCCTCGGAGAGTTGCCCGCCTTCTTCGAAGC
>JAHEEU010000130.1 GCA_024640545.1 Geobacteraceae bacterium
CGCCCCAGCTTGCAGTAGCCTATTGACAGGACCCCGAGCCGGATGCTGGCCGCCGGGTTCCCTACCAGGAGGAGTGCCATGCTGCCCAACTACCGGAACATCCTGTACGCGACCGACCTGACACCAAATTCGCAATACGCATTCAAACACGCAGTCCTTCTGGCCAGGACCTCTCAGGCAAAAATCCACTTGCTGCACGTCGTCCCTGAAATCGATGCTGGATTTCGTACGTACGTCTCCTCGGTCATGGGTCAGGGGATGCTGGAATCTTTCGAAGCAAAGCACGAGGAGGAGGCGCGTAAAGACCTGACCGCCAGGCTGGAGCAGTTCACTCACGACGAACTGGCCGACCGTCCCGAGGACCTGAAAAACATTGCCGGTATCGAGGTCATCCATGGACACGCGGTTTCCCAGATTCTTGAGGCTGCAGAGCAGCATAACGTTGACGTGATCGTGCTCGGTTCGCACGGCAAGGGTGCGATCGCGCACACCTTCCTCGGCAGCGTGGCAGAGAAAGTTTTACGCCGCTCGAAAAAGCCGGTTTTTGTGATCCCCATCCCGGACTAGGTAATCACCAGATCATAATTTCTCATCGGGCCGTCTCGTACGGCCCTTTTTATCGACATTCCCCGCCCTGCAAACCCCTTTTGATCAAGGTTCTTCTCCTGTGCGTTTTCCCTGGGACAAATGCTAGCCGGCTCTTGGCAGCCTAAAGCTCAACCTTGCAAAGATAGAACATTGTGTTTAAATTGAGGACTATTAATAATCTTCATTTTAACAGCTGCCATCTAGTTGAAAAATGCCCTGTTGCTGGTGTGATCGGATGCCCCGAGAGGAAAACCATAAGGAGGAAAACCATGAAGAAAGCCACTCGTTTCCTGTCACTGCTCAGCGTCCTCGCCCTGGTCGCAGCCTTCGCCATGCCCAGTGCCGGCCTGGCACAGAAAACCCGCCTCGGCTTCGGTGGCGGACCGGAAGGCGGAACCTTCCAGTACTTCTCCAACGGCATCGCCTCCCGTCTCTCCAGGATGCTCAAGGATGTCGAAGTCTCCAACATGGCTTCGGCAGGCTCGGTCGAGAACCTGCGGCGCGTCAATTCCGGTGAAATCGACTTCGGCATCTCCTACTCCGGCGACACCTACCTGGCACGCAACGGCCTCCTGACCAACGACACCAAAAAGTATCCCAACGTCTACGCCATGGCCTTCCTCTACGGTGCGCCGGCCCACCTGGTGGTCCTGGAGGGCAGCGGCATCAACCAGGTGTCGGATCTGGTCGGCAAGCGCGTCGCGATCGGCAGCCCCGGCTCCGGAGCAGCAGCCTCAGCCCAGCGTTATTTCAGCGCCATCGGCTTATGGGACAAGATGAAAATTGAATTTATCGGCTACAGCAAGGCCGCCGCGGCGATCGGCGACAAACTGATCGATGCCATGTGGGTCTTTGCCGGTTACCCGAACAGCTCGGTTATCCAGGCGGCGGCCAGCAACAAGATCAAGATCCTCTCCACCTGGGATGCCGGCGAAAAGGGCGGAGCCTTCACGGAGTACCCCTTCTATGCTCCGCTCACGATCCCGGCCGGGACTTACAGCGGCGTTGATTATGATGTCAAGTCTTTCCAGGATTCGGCCCTCTGGGTAGCCAACAAGAATCTGGCGCCTGAACATGTGTACAATGCCCTGGCGAACATCTACACCAAGGAAGGGCTTTCCTACATGGTCAAAGTCAAAAGCACCGCAAAATCCATGTCGGTGGAAAGCGCCCTGACCGGCATCGTGACACCGGTGCACGCTGGTGCCCAGAAGTACTGGAAAGAGCAGGGCCTCACTCTGACCCCGGCCCAGATGGGGGAATAAACCGAAAAATCTTCAGGTTTTTCAAGAAGCGGGGCCTTGCGGTCCCGCTTCTCTGCACTGCAGAAGTTGTCATCAACGGGCGACGCGTCCCACATCCCAGGGCACATAGGTAGCCGGCATGGTCCAGGACTCTCAGGAAGAACTCAAGGACCTCTCCTTCGAGGAGCACGAAAAGCTTAAAAAACTGATGGCGAAGGACGCCAAGGCCCACCGCTCACCGGTCGGGCTCTTCAAATGGCTGGTCGCAATGCTCAGTGCCGGCATGGTGGTGTTCTATTTCTATACAGCCGGCCTGGCCACCGTGGCGACCCAGTACCATCGCGGTGTCTACGTCTTTGTCACCTACGTGCTGGTCTTCCTGCTCTACCCTGCGGGCAAGACCTGGGTGCGCATACCGCTTTCGCTGATCATCGGCACCCTCCTCTCCTGTACCATAGCCGGACTCGTCTTCTTTGAATCGACCGACGCTTTTCACGCTGCAATGACCGGAGGCGACACGATGCTGATCGGCCTGATCCTGCTGGGCGGGGTCATCTTCGGCGTCGCGGCAATTTTTGCCGACCAGGTCTTGATGAGGAAATGGCCGGAGAACCCGACCCTTTCCGACCTCCTCTACGCCCTGGCGTCTGCAGCGGTCGTCTATTACTGGATTCATGAATTCGAAGTCCTCAATTACCGGGCCGGGGCGGAAACCAACCTCGATGCCATGGTCAGCATCGTCGGCGTCATCCTCTCCCTCGAAGTCTGCCGCCGGGTCCTCGGCTGGTCAATGACCCTGATCGGCATCACCATGTTCATCTACGGTTACCTCGGGCCGATCTTCCCTGACATGATAGCCCATCGCGGCTTCGGCATCGAACGGCTCTGCACCGCCCTTTACCTGACGACCAACGGGGTCTTCGGGGTCATGGCCAACGTGCTGGCAACCTACGTCATTCTCTTCATCTTCTTCGGCGCCTTCCTGCACAAGTCCGGAGCCGGAAAGTTCTTCATTGATTTTCCCCTGGCCCTGGCCGGCCGCAGCACCGGCGGCCCGGCCAAGGTTGCCGTGATCGCCTCGGCCTTCTTCGGTTCGGTGTCGGGCAGCGCCATCGCCAATACCGTATCCACCGGTGCCTTCACCATCCCGCTCATGAAACGGGCCGGCTTCAAGCCGCATGTTGCCGGCGCCATCGAACCTGCTGCGTCAATCGGCGGCATGTTCCTGCCGCCGGTCATGGGCGCCGGCGGCTTCCTGATGGCCGAGTTGACCGAGACCTCGTACGCCTACATCATGATGATCGCCGTGTTTCCTGCCCTGCTCTATTTCTTCTCGGTCTTCTGCATGATCCATTTCGAAGCCAAAAAGCTGGGCCTGAAAGGGATTGACGACAAAGAGTTCCCGCACTGGAAAGAGGTTCTGAAAAAGCAGTGGTACTTCGCCCTGCCGCTGGTCGTCATCACCGTCCTGATGATCATGGGCAGGTCTCCCGGCTTTGCCGCATTCTGGGCCACCCTTTCCTGCATCGCGGTCAGCTGGGTCAGGAAGGAGACCCGCATGGGACCCAGGGAAATATGGGCCGCCATCCTGACCGGAGCCAACAACACCCTGATCATCGGGGCAACGCTCGGCGTCATCGGCGTTATCGTCGGCACCATCTCGCTGACCGGAATCGGCCTCAAGTTTTCCGACATCATCATTTCACTGGCCAGCGGCAACCTGCTCGCGGCCATTTTCCTCATCGCCCTCGCTTCGCTGGTCCTCGGCATGGGCGTTCCGGTGACGGCCGCCTACCTGATTACCGCCGTGCTGGCGGTCCCGCCGCTCATGGAAATGGGCGTGCCGATCCTCTGCGCCCACATGATCGTCTACTGGTTCAGCCAGGACTCGAACATTACCCCGCCGGTCTGCGTAGCAGCCTACGCCGGGGCCGCCATTGCCGGCTCCGATCCGTGGAAAACCGGTTGGACCAGCTTTAAATTTGCCAAGCTGCTCTACGTCTGCCCTCTGCTTTTCGCGTTTACCCCGGCCATCCTGTTCCAACCGCACACGGCAAATGTCAAGGTGCCTGCACTCGAAGACGACATCCCCTTTGCTTCGGTCCTCTCCGTTGAGGTCAAGGAAGGACAGCATTTTAACCAGGGAGACGTGGTCGCCAGGATCATGGTCGACGACGAAATCACCGATATCAAAGCAAAAAGGGGTGGCGATGTCAGCGAAGTGAAGACCCTGGCCGGCGGCATGGTCAATCCGGGTGAAATAATCATCGAGGCGTCCGACCCGGCCACCGGTATGCAGACGGCCTCGTCCTTCTTTTCGGCGGTCCTCGGCACCATTGCCTTTTCAGCCACCACCATGCTCTTCTGGTTCCGCCGGACCACCGTCTTCGAATGGCTGCTTCTGGCCGCCGGCACCTGCTTCCTCTACTGGCCGACATTGCTGACGGACGCCATCGGTATCGTCCTGGTCGGGCTGGTGATCTCCATGCAGATCGCCAAGAACAAGAAGGAGCACGGCACGATGATCGCCCCGGCATGAAGCGCGTGATCTTCGGCAACGCCGTTGAGAGGTGCGTCAGCCATACACGGGTTTAGGTTGTCGACCGGGCAGGGACAAAGGGCCCGATGACCGTTAACCATACCGTACCGACTGGTGATCAAAAAGATTAACTGATGAGCCCCCGGGCCGCAAGGCAGGATCCCCGGTTATGGCGAGTCAGAGAAATGAGCCCTGCGCAGAGCCGGTTTTTTCACCAGGCTAAGCTTTGACTTGGGGCATTGAGCCTTAGCGGCCAAGAAGTTTTTTAGCGGTTATAAAACCGCAAAAAAAACGGAGCTCCCGGCTCCGCTGGTCAACTGGTTGTCAGATACATCCTTTCGCTTTACTGTGGCAACAGGCCGCGCCGCCTCATTTCACTGCGGACCTCGTCACGCCGATCTTTCAACTCCAGGATCGTAGCGTTGCTGCCGCCTCCTCCCAGCCATTTATCGGCGTGGATGCCGTATCCCGTGCCACCGCCCCAGCTGCCGAAGCCGACGCCGACACTGACATCGCCGGCACCGGAGCGGCTCGACGTGACAAGCTCGTCACTCAACTCCTGTTCGTAAGCAACCAGCCGGGCGTCAGTCATCCTGAGGTAGTCCTGTCCAAGCAGAAAGTTTGCATCCGAGTTCGCTGCCGGCAGGCAGCCGGCCAGGCTGAACGCCAGAAAGACCTGCAAAACCAGACCTTTTCCATCAATTGTCATATTCCTCCGTTTCCTTACGTTTCAGGCAGGGCGCTCCCGGGAGAACCGCTTTGAGGCATGCCGTACCACAGGTTTCACAGGCGTCTTCGCTGCCGCATCCAGCGATGGCTTCAAGGGCCACATGACATGAAAGGGCATCGCCAATAAAGCGGCCAACCGGGCTTGCCATGCCAGATCAACCGGCGATCTGGGTGAAAGTCCGGTTGGCAAAAACAATCTGGCGATGACGGTTGAGGATCAGGACAATGCCCGGCATGGCGTCCAGCAGGATGCCCGGCATGAACGTGTCGGCAAAAAATGCCGATTGACGATGCAACTCTTCCGGAACGGCACTATTGCGGACTCGTGTATGGGCCATGGCACCAGCAGGCATGTTTCGATTATTCGGGGCCGGAACAGATCTTCAGAAACCAGAGCAAAAAACAATCCGTCAGAACATCAAGCTTCGTCAAAGCTGGTCCCGGCAATCAGCGTCACCGGGGCTTCCAGATAAGTCTTCAGAGAGTCGAGGAACTCTGCAGCATCAGCGCCATCGAGGATTCGGTGGTCCACGGAGAGCGTCAGACGCACCATCGGCGCGACCACCAGCTCCTCATGCTCGTCAACCACCACTTCTCCTTTGACGGTGCCAACGGCCAAAACGGCCGCTTGGGGTGGTGTGATGATTGCCGCAAAGGATTCCACGCCGAGCATCCCCATGTTGGTGACAGTGAAGGTTCCACCATCCTGGTCGTCATCGGTGAGCTGCCCAAGGTGCGCCTTCTCCGCCACTGCGCTGCAGGCCTGGCTGAGCTGTTTCAGTGAAAGTTGCTCGACCTGCTTGATGACCGGATAATAAAGCCCGCTTTCAGTAGCAACCGCCATGGCCAGATTGATTTGCGACTGTTCGACAGCTTCACCGTCAACCCAGTGGCTGTTAATCCAGGGATGTTCCTTGAGTGCAGCTGCAGTTGCCGCCATGATGAAGTCGTTGATCGTGATGCCGAGATCTTTGCGAAAGCGGATGATGTCCGTCATGTCGACAGCGATGGTGACAAAGAAATGCGGTTTGTTCTGCCAGCTGTCAACCATTTTTCGTTCGATCAGACGCCGAATGCGCACCGCCTTCTGACTACCGGCACCACGGGTGGCCAGGGGGCGTGGGGAGTTCTCTCTTTCAGGCACGGCAGCAATCCTTTCCAATCTTCGAGCGTTGCAGGTAAGCACCCGGATGGCCCTCACGGCCAGTCTACTGGGAACCTGTCGTGACGGATGCCTTCCAGTATGATTTAAATTATCCGCCGTTGTAAAGGAGGAAGCTTTTAATTTTGGCCACAAACCTCCTTTGAGCCTTTGCCATGGTCAGAGGGCACCCCTTCATTGCCCTTGGGAACTTGGCTTTGCGGCTCGGACGGGATATGGCTCGGCGGCGCGTAAAGAAAGGGATTGGGAATTTACTGTTGAAATTGCCCCTGCCTCAACACTCTTTTTTCAACTATGAATTTTGAAAATAAATGTCCTGTTAATCCTGAGGACATCTAAGAACTAGTTGCAACAATATAAATAAGAATCCTTCCGATGTGCAGGCTAGATAGTCCTATAAATTGTGACTCCTGAGGTTTCATCTCTACCCTGTCTCGTTAAAAAGAGGATTGATATTCAATTTATAGGTGATACGTTTGATACGGACCCACCACATTTTAGTCTAAGGAAATAATGTCATGGTGAAACTAAAACCAGCACGACAAATTTCAGATGTTTCCACACTGCAGAGAATCACCCGAATCCGATTCGCGAAATACATTACCGCAGGTTTCACTTTAATCTTCTTTGCGCTGGCGGGTTGCGCTCCAGCCAACAAAGCCTACAGACTGGAGTTGCCTCCTGTAACCGACACGCCCACCGATGAACATCACCCCGGAAAATTTGTCTGGAATGACCTGCTTACCGACAACGTTGATGCAGCAAAAGATTTTTATGGTCAACTTTTCGGGTGGACTTTTGAACAGTCTGGCGAGTACACGGTGATTAAAAGCAACGGTATAAATATAGGTGGCATGGTTCAGGTCAAAGGGGATTCTGAGCATGCGAGTGTAGCACGATGGCTCTGCGAATTGTCTGTGACTGACGTAGACAAAGCGGTTGCAATGCTTTCTGAGAAGGGAGGCCTCATCCACGAAGGGCCACTGGAATATTTAAATCGTGGCCGGGGGGCTTTCGTTAGCGATCCTCAAGGAGCACAACTTTTTCTGCTATACGCCACTGGCGGTGATCCTGATGACGAAGAACCGGCAATAGGCTCATGGCTCTGGCACGAGCTTTGGAGTAATAAAGTCTCTGATTCGTTGGCTTTTTACCAGGAACTAGTCGGGTATGATTTTACGGGGGAGATGACGGATTATCTGATCCTGACGAAAGATGGGCAATGGCGCGCAGGCATTCGCTACGTGGAGAACAATGAGCTTGAGATGCGCTGGGTACCTGTTGTTCGAGTTGCCGATACAGATGATGTCGCTGAACGGGCAAAACAGCTGGGCGGCAAGGTTCTGGTTGAACCCAGGCCTACTGAGAGTGGTGGCAGCGTGGCATTGCTGTCTGACCCCTCGGATGCGCTCCTGATTATCCAACGCTGGACCGCGCCCACCCCTGGTCAGGAGAATTAATCATGACGATATATATCCGGGTGGCACTTAGCGGTTTCATTCTCCTGATACTTTTGTTTTTATCGGGCTGCGCGGGTTCTGGAGGAGGTTACTCCTCCACGACCGTTTACCGTGGCTACTATGATCCTTACCCGGGTTGGGGACACAGGACTGTTTATGTCGATCACAGACCTGACTATCCACATAACAGACCCCCAAGTTACAGACCACCTCCAGGACAAAGACCTCCAGGACAAAGGCCGCCAGGGATGGGGCGCCCTCCGGGTGGTAGGCCTCCTGGCGCGGGGCGACCGCCACGCCCGTCCCCAAGGCCAATGCCGCGCCGATAAAATTCAACTTGTCGCTAGATTGCTCAAAGAAGCCTGAATGTTCAGATTTAGCCCTCACACAGGCGGCAACTAGAACACCAAGTGTCCCACAAGTTGTCCCACCAGGATTCCAAGATGAAATCCTGATGATTGGGCATATGTCTGACGGCTGAGAGCCCCTGACTTGTAGGAATAACACCCCGCATCAGACGCCCCATCAAATCACACAGATGTGACCCTTCAGTAAATCCTCGGAATCAACCGATAGCGCACGCGTCGCGCATAGTCGCGATAGCCCGGCAACTCGTCCTGTAGAGTCTGGTCTTCCAGCACCGTTCTAATCACTGCGATGATTAGCGCCACCGCAGCCGGAATAAGTGTCCACATCGAGCTTAAGGCCAGCACTATGCCCGGGAGTGCCAACATATTTCCAGCATAGCCCGGATGTCGCA
>JAHEEU010000131.1 GCA_024640545.1 Geobacteraceae bacterium
GGCGCGGTCAGCATGAGGCGGATCATGAAGTCCCACTTGTCCTCGGGGAAGTCTTCCACCGGGCTGACATGCTGAATGCCGGCGTTGTTGACCAGTACGTCGACCGAACCATACCTGGCGACCGCTGCATCGATCAGGGCCTTGCAGGCGGCGCGGTCGGTGAGGTCGGTATGGACGAAGTGCGCGCCAAGCCGTTCGGCTTCAGTTTTTCCGGCCTCGGCGTTGACGTCGGCCATGACCAGGCTATAGCCAGCTCCGGCCAAAGCCTCGGCGACGGCCAGGCCGATGCCGCTGGCGGCACCGGTGACAACAGCAACTCTCTGTAACATGCAGGTTCTCCTTATAGGTAAAATCAGCCGTTGGTTTTCAGGTCGTCAGCGACCTGGAAGGCGCAGCCGGTCGACGAGCGCACGTCGTCGAGGCTCGAGAAGGGGGAGACCTCGAGCAGCGTCAGGCCCGCTTCGGCGTCGACGGTGAAGACCGCCTTGTCGGTCACCAGCAGGTCGACCACGTTCTGGCCGGTAATCGGCAGGTCGCACTCGTCGAGAATCTTGGGCGTCCCGTCCTTGGCGCAGTGCTCCATCATGACAACCACCTTCTTGACCCCGGATACCAGGTCCATGGCGCCACCCGGGCCCTTGACCATCTTGCCGGGAATCATCCAGTTGGCCAGGTTGCCGGTCCTGCTGACCTGCATGCCGCCAAGCACCGACAGGTCGATGTGCCCGCCGCGGATCATGGCGAAGGATTCCGAGGAGTCGAAGTAGCTGGCGCCGGGCAGGGCGGTGATTGTCTGTTTGCCGGCGTTGATCAGGTCGGGGTCGACCTGGTCTTCGGCAGGGAAGGGCCCGATGCCGAGCAGGCCGTTCTCGGACTGCAGGGTGATCTGGATGCCTGCGGGGATGAAGTTGGCGACCAGGGTTGGCATGCCGATGCCGAGGTTGACGTAGTCGCCGTCGGACAGCTCCTGGGCGACGCGCTTCGCCATCCATTCACGCTGCGGGTTGAACCCCTTGGCGGTGATGCCGGCGCCGGATACGGTGCGCTGCTCGATCGGTTTCTCGTAGTCGGTACCGAGCACAAGGCGATCGACGTAGACGCCTGGTACGTGAATCTGGTGCGGGTCGAGTTCGCCGATTTCGACGATCTCCTCGACCTCGGCAACGGTGACCCGCCCCGACTTGGCGCAGGCGACGTTGAAATTGTTCGCCGTCTTGTTGAGAATCAGGTTGCCCGCCTTGTCGGCTTTCCAGGCCTTGACGATCGCCATATCGGCGCGGATGCTTTCCTCGAGGACATAGCCGACCCCGTCGAACTCGCGGGTCTCCTTCTTCTCGGTGAGCAGGGTGCCGTAACCGGTGCGGGTGTAGAAGCCGGGGATGCCGGCGCCGCCGGCACGCAGTTTTTCCGCCAGGGTGCCCTGCGGGGTCAGCTCCAGTTCCAGCTCGCCATCGAGGAACTGCTTCTCGAAGATGGCGTTCTCACCCACGTAGGAAGAGATCATCTTGCGGATCTGGCGGGTCTGCAGGAGCAGGCCGAGACCGAAATTGTCGATGCCGGCGTTGTTGCTGATCAGGGTCAGCTCTCTGGCGCCGGAATCCCGCAGGGCGAGGATCAGTTTCTCCGGGATGCCGCAGAGGCCGAAACCGCCGGCGGCGATCGTCATGTTGTCGGTGACCAGACCCTCGAGGGCGGCCTTGGCGTCGGTGTAGATCGGTTTCATGGGCTCTCCTTGCCGGTTGAGGTTAGCAGCGTTCAAAAACCGCGGCGACGGCTTCGCCACCGCCGATGCACAAGCTGGCAACACCGTAGCGCTGCCGGCGGGCCTGCAGTTCACGGATCAGGGTTGCCGCCAGGCGGGCGCCGCTCGCGCCGATCGGGTGACCGATGGCGACGGCGCCGCCGTTGACATTGACCTTCTCCTGGTCGATACCGAGTTCCCGGATGGCGACCAGCGGTACCGCGGCGAAAGCTTCGTTGATCTCGAAGAGGTCGATGTCGGCCAGGCTCAAGCCGGCCCGCGCAACGGCCCGGTTGACGGCCCCGATCGGGGCTTCGGCGAAATCGTCCGGAGCGATGCTGTTGGTCGCGGCGGCGACCAGGCGGGCGATCGGCTTCAGGTTATGGTGCTGCATCGCCTCCCCGGAGCAGACCATGACGAAGGCGGCGCCGTCGTTGATGGTCGAGGCGTTGCCGGCCGTGATGGTTCCTTCCTTGCTGAAGGCCGGGCGCAGGCTGGACAGTTTGTCAATGGCGCCACGGCCGGGCTCCTCGTCACTCTCGATGGTGACATCTCCCTTGCGGCCGCTCTTGATGACCGGGGTCAACTCGTCGGCAAAAGTCCCTGCCGTTATCGCCGCCTGGGCCAGGCGATAGGAGCGTGCGGCGTACTTGTCCTGCTCTTCGCGGCTCAGGCCGTGGCGCTTGATCCACACTTCCGTGAGCTCGCCCATGTGGCGTCCGCTGTCGGGGTCCTGCAGGCCATCCAGGATCATCAGGTCGAGCAGCTGCCCGTTGCCGAGGCGATAGCCGTAGCGGGCCTTCGGTATCAGGTAGGGGGCGAGGGACATGTTCTCCATGCCGCCGGCCAGAACGATGCGTGCGTCGCCGAGGCGAACGGCGTCGGCTGCGAGCATAATGGACTTGAGGCCGCTGCCGCAGACCTTGTTGATGGTCATGGCGTGTACACTGTCCGGAAGGCCGGCCTTGCGCATTGCCTGGCGAGCGGGGGCCTGGCCGCTGCCGCCTTGGAGGACCTGGCCGATGATGACTTCATCGACCGCTGCTGCCGGAACCGCCTGCCGCTGGAGGATGTCGCGCAGAACCTGGCTGGCCAGCTCCGGTGCGGGAATCTCGCTCAGAGCGCCGCCGAAAGAGCCAAAGGGGGTGCGCCTGGCTTCAACAAGAAAAACGTCGTGCATGATATAGTCTCCTGATGATGGGACGGTTTGGATGTTGCGTAGCAAGGTCAATTGAGCAAGGCCTGTGCCAATTAATTAAGCTTTAATTTACAGTGAGTTGCACTTTACGGGCAGATGCTGCCTGAAATCTTGATGCAAAGATGAGTCAAGGCTGTCGATAAGGACTGATTCAGTGTAGCGCACAAGGCGGAGATGTCCATCGATTCAAAAATGACTCGTTTGATTCATATATAACTCAAGATGTCGCGAGGTCAAGAAATACGAGACACTGTTTTATATGTGGCTTGACATGCCGGAAAACATGGGGTAATAAATTGGTAAGACCAATTTTAGGTAATACAAGGTGGTGTCATGTTGAAACGATTTACCGAGGCCTTGAGCAAAGTCGGCGGGCAGGCCGCCGAGGTGGCGACTGTGGGCGAAGCCGCCGCTTATATCGCCGGGCATGTCAACGGCACGGTACTGCTGCCCTCCCAGCCGAGCCTTGAGCGGATCGCTCTTGCCGCAGAGCTGGAAGCAGCAGGGGTGAAGGTGGTCAGGGAGTCCTGGCGGGAGCATGCCGCTGCTGCCAACGCCGGGGTGACCGGGGTCAACTTTGCCCTGGCCGATACGGGCACCCTGGTGCTCGAGAGTACCGCTGAAGCCTTGCGCCTGGCGACGACCCTGCCCGAAGTGCACTTTGCACTGCTCGACCCGGGCAAGCTCCTTGCTGACAGCCTGGCGGCCATTCCCTACCTGCGTGGTTTCCATGAACGCGCGCCGCGCAACTACCTGGCCTACATCACCGGGCCGAGCCGGACGGCTGACATCGAGCGGGTGCTGACGATCGGAGCCCACGGCCCGCGCCAGCTGCACGTCCTGTTGATGCCGGGGCTGAGCACAGACTTTTACGAACTTTGATGCGACCGAACCAAACAGCAGCGAAAAACCATTAAAGGAAACCGCACTGATGAGCCGAGCACGCAATCGCAACTACCGTCAGCGGGTCGACCAGGCCCTGGCCTCACCGCGCCTGCAGCAGGCGCTGCACAGCTTCGGCGATGCTTACGTGGTTGCCCGCGAGAACGCTTTCGCCGGCCTCGACTTCGAGGCGATGCGCCAAGAAATAGGTGCCATGAAAGACCGGGTGCGCGAGCAGCGCCAGGAACTGGTCGCCGAGTTCACCCGCAATGCCGAGGCCGCCGGCGCCAAGGTCTTCGTGGCACGCACTGCCGAAGAGGCCAATCGCTACATCACCGACCTTGCAGTGGCGCAGGGCGTCAAAAAGGTCGCCAAGAGCAAGAGCATGGCCAGTGAAGAGACGCATCTCAACCGCGCTCTCGAGACGGCAGGGATAGAAACCCTGGAAACCGATCTCGGCGAATGGATTATCCAGCTGGCCGGGCAGCGCCCGAGCCACATGGTCATGCCCGCCATCCACATGTTCCGCGATGAGGTGGCCGCGCTCTTCAGCAAGGTGACCGGAAAGGCGGAATCCGACGATATCCAGCACCTGGTGCGGGTCGCCCGCGAGCAGTTGCGCCAGGGCTATTTCGAGGCCGGGATGGGGATCAGCGGCGCCAACATGGCCATCGCCGAGACCGGTGGTATCGCCCTGGTGACCAACGAGGGGAATGCCCGCCTGGTCACTACCCTGCCGAAGGTGCACGTTGCCCTGGTCGGCCTGGAAAAGCTGGTGCCAACCCTGGAGGACGCCACCAAGGTCATGCGGATCCTGCCGCGCAATGCCACCGGGCAGCTGCTCACCTCATACGTTACCTGGATCCGCGGTGCCGTGCCCTGCGCCGATGGCGACAAGGAACTGCACATCGTCCTGCTCGACAACGGCCGCAGCGCGCTGGCCGAGTCGCCCCAATGCCGTGATGCCCTGCGCTGCATCAAGTGCGGCGCCTGCGCCAACGTCTGCCCGGTCTACCAGACCGTCGGCGGCCACGTCTTCGGCCATATCTACATCAGCGCCATCGGCGTCATCCTGACCGCCTTCTTCCATGGCCTGGAGAATGCCGCCGATCTGGTGCAGGCCTGCATCGGCTGCCGCGCCTGCGTCGCCGTCTGTCCGAGCGACATCGACCTGGAGGGGATCATCCTGCACCTGCGCGAGGTGCTCGGCGAAGAAGAGGGGATCGGCGTCGGCAAGGCGCTGGTCTTCAAGCACATCATGCGCAATCGCAAGCTGTTCCATTCGATGATCCGGGCTGCCAGCCTGTTGCAGAAGCCGGTGACCCGCGGCGAACGCAGCATTCGCCACCTGCCGCTGTTCTTCTCGTCGCTGACCGAATGGCGGACCCTGCCGGCGATCGCCGAGAAGCCGCTGCGCGACAGCTGGAAAACCTTGCCGCAAAAGGTTGAGAATCCGCGCTACCGGGTGGCCTTTTTTGCCGGCTGTCTCAATGACTTCGTCTATCCCGAGATGGGTTACGATCTGGTCAAGGTCCTCAATCACCTCGGTGTCGAGGTGCTGTTCCCCAAGGAGCAGAACTGCTGCGGTGTGCCGGCCCTTTATTCCGGAGACCGCGAGACGGCGGTGGCCCTGGCCGAGCAGAATATTACGGCCATGCTGGCCGATCAGCCCGATTTCGTGGTCACGACCTGCCCGACCTGCACCATGTCACTGCAGCGTGATTTCCTCGAACTGCTCAAGGATAATCCGGTCTGGGCCGATAAAGCGCGTCAACTGGCTGCAATCACAATCGATGTCTCGCGTTTCATTGTCGACGTACTCGACGGCAGGGCGGTCTTCGCCGAGGAATCGGTTCGGGAGAAGGTCACCTACCACGACTCCTGCCATCTCAAGCGGGGCGCCGGGGTCTGGAAGCAGCCGCGCGAACTGCTGGCCGGATCCGGCCATGCAGTGGTGGAGATGGCCCACAGCGACCGCTGCTGCGGATTCGGCGGCTCCTACTCGTTCTCCAGCCACCCGGATATTGCCAAGCATATCCTCAACGACAAGGTTCTGGACATCGAGGCGACCGGGGCAACCTGCGTGGCCATGGACTGTCCGGGTTGCATCATGCAGATTCGGGGCGGGCTGGAGAAGCAGGAGAAGTCGGTCAGGGCGAAGCATACCATTGAGTTGTTGGCGGAGAGTTTGGAGTAGTCAGGCTCATATCATACGGAATCAAACGGGCAACAGATGGCCAATCTGTTGCCCGTTTTCATTTTCTGGTTTTACGGTTTGTCAGTTTTTCCACCCCCTGTTGCCACCGCCGGAGCGGCGCGGAGGTTTTGCGAAACAGCCGGACAAATGTCTGAGCGATAGCGAGTTTTTGTCCGGCCGCAAAACCTCTGCGCTGCGGAGGGACCCCGTTGAAGCGTCAGCTTTAACGGGCAAGGCATTGGGGGGCCCTTTTTCTGCCGTCCAGGGGACTGTCCCCGAATGGGGGCTGTCCCCGGGTTGTCACGGCGTCAGGGGCCGCAACCCCTGGGTTTTGAATTTGAGATTATCCAGGAAGAAATTCAATTGATCAGGATCGCCCCAAGAGGGGCTGTCCCAGAGGAAATCCAGATGTCCAGAATAGCCCCTGGAGTATCAAGATCGAAAAGTCGACAGGCCGGTTCCGCCCGGCTGGGCGGATTACTTTTCTTTGTCTCGACGAAAGAAAAGTAACCAAAAGAAAGCGACCCTCCGTTTGCCCGCCATAGCGCTACGCGCAACGGCGGGTTCCCTCACGCCATGAAATGAATCCGGCGAAGAAAAAAACTCGCTGACGCTCAGACATTTTTCTTCGTGTCCCCGGATTCATTTCATTCTGTTCGGCGGCACTCAACGGGAAGGGGAAAACAAAGCCATAATCCTAAAAGGCTGAAAACCAAACGGGCAACAGATTGGCCATCTATTGCCCCGCCCGATTGCGCTTTCCCTTCTGTACCAAGCACAGAAGATATCTTCCTCTCTTTGTGGTACCCTAAATACTTGCATCCACGCATTCTCCGGAGCCACCATGACCGACTATCGCGAAAACCTGAGCCGGGCCATTGTCGACGTCTCGAAAGCTGACTTGCGGGCCATGCTGCGGCTGGTGCACTTGCTTGACAAGCTCAGCCGCAACCCTGCCTACCGGCAGCTGGTGTATGGCCAGGTCCCGCCGGTGGCGGCTTTCGACCCCGGCCACGATGCGGTGATGATGTGCTATGACTTTCACCTGACAGCATCGGGCCCCCGTCTCATCGAAGTCAACACCAACGCCGGGGGCGGCCTGCTGGCCTCCCTGGCTTACGACCCGTCGCTGCCGGCCTCGGCCGAATCCCTGCCGCCCCGGCTCGGCAAGCGCCTGCTGCAGACCTTCGCCGATGAAATCCATCGATTCTCCGGCGGCAGAAAGGCCCGGCCGGAGCGTATCGCGATTATCGACGAGGAGCCGGCAGGGCAGTACCTGTATGCCGAGATGTGCGCTTTTGCCGATCTGTTCAGGGGGTGGGGCGTGCCGGCCGAGATCGCGGACCCGCTGCAGCTGGAGGCCTCTGCCGACGGTGTCCGGCTCGACGGCCAGGACGTCGACCTGATTTACAACCGCCATTGTGATTTTTACCTGGAGAGTGGCAGCATGGCCGGGGTGCGGGCCGCTTACCTGGCGCGCCGGGTCTGCCTCTCTCCCAACCCGCATCAGTACGGGTTGCTTGCCGACAAGCGTCGGATGCTGACCTGGTCCGATCCGGAGACAAGAGCGGCTTTTTCACTGACCAACGCCGAACTCGAGCTGCTCGACGAGGTCCTGCCGGCCTGCGCCATGCTTGCCGATCTCGATGCGGCAGAGGCCTGGGCGGCGCGGAAACAGCGGGTCTTCAAACCGGTCGACAGCTTTGGCAGCCGGGGAGTCCTGCTTGGCGAAAAGATCAGCCGCAAGCGTTTCGAAGAATTGCCGGCGGCCACAACCCTGGTTCAGGACCTGGTCCCACCCTCCATGACCGACGTCCCCGACGCCGAACCGATGAAGACGGATTTGCGCCTTTACGCCTACCGGGACCGGGTGTTCGGTGTGACGGCCCGGCTTTATCGGGGCCAGGTCACCAACATGCGCACCCCGGGCGGTGGTTTTGCCCGGGTCAGGGTGCTTTGAGCGTCGAGTCGTCCCAGCCCGTAAAGGGTTTCCTCCCCCCGCAGCATACCCTCTGCCGTGCAGAGCCGTCCTAGCCGGGCTTTCAGCGCCTCAGCTGGTAGCGCCGCACGGCTCGGTTGTGCTCCCGTAGTGTGGCGCTGAACTCGTGGGTGCCGTCGCCGCGGGAGACGAAAAAAAGCGCCTTGCTCTCTGCCGGGTGGGCGGCCGCCTGCAATGCGGCCCGGCCCGGGCTGGCAATCGGCCCCGGCGGCAGGCCCTTGATCCGGTAGGTATTGTAGGGGGTCGTTGTCTCGAGGTCCTTGCGGGTCAGATTGCCGTTGAAATCGGCGATCCCGTAAATCACCGTCGGATCGGCCTGGAGCAGGATGCCCGCCTTGAGGCGATTATGAAAGACCGCCGAGATCAGCGGCATCTCCGTGACGTTGCCGGCTTCCTTCTGGATGATCGATGCCAGGGTGATCAGCTGATGGCGGTCGAGCTTCAGGGCGCTGGCCTCTGCCA
>JAHEEU010000132.1 GCA_024640545.1 Geobacteraceae bacterium
ACTTCGGACCTTTCCTGGGATGCCTTCGGCGGCTCCGACGAGCAAGGTGACGAATAAGCCCGGACAGGCGGCAGGCCGACCCGACCCCTGGTCGGCAGCGCTGCGATTGTTGACACGCCGCGACTACAGCCAGGCGGAGCTTCGCCAGCGTCTGCTTGACAAGGGTTTCGACCCGGCCGGTATCGAGAAGGCCCTGCAGCGTTGCCTCGAACACGGCTACCTCGACGACGCCCGTTATGCCCGGAACCGTGCCGCCAGCCTGATGGCCCAGGGGCGCGCAGTTGGGCCACGCATTCTGGTCGACCTGCGGCAGCACGGTATCGATGAAGATCTGGCCTGTCAGGCTTTGGAGCTGGCACGTGCGGCATGTGACGAAGACGGGCTGCTGAGGCAGCTTCTGGATAGACGGTTCCCCGCATTCGATTACCACTCGGCGCCGGCCAAGGAAAGGCGCCGGGTTGTTCATTTTCTCCAGCGACGCGGCTTTTCTCTCGGCCGCATCATGGCTCAATTGACACGGAAAGGCAGCTCAGAGCACGATGAAAACCGGTAGTGAAATACGTCATATTTTTCTCAAGTTTTTTGCCGACCGAGGCCATACGATCGTGGCCTCTTCGTCCCTGGTCCCGCACAACGATCCGACCCTGCTCTTTACCAATGCCGGTATGAACCAGTTCAAGGACTGCTTCCTCGGCCAGGAAAAGAGGGCCTATGTCCGCGCAACGACTTCACAGAAATGCGTCCGGGCCGGCGGCAAGCACAACGACCTTGAGAATGTCGGCCGGACCGCCCGCCACCATACCTTTTTCGAGATGCTCGGCAACTTCTCCTTCGGCGATTATTTCAAAAAAGAGGCGATCGCCTACGCCTGGGAATTCCTCACGGTCGAGCTGGGGATCGACAAGTCCCGGCTCTACGTCTCGGTCTATACCGACGACGACGAAGCCGCCGACATCTGGCATGAGCAGGAGGGTGTGCCGCGCGAGCGGATTTTCCGTTTCGAGGAGGACAACTTCTGGTCGATGGGCGACACCGGCCCCTGCGGCCCCTGCTCGGAAATTTTTTTCGACAACGGCCCCGAAGTCGGCTGTGGCGAAGCCGCCTGCACTGTCGGCTGCGACTGCGACCGCTACATGGAGGTCTGGAACAACGTCTTCATGCAGTTCGACCGCCAGCCTGACGGTGAGCTGGTGCCGCTGCCGAAACCTGCCGTCGATACCGGCATGGGACTTGAGCGCATCACCACGGTGATCCAGGGCGTTCAGTCCAACTACGACACCGACCTGCTGCGCGACATCATCGGCTACATCGAGCAGCTCTCCGGGAAACGCTACGGCGCCAACCCGGATGACGATGTCTCCATGCGGGTCATGGCCGACCACAGCCGGGCCACGGCCTTCCTGATCGCCGACGGCGTCATGCCGAGCAACGAGGGGCGTGGTTACGTCCTGCGCCGCATCATGCGCCGCGCCATGCGCCACGCCAAGATGCTCGGCTTCGCCGACCCGGTGCTCTACAAGACGGCCGGCTTCGTCCTCGATTTCATGGCGGCAGCCTACCCGCAGGAGGCAGAGCGCAAGAGTTTCGTCGCCAAGATCGTCGAGAAGGAAGAGGAGCGCTTCATACAGACCCTCGACAACGGCCTGCGCATCCTCAACGAAGAGATCGCCCGCCTGCACCGGAAGCAGTCGAAGGTCATCCCCGGCGAGCTGCTTTTCAAGCTCTACGATACCTACGGCTTCCCGACCGACCTGACCGCAGACATCGTCGAGGCGGACGGCTTCACCATCGATGAGACCGGCTTCCAAAGCTGCATGAACGAGCAGCGCCAGAAGGCCCGCGAGCATTGGAAGGGTTCCGGTGAAGAGGCCATCGGGGCCGTTTACCGTGAGCTGGTCGAGCATGGCATCACGGTTGAGTTCACCGGTTACCACGAGCTGCAGTCCGCCAGCCGCATCGCGTCGATCCTGCACGACGGCGAACAGGTCAGCCAGGCCGGGGCCGGCGAACGAATCGAAGTCGTCACCGCGGCAACCCCTTTTTACGGCGAGTCGGGCGGCCAGATCGGCGATCTCGGCACAATCAGCGCTCCAGGGCTCAAAATCGACATCACCGAGACCAGGAAGCCGCTGACCAACCTGATCGTGCACGTCGGCCGGGTGGTCGAAGGGACACTGCAGATCGGCCAGCCAGTCGAGCTCAAGGTCGACGCCGCTGCCCGTCAGGCGACGGCCCTGAACCATACTGCGACCCATATCCTGCATGCCGTCCTGGTCGAGGTGCTCGGGGACCACGTCAAGCAGGCCGGCTCATTGGTGACCCCGGAGCGCCTGCGCTTCGACTTCAACCATTTTACCGCGATCACGCCGGCGGAGCTGCGCCGCATCGAAAACGAAGTCAATCGCCGCATCCGCGAGAATCGTGCCGTGGATACCCGTGAAATGGCTGCCGACGAGGCGATCGCCGCCGGCGCCACGGCGCTGTTCGGTGAGAAATACGGCGAGCGCGTCCGGGTCGTCAATCTCGGCGATTTCAGTATGGAGCTGTGTGGCGGTACCCACACGGCCGCGTCCGGCGATATCGGCCTCTTTAAAATCGTCCAGGAGGCAGGGATCGCCGCCGGCATCCGGCGCATCGAGGCCGTCACGGGAACCCGCGCCCTGGAACTGGTGCAGCAGCAGGAAGAAGCCATCGGTCGCATTGCCGGGCTGGTCAAGAGCGACCGCCCGCACCTCGAGCAGCGCCTGGCAAAAGTGTTGGAACGCCAGAGAGAGTTGGAGCGGGAGCTGGCAACCCTCGAAAGTCGCCTCAAAGCCGGCCAGGCCGACGATATTCTGGGCCAGGTCGAGGAGGTCAGCGGTATCAGGTTGCTCGCTGCCGAGGTCGATTCGACCGATGCCAAGGGTTTGCGGGAGATGGCCGACAAACTTCGCGACAAGCTCGGTTCCGGCGTCATCGCCATAGGCTGCCCTCATGAAGGCAAGGTCAACCTGCTGGTTGCGGTCACTGCCGACCTGACCGGCCGGCTGCATGCCGGAAAACTGGTCGGCGCGCTGGCCGCTGAGGTCGGTGGCCGTGGCGGCGGCCGGCCCGACCTGGCCCAGGCCGGGGGAAGCCAGCCGGAAAAGCTCACCGTCGCCTTGCGCAAGGCCGCCGAACTGGTCCGCAGCTCTCTGGGCGCTTGACAGCGCGGGCCCTGTGCGGCAACCGGAGGTGACCTCTGCCCCGGTTTGCTCCCGGTCTTAGCTGCTGAGGCCGGGACCAGATGACCGGGAGCTCATGCCCAACCTCCGTGCCCGGCCTGTCGGGGACACCCCGTCCTCCCAGGTCGGGCACAGCTGTTGAATGAGGACGGTGACGGCCTAGCCCGCGTCAGCCGTTTGCATTCCGTCGCTGCCGTCTCGGCCCGGCTGAGACCGCTTCGTCCTGAGCTGAACTTCCCGCCAGTTGCTCACAGCTTTCACGGTGAACGTCACGACTTGACATCTTGCCCGGCAGCAGGCATTTTGCTTTGTCTGTCCGGACGCTTATGTTATATTTTCAATATTTTTCGCAAGATTACAGGAAGTTTCGACGAGGGAGCCAGGATGTTCAAAGGGACCACGATTCTTTGCGTACGCCGCGGCACCGAAGTGGCGATGGCCGGCGACGGCCAGGTCACTCTCGGCAACACCGTCATGAAACATACCGCCAGGAAACTACGGCGCATGTATGACGACCAGGTGATTGCCGGTTTTGCCGGCAGCACCGCCGACGCCTTCACCCTGTTTGAGAAGTTTGAAGCCAAGCTTCAGGAGTATCGCGGCAACCTACAGCGGGCTGCCGTCGAGCTGGCCAAGGAGTGGCGCACCGACCGCATCCTGCGTCACCTTGAGGCTCTGCTGATCGTTGCCGACCGCGAAACCACCCTGGTCCTCTCCGGGGTCGGCGATGTCATCGAACCAGAGCACGGCATCGCCGCGATCGGCTCCGGGGGCGCCTTTGCCCAGGCCGCTGCGCGGGCCCTGATCGGTCACACCGGGCTGTCGATGGCCCAGATCGCCGAGGAGTCTTTGAAAATAGCTGCCGATATCTGCGTGTACACCAACGACAAGATCGTAGTGGAGACCCTGTCGTGAACAACTTCACCCCGCGGGAAATCGTATCCGAGCTGGATCGCTACATCGTCGGCCAGAACAGCGCCAAGCGGGCGGTGGCGGTGGCGCTGCGCAACCGCTGGCGTCGGCAGCAGGTCGACCCGGAGCTACGAGAAGAGATCGCGCCCAAGAACATCATCATGATCGGCCCGACCGGAGTCGGCAAAACCGAGATCGCCCGACGCCTGGCGAAGCTGGCCCAGGCACCGTTCGTCAAGGTCGAAGCCAGCAAGTTCACCGAGGTCGGTTATGTCGGTCGTGATGTCGAAAGCATGGTCCGCGACCTGGTTGAGCTGGCCATCCTGATGGTCAAGGCCGAGGAAGCGAGAGACCAGCGGATCAAGGCGGAAGACCTGGCCGAGGAACGCCTGCTCGATTTGCTCCTGCCCGGGGAAAAGACCCTGAGCGACAGTCCGGACGGCAGCAGCACCACCCGCGACAAGCTGCGCCGGCTGCTGCGCATGGGAGAACTCAACGAACGGATGGTCGAGGTCGAAACCCAGGATGTCCAGATGCCGAACATGCAGGTTTTTGGTCCCCAGGGCCCGGAGGAGATGGGCTTCAACATCAAGGAGATGTTCGGCAACATCTTCCCGAAGAAAACCAAGCGGCGCCGCATGAAGGTCTCCGAAGCCCGTGAAATGCTCATAGAGATCGAGGCGGAAAAACTGGTGGACATGGAGAAGGTCCAGTCCCTGGCCAAGGAGCGCACCGAGCAGAACGGCATCATCTTCATCGACGAGATCGACAAGATTGCCAGCCGCGAAGGCGGACGCGGCCCGGAGGTCTCCCGCGAGGGCGTGCAGCGCGACATCCTGCCGATTGTCGAGGGGAGCACGGTCAACACCAAGTACGGCCCGGTCAGGACCGACCACATCCTGTTCATTGCCGCTGGGGCTTTTCACGTCGCCAAGCCGTCTGACCTGATCCCCGAGCTGCAGGGGCGCTTCCCCATCCGGGTCGAACTCGAGAGCCTGGATGAAGCCGACTTCGTCAGGATCCTGACCGAACCGCACAACGCCCTGATCCGCCAGTACCAGGCGTTGATGGCGACGGAGGGCATCAACCTGGAATTCAGTGCCGATGCAATCAAGGAGCTTGCCAGGACCGCGGCCAGGGTTAACGAGCGAACCGAGAACATCGGCGCCCGCCGCCTGCACACGATCATGGAGACCCTGCTCGAGGAGCTGTCCTTCAACGCTCCGGAACGGCCGGACAAGCGTTTCCAGATCGATGACGCATTCGTGCGCGGGCGCCTTGCCAAGATTGCCGACGACGAGGATCTGTCGCGCTACATCCTCTGACGGAAGACGATCCATAACAACGACAGGGTTCCCCATGGAAGAACTGATCAAAAAAGCCAACGTACTGATGGAGGCTCTCCCCTACATCAAGCGCTTTGCCGGCAAGACCTTCGTCATCAAGTACGGCGGTCACGCCATGGCCGATGAGCGGCTCAAGGAATCCTTCGCCCTCGACGTCATCCTGCTCAAATCCCTCGGCATCAACCCGGTGATCGTCCACGGCGGCGGACCGCAGATCAACGAGACTCTCGAGCGTTATGGCATCGTCTCACAGTTCGTGCGCGGCATGCGGGTCACCGACGCCGAGACCATGGCCGTGGTGGAAATGGTCCTGGCCGGCCAGGTCAACAGGCAGGTGGTCGGATACCTCAACCAGCACGGCGGCCGCGCGGTCGGCCTCTCGGGCAAGGACGGCGGCCTGCTGATCTGCGAAAAGATGCTCCAGGAAGTCCGCGGTGATGACGGCCGCATCGACCAGGTCGACATCGGCTTCGTCGGCGACGTGGTCGAGGTCAACCAGGAGCTGATCAGGACCCTCGAACAGGGGCGCTTCATGCCGGTCATCGCTCCTGTCGGAGTGGGCCGGAACGGCGAGAGCTACAACGTCAATGCCGACCTGGTCGCCGGCCGCATCGCCGCCGCCCTCAAGGCGGAAAAGCTGTTGCTGCTGACCGATGTCGAGGGAGTCAAGGACAGTGCCGGACAGCTGCTGACCAGCATCGCCCTGGGGGACGTCCCCGGGCTGGTCGACGACGGCACCATCTCCGGCGGCATGATCCCCAAGGTCGAGTGCTGCGCCGGGGCCTTAAGCGATGGGACGAAAAAGGCGCATATCGTCGACGGCCGGGTCGAACACGCGGTCCTGCTGGAAATTTTCACCGATGTCGGGGTCGGCACGGAAATCACCAAGTAACCACAAAGCGCCAAACGCGAGGCACGAGACAACCAATGCCAGGGACAAACAACAAATCTTCCGCATGGATAGAGCGGGCCGAGCATTCGGTCATGAAAACCTACGGCCGCTACCCGATCGTCCCCGAGCGCGGCGCCGGCTGCCGGCTCTGGGATGTCGACGGCAATGCCTACCTGGACTTTCTCGCCGGGGTCGCGGTCAACAATCTCGGTCACTGCCACCCGAAGGTAGTTGCCGCCCTGCGGGAGCAAGCCGGCCGTTTGCTGCACTGCTCCAACTTCTACCATATCCCCCAGCAGATCGAGCTGGCGGAGTGGCTCTGTGCACGCTCCTTTGCCGACCGGGTCTTTTTCTGCAACTCGGGGGCCGAAGCCAATGAGGCGGCGTTGAAGCTGGCTCGCAAGCACAGCCGCGAGAAGTACGGCGAAGACCGCTTCGAGGTGATCACCGCGCAGGCCTCTTTCCACGGCCGCACCATCGGCACCATCAGCGCCACCGGCCAGGAGAAGGTCAAGGCCGGGTTCGCGCCCCTGGTTCCCGGCTTCAGGACCGTGCCCTTCGGTGATGCCGAGGCGGCACGCCAGGCGATCACGCCGGGCACCTGCGCGATCATCCTCGAGCCGGTACAGGGGGAAGGCGGCGTCAACGTGCCGCCGCCGGGCTATCTCAAGACTGTCCGCGAGCTGTGCGACGAATTCGACCTGTTGCTGATCTACGACGAGGTCCAGGTCGGCTGCGGCCGGACCGGAACCCTCTGGGCTTATGAGCAGGAGGGGATCACGCCGGACGTCATGACCCTGGCCAAGGCTCTGGCCGGCGGCCCACCGATCGGCACCATGCTGACCACGGAGGCCCTGGCCAAGACCCTCGGCCCCGGCACGCACGGTTCAACCTTTGGCGGCAACCCGCTGGTCTGTTCGGCGGCCCTGGCCGCGATGCAGACCATTGTCAATGACGGGGTCCTGGAAAACTGCCGGGCCATGGGTGATTACCTGACCCGGCAGCTCGAGCAGCTCCGGGGCAGATACGCTTTTATCAAGGAAGTTCGCGGGCGCGGCCTGATCATCGGCATGGAACTGGAAATCGAGGGTGGGGCACTGGTCAACGCCGCCATGGAACGCGGCCTGCTGATCAACTGCACGGTCGGCAAGGTCCTGCGCTTCGTGCCGCCGCTGATCGTGACCAAGGCCGAGATCGACGAGGCGATCGGGATTCTCGACCAGATTTTTGCCGCACAATGACGCTCAAGGTATGACAAGCTGTCCACAGAGCCCCTGCGAGATGCAGTCATTTCGCTTTGCAGGGGCTAGATGCCTGAGCCTGACCCGATAAAGGCCTGGCCTCAAGCTAAGTATTGACAGGCGCAGCGACACTTCGCCTGCCAGTAGACAGGAGTAATCATCATGCAGAAAGACTTCCTCTGTCTCAGTGACTGGAGTTTAAAAGAACTTGAACAGATCTTTACGCTGACCGGTGACCTCAAATCCGGGCAGAAGGCCGGCCTGCAGCAGCACCTGCTGGCAGGCAAGACCCTCGGCATGCTCTTCGAAAAGAGCTCGACGCGAACCCGCGTCTCCTTCGAAGTCGGCATGTACCAGCTCGGTGGCCACGCGCTCTTTCTTGCTTCCGGCAACACCCAGATGGGACGCGGTGAGCCGGTCAAGGATACGGCCCGCTGCATGGCCCGCTATGTCGACGGGGTCATGATCCGCACCTACTCCCAGGAGGCCGTCGAAGAGTTCGCCCGGTATAGCTCCGCCCCGGTGATCAACGGCCTGACCGATCTATACCACCCCTGCCAGCTGATGGCGGACCTGTTCACCGTCAGCGAGCACAGGAAGAACTATCGCGATCTCGCCTACTGCTGGATCGGTGACGGCAACAACATGGCCAACAGCTGGATCAATGCCGCGACCGTTTTCGGTTTCGAACTCCGGGTGGCGACACCGGCAGGCTACGAACCGGACGCCATGGTCAAAGAGCGGGCGGCCGAAGCCGGGGCCAATATCATCTATACCAATGACCCTGCGGAAGCGGTACGCGG
>JAHEEU010000133.1 GCA_024640545.1 Geobacteraceae bacterium
CTCCTGACCGTTTGGCCTTGCGATAGAGCTTGAAGCAGCGCTCGGCGTTCTCCTGTGGCGAAAGCATGGCATCGAGGGGGATGGTCACCCTGGTTGCCGGCGACTGATAGTAGTCATCAACAACGACCGACGTAGAGCCGCGCCTGATCTGGTGCAGGTTGGCCAGGATCAGGTCCCCCTTAACCCGCAAGCTCTCCGGGTCAGATTGGCGGTCCTTCTCAGAGGCAATATTTTCCAGGCGTTTGCCCAACTTTGTTCGCTGCCGAACAACCAAACCGGCCAACCGGGCCTTGAGGTCCCGCGCCGGCTCCTGTTCATCCTCCATGGAGGTCTTTTCCAGCAGCCGGGAAAGATCCTCAGCCCTCTCCACTCGAGCAAAACCGGACACGCCAAGAGCCAGGGGGAGCAGGCCGGAGCCATCATCCCAAAAAACCCGTAAAGCTTGGAAAGCTGCATCTCGAAAGGCATCCTGCAGCTGTTCGACGATCGACTGCAAGCTCCGCCCCGAAGCCTTTTCGTTACAGATGGCGCGAGCCAGGGCCGGCGACATCGGCGCGATATCGAGGCGGGCCATAGCCTGCGCATTTTTGGCCTCGCCCAGGCGTGCCATGAGCGTTTCACGCTCACCGAACAAGGCGATCCGCGGTATTTGTGCTGGCAGCTCATAGGCTTGGCCCGGCAGCAGGCTTCGGGCACCTTGCTGGCGCCATAACAGATCGATGATGCGGCCGGAAGCGTCGACCAGGATCAGGTTGCCCTGAGCGCCGAAACCCTCCAGCACCAGGTCGTAGTTTTCACGATTCGCTCCGGTGAACAGGAAATGGACGACGCGGTCCAGGGGTTCGGCGCGCACTGCGGTGAGACGCCGCAGACGCGCTCGCAACAGCTGACAGAAGCGCGGCGGGTGGGCGGGCGCAGCATGGGCCTGTCGGGTCAGGTGAAAGCTCCCCTGACCGTCCGCTTTCAGCAGGAGCTGGTGTTTTTCGCGACCGGTCCAGAGCCTCAGGACCAGCGTGCCAGCAGTCACCTGGATGACACGATCGACTCGGCTGTTGGCCAGCTCGCGGTCAAGTTCCACCGCCATGGCTTGAAAGATCAGGCTATCCATGGGCGAAGCTTAGTGCAACTCGCCAGGAAACTGCAAGGAGTCTGTTTACGCCCCATTGATGAAACCGGCACTGTTTCTTCAACCAGGATTGGCATCCAGGAGAATAATGCTATGATGTCATAACGTCATTGTATGGCAGATATAATTCAACGGTATCTTACCGTTAAATAGGTATATTTTCTTCTTGACTTAGTTAATATATTTGACATGATTAAAAACCGGATTTATTGAAGAAAAAGGAGACAAGCAATGTCAGAGCAGCCGAATTACCGCCTGGGAACCAAGGCCCTGCATGCGGGTCACGTACCCGACCCGACCACCAATTCGCGAGCCGTGCCGATCTACCAGACCAGCTCTTACGTATTCAATTCGAGCGAGCACGCGGCGAATCTCTTCGCCCTCGCCGAAATGGGCAACATCTATACCCGCATCATGAATCCCACCACCGATGTCCTGGAAAAGAGGCTGGCCGAGCTCGACGGCGGCGTCGGCGCCCTGGCTCTGGCATCGGGAACCGCGGCGATCAACCTGGCGGTTCTCAACCTGGCCAAAGCCGGCGACAACATCGTCTCGACCCAGTTTCTCTACGGCGGGACCTACAACATGTTCAACTACACCTTCAAACGCATGGGGATTTCAGTCAAATTCGTCGACAGCAGCAATCCGGCGAACGTCGCCAAGGCCATCGACGCCAAGACCAAGGCGGTCTTTACCGAATCGATCGGCAACCCGAAGAACAATGTCGATGATTTCGAGACGATCGCCCGCATCGCCCATGACAACGGCCTGCCCTTCATCGTCGACAACACCGTTACCACGCCTTACCTCTTCAAGCCGTTTGAACACGGCGCCGACATTGCCTGCTACTCGCTCACCAAGTTCATTGGCGGCCATGGCACCAGTATCGGCGGCGCAGTCGTCGACAGCGGCAAGTTCGACTGGTCGAGCGGCCGCTTCGAAGAATACACGACGCCCGATCCGAGCTATCATGGGCTGGTCTACCATGAGGCCCTCGGCCCCATGGCCTATATCCTGAAAATGCGTCTCACCCTGCTGCGCGATATGGGCCCCTGCCTCTCGCCATTCAACGCCTTCCAGTTCCTGCAGGGGTTGGAGACCTTGCATGTACGCATACCGCGGCATTGTGAAAACGCCCTCAAGGTCGCCCAGTTCCTCGAGGGGCACCCCTCGGTCGAATGGGTCAACTACCCCGGCCTGGAAAGCCATCCGGACCACGAGAGGGCCAGGCGCTACCTACCCGCCGGCCAGGGAGCGATTCTCGGCTTCGGCATCAAGGGCGGCCGGGAAGCCGGCGCCAGGTTCATCGATTCGGTCCAGCTCTGCAGCCACCTGGCCAACATCGGCGACGCCAAAACGCTGGTGATTCACCCGGCCAGCACCACTCACCAGCAACTCTCAGAGGCGGAGCAGATCGCTTCGGGGGTCAGCCCGGACTACATCCGGGTCTCGGTGGGTATTGAAGACATCCAAGATATCCTCGAAGATCTCGAGCAGGCGCTGCAAAGCAGCCAGGGCTGAGCGACATCAGCGCAGTAAAAAAGCGGGCTTTGGCCCGCTTTTTTGCCGTCAGGGGTTATTTCCCCGTCGATGTTTATGATTGCCCCCGGTTCTGCGGTGACCGCGAGCTTGCCGTTGGCAGCTTTTCTTTTGCCCGCCCATTGCCGTCATGCTATCTTTCCAAACTTAATCGACTCGTCAGTAGGTCAATTTTAATGCGCAACTGGTTGGAATACATACCGTTTATCTGCATAGCAACCCTGGTCAGGGCTCTTCCGAGAACGACCGCACTCAACCTGGGTGGCCGACTGGGCCAACTTGCCCGTCTTCTCCAGAAGCGACGCGCCGCTATCGCCCGCGAGAATATGCAGCGGGCTCTGCCCGAGCTCTCTGCCGAAGAGGTGGCAACAGCTATCCGGAAGATGTTCAGGCACATGGGAATCTGCTTCGTCGATATGCTGCGACTCGACAAATACCGTGGCCAGCGCGATCTCGAGCGCTATTTCTGCATCAGCGGCGAAGAGAACCTCCACGACGCCCTCGCCCTGGGACGTGGCTGCATCATTCTTACCGGTCATATCGGTTTCTGGGAGGCGGGCACATTCTTTCTACCGCAGGCCGGGGTGAAGTTCGAAGTTGTCGCCAAGCCGATGCGCAACCCCCTGGTCGATGCCTTCTTCGCCCGCATGCGCCAAACCAGCGGCACATCGCTGATAAACAGTCGCAAAGGCGCACGGGGCATCCTCAAATCATTGCAGAACAACCATGTCGTCGGGCTGCTGCTTGACCAGCATCTGAAAGGTCCAGGCTGTCTTGCGGTGCCTTTCTTCGGCCGTCCGGCGCACACGACGACGATCATCACTCAGATGGCGACCCGCTACCGGATCCCGATCATCCCGGCGTTCTCTTATCGACGCGCAAACAACACTTATGAATGCTCCTACGAGAAGATGTTCTTTCTCGAAGGTGACCTGAGCGAAGCAAACCTTGTCGCCAACACCACGCTGCTCAACCAAAAGCTAGAACAGGGCATCCGCCGCGACATCAGCCAATGGTTCTGGCTGCACCGTCGTTGGCGAAGCTGCTGCTCTGCATAGAGGCTCGCCATGTCATTTCACATCGTCCTTATCGAGCCGGAAATCCCGCCTAACACGGGGAATATCGCCCGCCTGTGCGGGGCAACCGGGACGGTGCTGCACCTGGTCGGTAAACTCGGCTTCTCGATCGACGACAAGCAAGTCAAGCGGGCCGGGCTCGATTACTGGAAAGCCGTCGATATCCGTCAATGGCAGAGCCTGGAAGAGTTGCAGAAGGCCTATCCGCAGGGCAGGTTCTGGTATACCTCGAAAAAAGCCGTCAAGAGCCACGTCCAGGCGGTTTTTCTGCCCGGGGACTTCCTAATCTTCGGCAAGGAAACGCTCGGCCTGCCGGAGGAGCTGCTGCAGTGCAACCGGGAGTGGTCGATTCGTATTCCGATTCTCAGCCCAATCGTGCGCAGCCTGAACCTGGCCAACGCCGCCGCGATCATCCTCTACGAAGCCCTGCGCCAGACCGGACAGCTGGAAGGATAAGTTGCGTGCAGCGTGCAGGCGACAAGTGTGCTTTCGGCCGTTTTTAACCACCAGGGAGCCAAAAAAGAGATAAGGGTATCAAGTTGTTTAAACCTGCGATGCTATTTGCCGCCTGCTCCTGCTTTGCCTTCTACTTCGGCCGTCACATCGAGCAGACAACAACAAAGGGCGCTCCGTATGGAGCGCCCTGGTCATTTTCAGTCTCTCGATGCCGACTATTCGAGATTCTCCTCGATGCGGATCAGCAGAGTCTCTTCCTGGACGACATCAAGCTGATCGATTTCGGCGAGTGCCGCGATCACATTGCGCTCTTCGGCCTCATGGGTCATAAAGACGATCGGCACGGCTTCCGCTTCGTGGCGGTGCGGCTGCACCATCGACTCGATACTGATCCGGTACTTGCCGAGGACCCCGGCTATCTTGGCCAGCACACCAGGCTGATCTTTAACTGTAAACCTGAGATAGTAATGAGTAACCAATTGATCCATTGGCTTTATTGAAAAAGATGACAGCACGCTCTGCGGACAGCCAAGGGCTGGCACCCTGGTGCTGACATCGGTTCTCAGGTTGCGCGCGACAGCCAGTACATCGCCCATGACGGCGCTCGCCGTGGCGGCCATACCGGCGCCATAGCCTGAGAGCATGACCGGACCTGAGAAGTCACCGACCAGGCGAATGCTGTTGAAGACGCCATTGATCGAAGACAAAGGGTAGTCTTCCGGAATCATGGTGGGATGCACGCGGGCCTCGATCCGGTCGCCATCACGCTTGCCAATCGCCAGCAGCTTGAGCTTGTAGCCGAAATCGCGCGCATACTGGATGTCAAGGGCGGTCAGCTTGCGGATCCCTTCCGTGTAGACCTTGTCGAAATCAACCTTGGTGCCAAAGCAGAGGCTGCACAGCAAGGCAAGCTTGTGTGCCGTGTCTATCCCTTCTATGTCAAAGGTCGGGTCGGCTTCGGCGTATCCCCTGCGCTGGGCTTCGATCAGCACTTCATCGAAATCAATGCCCTCTTCATCCATCTGCGACAGGATATAGTTGCAGGTGCCATTCAGAATGCCGTACAGGGCAGAGAAGTGATTGGCACCCAGGTTCTCCTTAATCGCCGAGATAACCGGGATCCCCCCGCCGACCGAAGCCTCGAACATGACTTCGACCCCCGCCTCTTCGGCCGCACGGAAAATTTCCTCGCCGTGCTTGGCGAGCAGCGCCTTGTTTGCGGTGACGACATGTTTGCCGTTGCGGATCGCCTGCAAAACGAAAGTCCGGGCCGGCTCATAGCCACCGATCAACTCGATGACGATCTGGATTTGCGGATCGTTCAACAGGCCCTGAGCGTCGTCTGTGAGCAGGCCGGGAGGCAGTTGCACGCCACGGTCCGATTGCGTATCGAGATCGGCGATCCGCACCAGCTCGATTCCGGTGCCAAGGCGGCTGACCAGGAGGTCATGGTTCTGTTGAAAGACTTTCACGACGCCGGTACCGATCGTACCGAAGCCAAGCAGGCCAACGTTGATATTTTGCATAGCTGTTACCTTTTCAGGACAAGGTCCGGGGGCGCCCCCGGTCCGGCTCCGAAGCCGAAACCACTGCTTCACATGAAAAGCTGCAGGTCTCAATACCTGCGCCCTCGGACGCGAGTGCGTCATTGATCTGTTCGAGCAAGATGTCGCCGTCAATCTCCTCATGAGGCATGAAGGCCAGCGATATCTTCCTGATGCCGGCCTGGCGGGCAACTTTCAGCATATGCCGAACCAGGGCGGCATGGGTTTCGCGACAGAGGCCCTGCCACTTGCCCCCACCAACGAACATGACCCACTTGGCGTTGAGTTTGCCGTTGTTCTGCATCACCACGTGTTCACCGGCTCGGCCACGAACCTGGTCGCCCAGGAGCATTTTGGTCAATTGGCCATCGAGACGCCAGTCGAGCAGTGCCGCAGGCCCGGCAAGAGGTCTCTGATCAACAAAATACAGCGCTACGACGGATTCACCAGGAAGGGAATCGGCGGGCAGCGCCAAACGCTCCGGACAGATCATGTAGATGCAGTTCTATGCTGTTGAGCGAGGTGATCGAGAATGCCATTGATAAACGCCGGCGTTTCTTCGGTACCGAAGCGCTTGCCGATCTCGATGGCTTCATTGATCACGACGTTGTGCGGGACATCAGGGCAGAATATCAGCTCATATGCAGCCAGCCTGAGGAGGGCCAGGTCAACCCGGGCCATGCGATCCAGAGCCCAGTTGGTTGAATACGAATTCAGCTCCCGGTCGATGCGTTCCAGATTTTCAGCCACGCCGCAGACCAGGCGCTCGGCAAAATGCCTGACTTCCGGCTTGATCGGCGGCGTCTCGTCGTCAACAGCCTCACCCAACACATCGTTGCGAAACTGGAAGTTCTTCCAGAAATCCATCAGGACATGCTCTAGGGAGCCGCCCTCATGATCGGCGAGGCTGTAAAGGACCTTGAGGGCCATTTCGCGCCCCTGGCGTCTGATACCACGTGACATCTCTGGTTAAAGTGCCTTGTAGAGGTTAGCCATTTCGACAGCCGCCATGGCGGCATCGAAGCCCTTGTTGCCGGCCTTGCTGCCAGCGCGCTCGATCGCCTGCTCGATGGTATCGGTGGTCAGCACGCCGAAGGCCACGGGGATGCCCGAGTCGATCGAGACACTGGCCACCCCCTTTGAAACTTCGGCGCTGACATAATCAAAGTGGGGCGTAGCACCGCGGATCACAGCCCCCAGGCACACGATGGCGTCGTAACGGCCCGTAGCCACCATCTGCTTGGCGGTCGGTGGAATTTCGAAGGCACCGGGAACCCTTACAACGCTGATATCATTCTTCTCGGCACCGTGACGCAGGAGCGCGTCAATCGCGCCTTCGACCAGGCGCTCACTGACAAAACTGTTGAACCGGCTCACCAGGAGGCCGACACGCAGTCCCTTCGCATCCAGTTTTCCTTCGATTATTTTAGGCATCTCTGGCCTCCCGTAAAACATGGTCCGGAATGGATTGTCCCGGAGCTATAAATTCTCTAGCAGGTGACCAAGCTTTTCCTGCTTGGCTTTGAGATATTTGAGGTTGCTCATGTTGGCCGGCATCTCAATCGGGACCCGCTCGACGATTTCGAGGCCGTACCCCTCGAGACCGATGATCTTGCGCGGGTTGTTGGTCAGCAAACGGATTTTGCGTACGCCGAGTTCACTCAAGATCTGTGCCCCGATGCCGTAATCACGAAGATCGGCCTTGAAACCGAGGGCCTCGTTGGCCTCCACGGTATCGCAGCCCTCGTCCTGAAGATTGTAGGCCTTGAGCTTATTGACCAGACCGATGCCGCGCCCCTCCTGGCGCATATAGAGCACGACGCCGGAGCCTTCCTGCGCAATCATGCGCATCGAGGTGTGCAGTTGGTCGCCGCAGTCGCATCTTTCCGAACCGAACACGTCGCCGGTCAGGCATTCGGAGTGAACCCTGATCAGAACCGGTTTGTCCGGGTGAATTTCGCCCTTGTAAAGGGCCAGGTGCTGACAGTTGTCGACGTCGTTGTCATAAACAATCGCGTTGAATTCGCCTCCGGCCCTGGTCGGCAGACGGGTTTCGGCCGCTCTTCTGATCAACAACTCCTTGCGCATCCGATAGGCAACCATGTCGGCGATTGTGACGATGCGCAAATTGTGTTTTTCAGCAAACTTACGCAGTTCCGGCATCCGCGCCATGCTGCCGTCGTCATTCATGATCTCGCAGATCACGCCGGCCGGCTTCAGGCCGGCCAGCCGGGCCAGGTCCACGGAGCCTTCAGTCTGGCCGGCACGGACCATGACCCCGCCCTTTTTTGCCCGCAGCGGAAAGACGTGCCCCGGTCGTGCCAGGTCGTTGGCTGTGGTCTCATTGGCAATTGCGACCTGGATGGTCCGCGCGCGGTCAGCCGCTGAAATCCCGGTCGTCACTCCGCGTCGCGCTTCGATGGAAACGGTAAAGGCCGTCCCGAAGGACGAGGAATTCTCCTGCACCATCAAAGGCAGGCCAAGATGGTCGGCACGTGCTTCCGTCAGGGAGAGGCAAATAAGTCCGCGGCCCTCCCTGGCCATAAAATTGATCGCTTCGGGGGTGACCATCTCGGCCG
>JAHEEU010000134.1 GCA_024640545.1 Geobacteraceae bacterium
CGACGCCCATGGCCCCCGGGTTGCGGGCCACGGCCAGGGCCGTGTTGACCAGGACCGCATCGGCGCCCATCTCCATCGCCTCGGCAGCGTGGGAGGGCGCGCCCAGGCCGGCATCGACGACTACCGGCACGATCGCCTGCTCGATAATGATGGCGATGTTATCGCGGGTGCGCAGCCCCTTGTTGGTGCCGATCGGCGCACCGAGCGGCATGACCGTCGCCGTGCCGGCTTCCTGCAGGTGCTTGGCCAGCACAGGGTCGGCATTGATGTACGGCAGGACGACGAAGCCCTCCTTCACCAGAACCTCGGCCGCCTTCAGCGTCTCGATCGGATCCGGCAGCAGGTAGTAGGGGTCCGGCGTGACTTCGAGCTTGACCCATGGCTCGCAGCCGGCGGCGCGGGCGAGACGGGCGAGCCGGATCGCCTCCTCGGCATCACGGGCACCGCTGGTGTTGGGCAGCAGCAGGTAGCGTGTCGGGTCAATGTGCCTGAGCAGGCTGTCCTGCGGGTTGTCGATATCGACCCGGCGCAGGGCCACGGTGACGATCTCGCTGGCGGAGCCTTCCATGGCCGCCACCATCGCCGCATTCGAGGCAAACTTGCCGGTGCCGACCATCAGGCGCGAGGTAAAGGAGCGTCCTGCTATAATCAACTCATCCATCATAAACCTCAGGGGAAAGGAACGCGGGCGCGTCCCGGTTTTTTAGCCGCCACCGACGAAGTGAATCACTTCGAGGGTGTCGCCGTGATGCAAGTGAATTTCGGCCAGCCTCTGGCGCGTCACGATGTTGCGGTTGTGTTCAACAACCACCTGCAGGCAGTCGAGCTGCAGCTGGTCGAGCAATTCCTGGATGCTGATACTCTGCGGCAGCTCACGTGGCTTGCCGTTGAAGGAGATTTCCATCGTTCAAGCTTTCTCGCTGACGGGATCACATCCCAGCAGCAGTCGCAGTACCGCGTTGGCCTGGTGATGAGCGGCAACGCCGACTCGGGGAGCCATCAATCCGGTACCAGGCGCCGCGGCCGTCGCACCGTCGCCGCACAGGTAGAGGCTGCCGGCCACCCGATGGGTCTGGATTGTGTTGGCCGGGCCATAGCCGGCCATGCCGGACCCGGTGACGATCGGGCGGTCGGGGAACCTGGCGGCGAAGGTCTCGACCAGCATGACTTTTTGTTCTGCGAGGTCGAAGGCCTCGACGAGAACCTGGGCATGGCCGAACACTTCTGAGAGGTTGGCCGAGGTCAGACGCAGGTGCGCAGCGGTCACCCGTGCTTGCGGGTTGATGCGCGCCAGGGTGTCGCGCAGAGCATAGACTTTCGGCATGCCGATCTGGTCGATAAAATACTGCTGGCGATTCAGGTTGGACGGTTCAACGACATCGAAATCGGCAATGATCAGGTGGCCGATGCCGGTGCGGGCCAGGGCGATGGCGATCGCCGATCCGAGGCCGCCGACGCCGGCAATTCCGACGGTCGACTGCTTGACCACCCCATGCACCCCCGGCGTGTGGCGGGCGGTGAGCAGGGCATCCAGCTCGTCGGCGCCCGGGATTTCCCCGCGCCGGATCAGGATGAGCAGGTCGCCGTCGCGCAGAAGGGTGTCCGGAGAGACCGGAAAGCCATTGACGATCAAAAGATCGGCATCGGCCTTGATGCGGTCCCGGACCTCTCCGGCTGAGAGGTGGTCGTCAAGCGTGTAGTTCTGTTCGTTGATCTTGATCTGCATAAATAAACCAGTCGTGCCGCCAAGACACCAAGAGCATCATAACCCAGGCCCATGAAAGACGGGGCGCGTCCTGGTGGTTCAATGCCCTACAAACACCAAGAGCCGCACATGGCGGCTCTCTTCGGCAAACTCCCGAAAATTGCGCCGCTTCCCTACGCCGGCATAACCCGGATCAGGTTCAAGGGGTCATCTGCCAGGCAGACTCTCAGTAGCGTCTACTCCCCCAGGGCGTTTAGCTTCAATTGTCTTTAGAATAAGAAGAGTAACAGGGGTGTTCATACCCAGTCAACAGGAAACCCGCCTTTTCAGTTGTCATGGCGCCAGGCATCGACTAGGATGAAAACTCTTTGATGGCAGGCAGGTTTTCATGGTGTGAAAGGATCCGGAGGATGAGCGTTTCCAACCGTTTTCGTGATATCTCCCGGGAGGTTGCAGACTTTCTGGAAAAGGTCGATACCCAGGGTGAAATAACCCGGCATGGGGGAAAGGCCATCAAGAAGGCCTGCGCAGAGCTGGAGGAGTGGGCCGAACTGGTGGGGGAGATCCCCCGTATGAACCTGGAGTTCAAGCTGACCCCGATTCTGCTCAAAGCCCACAACAATCTCGACCGGGCCCGGCTGATTTTCGAAGAGGAGGGGCTCGATGAGCAGGCGGCGGCGTCCTGGGAGCTGCAACAGAAAATCTACCGCCTGCTGAACGACCTTTAGACGAGACGCTGAACGCGCCAAGCGAGGATGTGGCCGCTGGCCGCGCCGCGGTTTGGCGCGGCGGTTCTTCGCCCCTCGCAGGCGTATTCGGTTCCCCGCTTTATTTCTTTTGCCTCCTGGATTTCCCTAGATTTTCCCGATGGCCGTTCGCCATTGTTCCAGCAAGGTTTCGCGCCAGGTGTTGTCTGCCTGTGGTGAAAAGCGACGTTCCTCCCTCCAGTTGGCGGCGAGCTCCTGCACGTCATGCCAGAAACCGGTGGCCAGTCCGGCCAGCATTGCCGCCCCGAGGGTCAGGCCGGTAATCAGGCCGCGCGCCTCGCTGCGCCAGTGGGGCGCTCCCAGTCCGGTCAACGCCGGGATGAAGACCACGCCGCCGCTGTCGGGAACCTGCCGCGCCAGGGCTTCGACCGCAGTTGACGTTTCGATCAGGCCGATGCCGTCGCACGGCACTGCCAGACGATGGCATTGGCAACCGGGCGGCCGTCCTTGCGTTCCCAGAGCAGGGTGGTCTCGCGCTGGTTGGTGATGCCGACGGCCTGGATCTGTCCGGGCGAGGTGCCGGTGGCTGCGAGCAGCTCGAGGATTGCCTGGCGGACTGAGGCCCAGATCTCTTCCGGGTTGTGTTCCACCCAGCCGGGCTTGGGGAAATATTATCGGAAATCGATCGTTTGGCTGCCGTGAATGCGCAGGTCATGACCAACCAGCAGGGCTGTCGTGCCGGTGGTCCCCTGGTCGATGGTGAGGATGTAATCGGTCATGGCGTCCTCTGTCAATTGGGTGTCCCGAGTGCGAGCAGGTGAGCCGGCGGCCTGCCCGCCATGAAGCTCATGGCAGCTGGGAGCCTGTCGGACTCTGCCGGCCGCAGCGAAAATTTGCAGATTTGAGAACAAATTTTAGCTCGTTTGCAGGCTCATCGTCATAGCTATGGGCCAAAAAACTCCCAGTGGAGGCAAAGGCTCCGTCCATCGGGGAGGCTCTCTCGCGATCTTTGCCGGAAACGGCTGTCCCTCCCGCGGCGCGAATAATAGTGTGAAGCAGCTTATTCAACGTTATAATTGCTGCGTGAACGACCTGGCGAATCGCGCCACGATGATCGCGCGGGCATGACCAGTCCCGCTTCCGGAAAGGCAGGCTCAATTGGACGAGAAGAAACCGAAGGAAGTCAAACTGGAGATTCAACTCGATGAGGACCTGGCCCAGGGCGCCTATGTCAACCTTGCGGTCGTCAACCACAACGAGTCGGAGTTCGTGGTCGATTTTATCTTTGTCCAGCCGCAGGCTCCGCGGGCCAAGGTTCGTTCAAGGGTGATCCTGTCTCCCCAGCATGCCAAGCGTTTCATCGCGGCCCTTGAAGAAAATGTCGGGCGTTATGAAAAGAGCTTTGGCGAGATCAAGGCCCATAACCACCCTGAACAGGAACCGACCGGCCACTATCATTAGGCAGAACCGTACGGCCCGGGTCGTCTCCTCCGGAAATGACCGGCTGTTGCCGGCAGCGGAGTCGGTGGTTGCGCTTTGACCGTGCCTGCCTTTAAAATGGAACAGCGGGCGTTTGGGAGCTGCTGCCCGCTGAAAGCCGCCCGGGCTCCCGGGGCGGGGAGACGGTCCCGGTGCGGCGTAAAGCAGCCTTGTTGCCACAGTAACTTTTGGCGCAGGAGTGCCAGATGATGAGTTGCATGGATCGCCGAACTTTCATCCGTCGGAGTGTCCTGACCGCGGTTGCCGCGGCAGCTGGCAGTCTGCCTGTCATTGACCTCCAGGCGTTGCCGGCGCATGCGGCGGTGACGCCGCCTCTGGCCGTGCGCAGGGGCGCAGATATCCCGTTTTTGGTGCGGGAGACCCTGGGTGCATTGGGCGGCATGGATCGTTTTGTCAAGCCGGGTGACATCGTCGTGGTCAAACCGAACATCGGTTGGGATCGCACCGTGGAGATGGCGGCGAATACCCACCCGGACGTGGTTACCTCTCTGGTGGCCCTCTGTCTTGAGGCCGGAGCCAAGCAGGTCCGCATCTTCGATCGCACCTGCAATGATGAGCGGCGCTGCTACACGCGGAGCGGAATCCGTGCCGCAGTCGAAAAAATCGGCTCGGACCGTGTCAGCCTCGAGTACGTTGACCCGCGCGCTTACCGGGAGCTGGCGATCCGGGGCGGCCGGGCTTTTGAACGCTGGGAATTCTACCTGCCGGCTATAGAAGCGGACCGTCTGATCAACGTACCCATCGCCAAGCATCACTCGATTGCCGGTCTGACTCTCGGCATGAAGAACCTGATGGGCGTGATCGGCGGCAACCGGGGACGCCTGCACTCCAATATCGCCGAGTCGCTGACTGACATCGCCTCGGTCATACAGGCCGACCTGACCGTGGTCGATGCAACCCGCATCCTGGTCGCCAATGGCCCGCAGGGGGGGCGCCTCCAGGATGTCCGCAGTCCGCAAACCCTGATCGCCTCACCGGACATCGTCGCCGCCGATGCCTATGCGGCGACCCTGTTCAACCTCGCCCCGGAAGATCTCCCGACCATTGTCGCCGCCGCCCGGAGGGGGCTGGGCGTCATGGACCTCAAGCGGGTGCAAATGGTTTGAAACCATCATCCTGGACATACGCCCGCAGAATCAGCCAGAGCTTCTGCCTGGCGGTTTTCCTCTGGCTTTTCCTGCAGACGGAATATCGCGGCGTCGACCAGCTGCCTTACCCGGTCAGCCTGTTGTTCCGCATCGATCCGCTGGCGGCATTGGCGGATTTTCTGGCTCCCGGGCCTTTTGGCTGGCAGCTGCTCTGGCCGGCGCTGATCGTCCTGCTGCTGACCATCCTGCTCGGCCGTTTCTTCTGCGGTTGGATCTGCCCGCTCGGCGCGACCCTCGACGGGCTCGGCAAGCTGGTTGGACGAGGCCGCCGCGCTTATTCACCGGGCTGGCGACGGGTCAAGTACTACCTGCTGGTCGCCCTGGGCACGGCAACCCTGTTCGGCGTCCAGCTCCTCGGCCTGTTCGACCCGCTGGCGATCTTCCTGCGCTCTTTGACCCTCGCCGTTTATCCAGCCTACAACTACGGAGTGAACCGGGTCTTCGACTTCTTCTACGAGCACGAGGTGCCGTTGCTCTCCGCCATGGTCAAGGGCGCCTTCCCGGTGTTCCGCGACCACCTGATGGCTTTTTACCAGCCGATCTTTGCCCTGAGCCTTTTTACCCTGCTGATTTTCCTGACGATCATCCTGCTGGAGCGTATCGAACACCGCTTCTGGTGCAAGAACCTCTGTCCTCTCGGCGGGCTGCTCGGCCTGTGCGCGCGCTACGCCCTCCTGCAGCGAACTCCGCAACAGCTCTGCGCCGACTGCCGGGAGTGCGACAGCCTCTGCCGCTCGGGCGCGGTTCGTCCCGCCGGGCATATCCGCAGCGAGTGCCTGCTCTGCATGGACTGCACCGGGTTCTGTCCGGAAGAGCGCGTGCACTTTGCCTTGCGGACCGGTTCCCGGGGGAGTGCAGGGCTCGACCTGCAGCGACGCGGCGTGCTGACCGCCATGGCCAGCGGGGTCATGCTCGTGCCGGCGGTGCGCATAGGTCCGGTGACCCATGAGCAGAACCCTTATTTGCTGCGGCCACCGGGAGCGGTCCCTGAGGAGGAGTTCCTGCAGCGCTGCGTGCGCTGCGCCGAATGCATGAAAGTCTGCATCGGCCGCGCCCTGCAGCCGGCCCTGCTCGAGGCCGGCCCGGTCGGATTGTGGACGCCGCTGGTGGTGCCGCGCATCGGCTACTGCGAGTACAACTGCACACTCTGCGGACAGGTGTGCCCGACCGGGGCGATCGCCCCGCTGAAGCTGCCCGTAAAGCAGAAAAACGTCATCGGTTTGGCCGTGATCAAGCCGGACCGCTGCCTTCCCTACGCCAAGGGGATTGAATGCCTGGTCTGTGAAGAGCACTGCCCGACAGGGGAGAAAGCGATTGTCATGGAGGAGAGGGAAGTCCTGGTCAATGGTGCATTGCGGGCACTCAAATTCCCGAAGATTGTCGACCGGCTCTGTATCGGCTGCGGCATCTGCGAGACCCGCTGCCCGGTGGAGGGCGCCAGTGCCGTACGTATCATCAACGAGGGCGAGAGCCGCCGCCGGCGGCCTGAACCCCTTGCCGGGCCCTACGGCTGAGTGACTGCGATGCGAATTTCCCTGATTATCTGCAGCCTTGCACTGCTGGTGACTGCGGTCTCCGCGAACCCGGACGCGATCCGTATCGGCAGCTTTGCCGATTCCGGCCTGGCGGGCTGGTCGGTGAAAAGTTTCAAGGGCGAGACCGAGTACCGGATCGTCGACGATGCGGGTAGCAAGGTGCTGCAGGCCAGCAGCCAGGCGGCAGCCTCCGGCCTGGTTTTCAAGCTTGAATACGACCCCCAGGAATATCCGGTCCTGTCCTGGAGATGGAAGGTCGGCAATGTCATCGCCAAGGGGGACAGCCGCACCAAGGCAGGTGATGATTATGCCGCCAGAATTTATGTCGTCTTTCCCCACTGGTTCTTTCCCAAGACCAAAACCCTCAATTATATCTGGGCCAACCGCCTGCCCCGGGAAGCGGTCCAGGCCAATGTCTTTACCGGCAACGCCATGATGATCGCCGTGGAAAGTGGCGGCGACAAAGTCGGCGAGTGGTTGACCGAGCGGCGTGACATCCTGGCGGACTATCGCCGTGCCTTCGGCGAGGATCCGCCGAAGGTCGGCGCAATTGCCATCATGACCGACACCGACAATACCGGGGAAACAGCGATTGCCTGGTACGGCGACATCCTGGTCAGCCGGGAGTAAAGGTCTTTACTGGAGGCGGCCAGGCGTGACGGCAGGAGCTTTCTCGCCGAACTCTTGTCCCGGCAGGCGGATGGGCTGAAATAAAATAAATACGCAACTGCTGTTTTTACCGCTATAATTAACCCATTAATTCACTCACCCCCGGGTGCCTGCACGAGCAGTGCAGCCTGCCCGGTGAAGGAGGCTTATATGTCGCTGGTCAAAACCTGGTACACCCCTGAAGCTGCTGCCGACAAGTTCGGCATACAACTCCCCCAGTTGATGGCGTGGGTGGAAGAGGGTTTGGTGCGGGCCGAACAGGAGGGGCACAAGGTCGTGCGGGTGAATATCGACGATGTGCGCATAGAAGTGGAATCGATGGTGAACCGGTCCTGATGCGACAGGCCGCGCAATAAAAAGACCGAACAGCCGGACCAGCCCTGATCCGACCAGGATGCCGACCGACGGCTCCGGTTGTGAACAGGGCCGTGGTCTGCTAGGGCTGATCCCGGTAAAATAGTTGGAAGTCTTCCCAGAGGGTCGCCCCGACCGGGCCGACCGATCTGCCCCGCATGCGGGCAATCCGGATGCTGATCTCCATTGTCGTCGGATAATTCTGAATCGCCAGGGGGACCAGCCTGCCGCTGCGGAGTTCCTCGCCGATCAGGTGCCCGTGCAGCCTCCCCCAGCCCATCCCGGCGAGAATAATTTCCTTCTTGGTCAGATGATCGGTCACGTACCAGTGGCGCCCTTCAGCCAGGTATCCGAAACTCTGCGTGCGGGGGGCGCGGCTGCTGTCCCTGACAACAACCTGTACGGAGCCTGTCAGGTCCTCAAGCTCAAGTCTTTCTTTACCCAGTGCCGCCCTGAACTGCGGAGTGGCCACCGTCGTCAGGGTGGCCGTGGTCAGGGGCAGGGACTCGAACTCCAGGTCCTCCTCGAACCACGGGCTGATCGCCAGGTCAGCCTCGCCGGATTTCAAACGCTCCAGCGCGCCCCATAGAGTATCTCCCGTCAGGGTGAACTGGGTTCCCGGGAATTTTCTTTCGCATTCACCCAGGACCTTTAGAACCGGGGGCAGGGGGCAGCTTGCCTCAATGGCGATGC
>JAHEEU010000135.1 GCA_024640545.1 Geobacteraceae bacterium
CCCGTGGTCTACTGGCTGATCTACGGCCGCGACCCGGAAACCCATGCAAGGAGATTCCAGTCATGACCGTCAACCGTTACCTGCGCCTGATCGCCGGCTTCTTCGTCATGCTCAGCGTGGTTCTTTCGCAACTGCACTCCCCCTACTGGCTGTTCTTCACCGCCTTTGTCGGCCTGAACCTGTTCCAGAGTGCCTTCACCGACTGGTGCCCGATGATCACCATCCTGCGCAAGCTCGGCATCAAGGAAGGCTGATGGCGACCGGCCCTGCCGCCGGTTCCGAACTTTTCCCAAACCTTGCCTCACGGGGAAATCATGCCAAAAAACGACGCCGGTTACGGCCGGCGTCAAGCCCTCTGCCCATCCCCCCCAGCCGCAGCAATACACTGCCGCCAGCCTGCTCAGTCGCTGGCACCAGGAATCAGGCAAGGCGCAGGAGTTATGCTTATTCACAAAAGCGTGCCTTTCTTTTCATCTTGCAGTTCTCCTTTGCGGCTTTAGCATTAAGCGGTTCGTTGTGTTCGATCTTGTTTTTTCATCGAAGCGGCTAAACTTTCTTGGCTAATCGGCCCACATTTTTCCCTGTTGAAGTATAATTTTTCAGGCAAAATCAAGCACAGGACAGGACCGTTCCATTCATGAATACATCGGCCAAAGCAGGTCCCGCCGCGCCGGGCAACGGTGATGCAAAAACCGTCGAGGCCGCCGGCCGGGTGCTGGTCGGCGATGACGGGTGCAAGGGCCTGGCCCGGCTGCTGCCCTTTCTCGGCCCGGCCTTCATTACCAGCATTGCCTATGTCGACCCGGGCAATTTTGCCACCAATATTGAAGGCGGGGCCAAGTTCGGCTACACGCTGCTTTGGGTCGTGGTTGCCAGCAACCTGATGGCGATGCTGATCCAGTGCCTGTCCGCCAAGCTGGGCATAGCCACCGGCCGCAACCTTGCCGAGCTCTGTCGCGATCACTTCCCCAGGCCCGTGGTCTGGGGGATGTGGGTGCTGATGGAGCTGGTCGCCATCGCTACCGACGTGGCTGAGTTCATCGGCGCGGCGGTCGGCTTCAACCTGCTCTTCAACATGCCGCTGTGGCTGGCCGCCCTGGTCACAGCGGTGGTCACTTTTCTCATCCTGGCCCTTCAGTCCCACGGATTCCGCCCGATGGAGGCGGTCATCTCGGCCCTCCTGGGCGTGATCGCCCTCTGCTACGTGATCGAAACCTTCATCGACAAGCCCGACTGGGCGAAGGTCGCCTATCACGCCGTGGTACCGGGGTTTGCCGGTGCGGAGAGCGTGCTGCTGGCCACCGGTATCCTCGGCGCCACCATCATGCCGCACGTCATCTTCCTGCATTCGTCCCTCACCCAGGGGCGCATCGTCACCAGCGATCCCGCCCACAAGCGCCGCCTGTTCTTCTTCGAAGTGACCGATGTGACCATTGCCATGAGCGTCGCCGGGTTCGTCAACGCGGCCATGCTGATGATGGCTGCCGCCACTTTCCACGCCCAGGGCTTGAGCGATATCGCATCAATCGAAGAGGCGCACCGGACCCTCGAACCGCTGCTCGGCCCTGCCGCGGGCTGGGTGTTCGCCATTTCGCTGCTGGCTGCAGGACTGGCATCGACCACGGTCGGCACCATGGCCGGGCAGGTCATCATGCAGGGCTTTCTGCAACGCCACATCCCGGTCTGGCTGCGCCGCCTGGTCACCATCGTGCCGTCGCTGGCGATCATTTTCATGGGGTTCGACCCAACCCGCACCCTGGTCATCAGCCAGGTCGTGCTGAGTTTCGGCCTGCCCTTCGCGATCGTGCCGCTAGTGATCTTCACCCGACGCCGGGACCTGATGGGAACCCTGGCCAACTGGCGGTTAACGACGATCCTCGCCTGGCTGGTGACCGCCCTGGTCATCAGCCTGAACTTCTACCTGGTTTACCAGGTCCTGTGGGGAGCATAAACCATGATCAAACACATTCTGGTCGCCCTGGATGGCACGTCGCTCGCGGAAGCCGCCTTGCCGGAAACCAAAGCCCTTGCCCGGATGCTCGGCGCACAGGTGACCCTGTTGCACGTGATCGAACCGGTGCCGGCACCCTTGGTCCATGGGGAACGTCACCTCACGGAACCAATGGAAGCAGAGGAGTACCTGGCGCAGGTTGCCCGGCAGTTCTCTGACGAGGGCATCCCCTGCGACATCCATGTGCACAGTGAGGAGATTGATCAGGTCGCCGGCGGGATCGTCGCCCACGAAGAGGAATTGCAGCCGGACCTGATCGTCATGTGCACCCACGGCCCCGGGCGACTCGAACGGCTGCTGCGCGGCAGCCTGGCCCAGCAGGTGGTCGCCCTGGGGCAGACTCCGCTGCTGCTGACGAACCCGGGCCATCAAACGGCCGGCAAGGATTTCCTGCTGCGTCGGATTCTGGTTGCTCTCGACGGCCACGAAAACCACGAGGGCGGCTACGAACTGGCCTGCAGCTTTGCGGCCGCCGGCAAGTCCCGGCTGCACCTGCTGTCGGTGGTTCCTGAATTTTCGTCCCTGGCCGGCCGACGGGCCGCGCTGTTCCGCTACCTGCCCGGGGCCAGTTGGTTCCTGCAACGGATGACCATGGAGACGCTCAAGAACTACCTGGGGCGGCTGCTGGCCCGGGCCGAGGAGCAGGACCTCGAGGTGATCGGGGAGATCAAATACGGCAAGATCGCCAAAACCATCTGCGCAACCGCTGAAGCCATGGATGCCGACCTCATTGTCCTGGCAACCCATGGCAAGGCCGGGACCGAGGCCTTCTGGGCCAACAGCATCGCCGCCCAGGTGCAGGGGCAGACGCTACGGCCGCTGCTGCTGGTGCCGGTATGAGGGGGATAAAACTTCTTCGCCCGCTTGACGCATTTCAGGGGAGACGAACACTATGCCCATGACTCCGCACACCGAACAGCATTTTACCGCCAGCGACAGCGTCCGGGACATGGTCATCGGTATGGCCGACGGCAAGGTCTTCGACATGCCGCCGCAGACGGTGCAGCGCTATCTGGTCAACAAGCAGGCCTCCGCTCAACACCCCGGGCGCGTCAATCACAAGTGCCGTCGTTTGCCGACCGGCCGGGTGCTGCGCATCGAACTGCTTACTCCGGCCAGGGTCCATTGGACAACGGTACAGGATCTTGTCACCACGGCCAGCGGGTTCGGGATCCATTATGCCGATCTCCCCACCGGGAAGATGAAAAACGGAACAGCATTGGCTTTCACCTTCTACTGGCCCGAAGCCGACCGATGGGAAGAGACCGATTTTTCCGTGGGAGTGGAATGACATGGCAAGCGATTTGTGTGCGATCGGCGTCGACCTGGGTGGGACCAAGACCGTAGTGGCCCTGGTGAACAGCTCGGGAAAAATCCTGGGACAAACCCGGCTGGCGACTGCGGCCAAAGAAGGCCCGGAAGCGGTCGCCGGAAAGATTTCCGGTGTGGCCCGCGACCTGTTGCAGAGGGCCGGTCGGCCGACCGCCGGACTCGGGGTCGGGGTGGCCGGACAGGTCGACACGGCCGGACAGGCCGTGCGCTTTGCCCCCAACCTTGGCTGGCACGAGGTCCCCCTGCAGGCCATCCTGCAGCAGCAACTGGGGCTGCCGGTGGTCCTGCTCAACGATGTGCGTGCCGCGACCTGGGCAGAGTGGCTGTTCGGCGCCGGGCGCGGCTGTGACGACCTGGTCTGCCTGTTCGTGGGGACCGGCATCGGCGGCGGTGTGGTGAGCGGCGGCCGGATGCTGGTCGGCAGCAGCAACAGCGCCGGCGAATTGGGGCACTTGACCGTAGAACTGCATGGGCCCCCCTGCCACTGTGGCAACCGGGGCTGCCTGGAAGCCATCGCCGGTGGCTGGGCCATCTCCCGAAGGGCGCGCGAGGCGGTTGCAGACGACCCTCGGGCCGGTGCGCCATTGCAGGCCATGGCCAATGGCCAGAAAGATGGGCTGACCGCCGAGCTGGTCGCACGGGCGGCCCATGCCGGTGACCCGCTGGCCAGCCGGATCGTCGCCGAGACGGCTGAGGCCTTGATCGCCGGCTCGGTCGTTCTGATCAATGCCTTCAACCCAGGGCGATTGATCTTTGGCGGCGGTGTGATCGAAGGCCTGCCCGAGCTGATCCGGGACATCGACCGGGGAGTAAGGGCGAGAGCTTTGCGAGCCTCCTGTGAGCAACTCAAAGTCCTCCCCGCCGAACTGCACAACGATGCCGGGGTCATCGGTGCGGCGGCCCTGGCAATGCGCCGATTCGGCAGGCAATGACAGGCACCTGACAGACCACCCGTCGAACAGAACTGGCACCTTAGTGTGTCAGCCTTTTCACTGACCTCCGGCGCGGTTCCGAGGTGCCTCGGACCAGCCACAGCCGCAGCGCTGGACTTGACAGCTGACCTCTTTCTGAGCAGGAGCATACTCGATGCACAACAAGCCTTTGCCAAGCAAGCCATCATGCCAGATCTGCGGCTGCGAGAAGCGCGGCGACCTGCACCGCGGCGTGTTCGTCCGCCCGCTGGTTGCCGACCTGATCCGCCAGGAGGTGGGACACTGGTCGGAGGATGGTTGGATCTGCACCCAGGATCTACAGAACTACCGTCACAAGTACGTGCAGCACCTGCTGCAGGAGGAACGGGGAGAGATCACGTCCCTGGACCAGGAAGTCATCGAGAGTCTCAGGGAGCAGGAGCTCCTCTCCAGGAACCCTGACCAGGAATTGACAGAAGGGCAGACCTTTGGCCAGAAGATGGCCGACCGCCTGGCCGGGCTGGCCGGCAGCTGGGGGTTCATCACGTTCTTCATGGCGGTACTGCTTGCCTGGATCGCCATCAACACGATCAGCCTGTTCAAGACGCCCTTCGACCCCTACCCGTATATCCTGCTGAACCTGGTGCTCTCCTGCATCGCGGCCATACAGGCACCGGTCATCATGATGAGCCAGGGGCGTCAGGAGACTCGGGACCGGCTCCATGCCCAACGGGATTACCAGGTGAACCTGAAGGCCGAGCTGGAGATCCGGCATCTGCATCAGAAACTCGATCATCTCCTCTCCCACCAATGGGAGAGGCTGGTCGAGATACAGGACATCCAGATGGAATTAATCAATGAGGTGAGACGCAGGGACTAGTCCCCCGTAACCCATGGGATGGGCCAGGGCATACGCCGCCGGGAGTTCGCTCAGTCGTGCTTTGAGCCGCCCGGCTCGCCTGGCGCAGCCGTGCCCGACTGGAAGCAGGAGACCAGCTCGCGCAGCCTGTCGGCCAGCGTTTCCAGGGCGTTGATTTCCTTGATGGTGGTGCGCGCCCGCTGGGCGTTGCCAGTCAGGCGCTCTTCGGAGCGGCCAAAGTGGACGAAGATCTTTTCAACCGTCTCCATCTGGTAGCGGGTGGCTTCAAAGATCGCCTGGACCTGCTCCTCGCGGGCCATCAGGCTGCGGTCAAATTCACGGTTGGCCTTGACCTGCTCGTCGAAACCGCGGGCAATCTGGTCGGCGGCCGCCTTCATCTCGTCCACCCCTGAATCGATACGGCTGACAGCAGCGTTCTGCTCCTGCATGATTTCCACGATGGCTCGCACCGAGCGCAGGCTGCTGCCGGCCTGGTCGATGAGGTTGCGCGCCCGCAAACCCTGCTCGGCGGTTTGCTGGGCCAGTTCATGGGAATCCGCGGCCGCCTGGCTGGAGCTGGCCACGATCTTGCCGAGGGCTTCGGAGGTCGAGCGCGAGAGCTCCTTGCCCCGGCCGATGAAGTGCCCGGTCGACTCAACGGACGTGTTCACCTGCGCAGTATCCTTGCGGATCGACTTGATGATGGTTTCGATCTCGTCGGCGCTGGTGGTGGTGCGGTCGGCCAGATCACGAATCTCCTCGGCAACCACCGAGAAGCCCCGACCTTCGGCGCCGGCCTTGGCAGCGATGATCGCGGCATTGAAGGCGAGCAACTCGGTATCGGAGACCAGGTCCTTGATGACCTCGATGATCTTGGTGACTTCGGCGGTCTGGCGGTTCAGGCGCTGCATGGCGGTGATCGCCTTGCGGCTCTCCTCGTCGATGCGGTCCATTTCAGAGGTGAAGGACTGTACGACCTTGACCCCTCGTTCGGCATCCTGCTTGACGCCCGCCGAGCTGTCGGCGTTGCTGGCGACACCGGTCCGCAGACGGTCGAGGGCTTCACCGATTGTGTCCAGGTCGCGGGCCGTGCTCTCGGTGGTATGGGCCATCTGCTGTGCCTGGTCGGTCGCATTCTCGATGGAGCGCACCATTTCGTTGACGTTGCGGGCGGTCTCCAGGAATTTCTGAGACGAGTGCTCCAGGGCTCCGGACATCTCTTCGAGGGAGGCCGACAGCTCTCGGGAGAGAGCTGCGTCGCCCTGTGACTGGCTGTTGAGGTTTTCGACCTGCTTGATGACCGCTTGCTGCTTCTGGTACATGCCGTCGACATCGGTGCGGGCCTTCTGTCCCGCCTGCAGGCCGTCTTCGGCCCGGGCCGCGAGGTAGCGGCTGGCATCGGCGAGGGACTGGTAGAGGGGCACGAATTGGTCAACCGTCACCTGCAGGTTGTTGAGCAGGTTGCGGACCTTGCTGACCGTGTTTCTGACCGCGCCAAACAGATCTTCGACCGTCTGCCCGGCGTGCTGACCCGACTCTTCGCCAAGCAGCTCTTGCAAGGCCTGTAGCTGCTGGTGGAGCTGTTTTTTCAGGGTTTGCCGGACAAACCAGAAGGAGGCGGCGCCCAGGCAAAACCCGGCGAAGACGCAGAGCAGGAAGAACGCCGGCGTCAAGGCCGTTGCGCCGAGCATCAGGTAGGCAAACAGGGGGAAGGCGCCACCGACCAGTACGCCGGCGGCATGGTTGAAAATAAACAGCTTGCGTATGTAATTGGAGCTGCCTTGTGCAGGTTTCTGCATGCGGATCTCCTCAGGTCCCATGGAATTGAAAAATTTAATCAGCTGCTAACGATTATCACAGCGAGGCGAAAACCGGCAAGGCAAATTCGCATGGCCGGAGATCGGCGGACTCTGCTGTTTGCTCATGAAGAGCCCGACAGCATCCTAGTCGCCCGCATCGGGTTGTGCTACGATCTTTGGACCGTGATCCGTTATATTGACACCCATATCCACCTCGACTACCTGGATGCGCCGCAGGCCCAGCTCGACGAAGCCCGCGACGTCGGAGTCGGGGCCTGGGTCGTGCCGGGAACTTCCTGCGAGCGCTGGCCGGAACTGATGGCGACGACCGCAAGACACGAGGGCGTGTATGCCGCTCCCGGCGTTCATCCGCAGGCTGCCGGCCGGTGCAGCGCAACGGACCTCGAGGAGTTGCATCGCCTGCTGCAGCATCCGAGGGTGGTCGCCCTCGGCGAAGTGGGTCTCGACCGCCTGGTCGAGTGCCCCTGGCAGGTCCAGGAAGAACTCTTCGTCCAGATGATCCGCCTGGCGCGGGCAGCGGACAAGCCGCTGCTGATTCATGCCCGGCGCAGTACGGCGCGCGTTCTCGAACTCCTGCGCCAGGAGGGCGCCGACCAGGTCGGCGGGATTTTCCATGCGTTTTCCGGCAGCCTGGAAACCGCCCGGGAGGTTATCGCTTTGAACTTCGCCATCGGCGTCGGCGGCGTCGTGACCTTCGCGGCGGCCCGAAGGCTTCCGCAGGTCGTTCGACAAGTTCCCCCTGCGGCGCTGGTCCTTGAGACCGATGCACCAGACCTGGCCCCCGAACCGCATCGCGGGCAGCCGAACCGCCCGGTCTACCTCAAGCTGGTGGCCGAACAGGTCGCGGCTCTGCGCGGCTGGAGCCGCCAGGAAACGGCGCGCATCACGACCGCCAACGCCTGCCGCATTTTGAAGCTGCCGGCGGACAATGTGCCGGATTGATTAAAGGAAAGCACCATGAGCAGCCCTGATCGTTTTGACCGCCTCGCATTGCTAATCGGCGAAGCCGGCCTGGCACGCCTCAACCAGGCCTCGGTGGCGGTATTCGGCCTCGGCGGGGTCGGCAGCTATGCCGTCGAAGCCCTGGTGCGCGGCGGCGTCGGCCGCCTGACCCTGATCGACTTCGACCGGGTCGATATCACCAATTGCAATCGCCAGATTCACGCCCACGACGGCACCATCGGCCATCCCAAGGCGTTGGTGATGGCAGAGCGCTGCCGATCGATCAACCCTGGCGTGCAGGTCGAGCCGCTGCAGGCTTTCTACAGCCAGGAGACTTCGGAGGAGCTGCTGCAGCGCGGCTACGATTACGTCCTCGACTGTATCGACCATATTACCGCCAAACTCCACCTGATCGAAACCTGTGTCA
>JAHEEU010000136.1 GCA_024640545.1 Geobacteraceae bacterium
CATCCTGCACCGAATCAGTGTTAGTTTAGCGTGTAAATAGTGGATGTATTTCAATGCCTTAGCGTGAAAGGTTGAATTAAATGAAGTTGACTCGTCCCAAAAACTCCCCGAAGAATAACCATCGGGCGGGCTCTGTGAATGAGCCTGTCATCACGTCCCGTCGCGAATTTCTTCGTAAAAGTGCTTATGCCGCCTATGCTACCCCCTTAATCGCGGCTCTTCTGGTTGAGAAAGCCAGTGCTGCGATTTCAAGAAATACGTGTAAAGACTTGGGTGGGATTATCAGGCCGCAGGGAGATTGTTGCGACGTTGATAGAGATAAAAATACTCCGGTCGGCGATCCACACGGCTGCGAAATTTACTGAGTATAATTATCGACTGGTTTTGTTTGTCTTTATTGCCGATCGAAACAATCTACAATGGCGCGGTTGCCTGGTTTGCGCTATTTCGTGCCACGTCTCCCACATAATCTAGTGCTAACTCAGTGCTTAGCTCTATGTCTTCTTTGCCATCTATGGCTTTCTACCCCTTCGCTGATGGCGCCGCGCTGCATAAGCCTGGCACACATCGACTTTTTGTTCTGAACGCCAGCTCGGCGGTACTCTGGTGCTTGCTCGAAGAACATGATGAAGGCGAGGTGTTGGTCACTGCCTATGCAGAGCATTTTCATATTTCTCGAGAACTTGCCGAAGTCGATGTCCAGAAAGGGCTGGAACAGCTCTCGGCACTCGGGTTGCTTGTCGATGACTGCCATAGCAGTGACGATTCGGAAATGCTGGAGCCTGCTGGCCTGCCCCCGGTCGTAACACCACTATGCGTTCTGCCACCCGAGGCGGTGTGCCGTTCTTTTCGCATCGGCAACTCAGCCTGGCGCCTGGCCTGTAGCAACCCCCGCCTGGCCGAAGACTGGCTCAACCCCTTTGAACATCTGCTCGACGAAAAAAAACCGGCGGGATGTCTGTTCGAGATTATTGAAGCCGGCAACGGATGGATGATCAGCTGCAACGGCACCCCCTGTTGCGATCGCCTGGCACCCGCCCAAGTCATGCCCTGGCTGCAGATGCTGCTTTTCGAACAGCTTTGTGCCGAGCGTGACCACCGCCTGTTGCTGCACGCGGCAGTGCTGGTCCGCAACGACTGGGCGCTGTTGCTGCCGGCGGAAGCCGGCAGCGGCAAATCGACCCTGACCCTGGCCCTGGCGGCGCATGGTTGGCAGGTCTATTCCGATGAGTTGGCGCCGGTGGATCCTCTGACCCTGAGGGTTGATCCGTTCCCCCTGCCGGTGGGGATCAAGAGCCGCTCGCTGGAGCCGCTGGCGCGTTGGTACCCGCAGCTCGAACAGCTGCCTGGACACCAGCGTGTAGACGGCCAGACCGTACGGTTCCTCGGCGGTGATTCCCTTGCGTTGGCCAGCGGCAACGCCGCACCGGTGGTGATCGATACGCTGGTCTTTCCCAGCTATAATCAGGACGCGACAACCGTTTTAGAGCGCCTTGAACCGCTTGCGGCCCTTGAACTCCTGGCTCGCACCGGCTCCTCACAGCGTCCCCTGGAAGAGGCCGATATCAAGGCTCTGCTGATCCTCGCTGAACAGCGTGATTGTTGTCGGCTGGTTTTTTCCGATCTCAGTGAAGCGATCAGTTGCCTGGAAGCGATGAGCAACGCGTGAGGTAAGGGATATGCCCTTGTTGCGTAGCTCAAACCCCGACTCATCAACTTAGGTGAATACGAATTTAAACCGAGCTGTTAATTTTATCTGTAATTATGTAGACTTTTATTTACACGTTCAGCACTTTGCATCTCGCACCTTTTAAGACGAAGGTGAGAAGAGACTGATATACCTGCACGCCAATTTTATCTAAAGCTCAAAGCTGCAATACGCCACGTTGTTGACAAGGTTCAGGAATGAGTCCGTTATTTCCAGAACATAACGAAATTCTCAGGCAGAAAGGGCTGAAACTGCTCGATCTGCTTCTGACCGCCCTCGCGTTCGGGGTGGCTTTCGAGATCAAACAAAACTGGGTTGGCGGCTACTCCGGTTTGGCTGGCGACATCAATTACCTTTTAGTGCTGCTTGTGCTGCTCGTGAGCTGTGCACTCAGCTATGATTTCTTTAACCTGCATGAGATCGAACACCGCGTTAGCCTTCGTAATCAATTCGGCAGCATTTTCAGAGCGGTTATTGCCGGGGCCGCGTTGGCGGTGTTCATCTTTTACATTCTCAAGCAGGTCGAGATCAGCCGGATGCTGATCGGCTTCTTTATGGTTTTTAACCTCCTGCTGCTGTGCGTCAGCCGGGTGGCTCTCGAAAAACTGTATGCCTGGCGATCCAAATCAAGCCTCGGGCATCGTCACGTGCTGATCATCGGCAGCCTCGATCGGGCCAGTGACCTGCTCAGCCTGATCGCGTCCAGTGAAGATAGCACCCTGGAGGTGGTCGGCTGCCTCGACCCCGACCCGGCACGGCTCGGTCAGACCGTGGCTGGTGAGACGACGGTGATCGGCACCATGGAAGACCTTCGCCCCACGATTCTCAACCAATCGATCGACGAGGTGGTGTTTGCCATGCCGCTGAAGCTGATCGACGACGTGCTCGAACACATCTACTTTGCCGAGGAAGTCGGTGTGAATGTACGGGTGATGCCTGACTGGCAGCTGCAGAAGATGCTGTTCCAGCCGGAAGTGGCGACGATTGTCGTGGAAAAGTTTGTCGGCATGCCGACCCTGGTGCTGTCGTCGGTGCCGAAGAAAGAGTTCGAACTGTTCCTCAAGTACCTGCTTGACCGGGTTACGGCGGCATGTGGTTTGTTCCTGCTTGCACCGTTGTTTCTGTTGCTGGCCATGCTGATCAAGTTGAACAGCCCCGGGCCGGTCTTCTTCCGCCAAGAGCGTTCAGGGCTGAACGGCCGCATCTTTACCATGCTGAAATTCCGCACCATGGTGGCCAATGCCGAAGAACTCAGGGGGCAGTTGACCGAGCACAACGAAGTGGATGGTCCGGTCTTCAAGATCAAGGAGGACCCGCGTATTACGCCGCTCGGGCATTTTCTGCGCCGCAGCAGCCTCGACGAGCTACCGCAGCTGATCAACGTGCTGCGTGGCGAGATGAGCCTGGTCGGCCCACGCCCGCCGATTCCCGCAGAGGTGAAGAATTATCTCCCCTGGCAGCGCCGGCGCCTGTCGATGAAACCTGGGTTGACCTGCATCTGGCAGGTCAGTGGCCGCAACAAAGTCGGTTTTGACCAGTGGATGAAGATGGACCTCGAGTACATTGACCAGTGGTCGCTCGGACTTGATATCAAGCTTTTGTTCAAGACGGTTCCGGCGGTACTATTCGGAAGTGGACAATAGCTTCGGAATTGGTTAATATTACGAAGTTTTTTTTAAAAGCGAGAGGAATTATGTGATGAGGCGAGCTCTTATAATATTGACGCTGTTGCTCGGTTTCGCGGTTGCCTGGTGGCTTTATTACCAGCCGGAGCCGTCGACCATAGCCCGGACGACGCCGCCACCAACCGTTGTGCCGCCACCAACTGTTGTGCCGCCGGCAAAACCGGTGATTGAACATCCGGTTGCCCAGGCACCGGTAGAACTTGAAGCCGCGACTCCGGTCCTCGACCATCAACAACCCCTTGAAGAGTTGATTGATCAGGCTATCGAAATTGAACCGGACCTCTCCGGTGTTCTGGTCGTGGCAGAGGAAAGTGGGTACTCACAGGAAAATGTCCTGCAGACGCTGGAGACGAAGATGCCTGAGAGCAAGGACGTGCTTGCCCGGGCGGCTATGGACGCCGATTATGACCGCACAATCATCAACCGGGTGCTCAACGGCGATTCAGTGACCCCTGGTAAGACACCATCGGCGAGTGCCCCGGCCGGGCAGACTGCGACTTCTTCAACGACGATCAACATTGGTCGTGGTGGCGGCGCTACGGTCAGCCCCTCGGAGCTCTGAAACTCCTGAGTTTGAAAAAAGTTTTAACTTGCAGCCTCTCTCTGACATCGAAGGGGCTGCTTCATTTATCAGTCGTCAGGGTTTGATGTTCGGTTAATTTTTTGAGGAGCATTGTTGGGTAATGCGAAAACGTACATGGTTGATCTCACTGGTGTGGGTTGTTTGGCTGATCGGTGCGCAGGCGACGGTTTATGCCGAGGAGCAGAGTGCTGAGAGCCTGTTTGGTGGCGACAGAGGCAACTGGCACCCGTCACTCGGGCTCTCCGGCTACTGGACCGACAATCTGTTCAACACCGCAGACAACGAAAAGTCGGATTATGTCGCGGCGGTCTCCCCCGGGCTCTGGCTGGCTTTTCCGGCTCGTTTCGACAAGCCGGCCAGCGTGCCAACGGTCAACAATGCTGCCGGTGGCATGGCTTACAGTATGATGGATGACATGACCGAGTACGGGCTGTATCAGATTTATGCCTCGTACACGGCCGACCTGTTTTATTACGATGAATACTCGGATGAGGATTTTACTGCACAGAAAGCGGAAGCCAAGCTCGGCTTTTACCCCGGGCCGAAGACCCGCATCGAGCTGTCGCATGTTTATGATGATAACCGCGAGGATTTCGGCGTTGGTGAATCCAGCCCTGATCAGGACGATAAGTACACCGGCAATCTCACTACCCTGACAACCGGTTACCAGTTGACCCCCAAGCTCAATCTGCAGGCGTTGGGCAGCTTCTACAAGCTCGACTACGACGAGTCCTTCAGCGCCTTTCGCGAACGCGAGGACTGGACCTTTGGCGGTAAAATCACTTTCGAATTAACTCCAAAGCTCGATCTGTTTGGCGAGTACGAGTATGTGGATACCGACTATGACAGCGACGATGAACTGGACAGTGAAGAGAACAAGTTCTACGCTGGTGTCACCTGGAGCATCACGGAGAAGACCCGCGGCCTGGCTAAAGTCGGCTACAACAACAAAGAGTATGACGGGGACGTCTCTGATGAAGATGAGCTGCAACTTGAAGTGCAGCTCGACTATCGCTTCTCGCCGAAAACAGCCATGCGCCTGAACGCCCTGCGTTACCTCAACGAGACCGACACAGCCGGCACTACGGGGCGTTTGACCCAAGAAGTCAATGCGGATCTGAGATACCAGCTGGTGCCGAAAGTATCGACCAATCTCAAGGCCGGCTGGCTCAATGACGATTACGAAGGTGACATCACCGTTGGCACAGATACGGATTCACGGGATGATGACTACTTGAACGCCCAGGTCGATCTGACCTGGCAGGCCCTGCAATGGCTGGAGTTGACCTGCGGCTATAGCTGGGAAGATCGTGATTCCAACTTCGATGTTTTTGACTACACCACCAATACGCTGTTCGTAAGCTTGACGGGGGTCCTTTAACAGGGGCTGACGGGACAGAAAAGAGACGATGTTGAGATACCTGTTCGCTGTATTGTTGATGCTTGGTTTGTGCTGCGCGACGGTCCTGGGCGCGGTGGACGATGATTATCGTCTTGGAGACGGTGATATCCTGAAGGTGACGGTTTACGGCCACGCCGATCTCACCATGACTTCCAGAGTCGGCAGCGACGGAATTATTCCCTTCCCGCTGATTGGCCAGGTTGATATCGGTGGGCTGACTGCGGCCCAAGCCGGTGAGAAGATCGCCGCTGCCCTGGCCGATGGCTACCTGGTGAATCCCCAGGTTTCGGTTTTCATTGAGCAGTTCCGTAATCGCAAGGTAGTGGTGATGGGCGAGGTGCAGCAGCCCGGCCTTTACGAGCTGCCCGGGCCAACCACGCTGCTCGAACTAATCTCCCAGGCCGGTGGACTGGCCCGTGAAGCCGGCAAGTTTGCCTCGATCCATCGCAAATCAGCAGGCGAGGATGCCGAGGAAATGATCCAGGTCGATCTGAAGCAGCTGATGGAAGAGGGTGTGCGTGACCAGGACCTGGTGCTACGTGACGGCGACAATGTTTACATTGCCAGGGCCGGGCTGGTGTACGTGACCGGCCATGTCAACAAACCGGATTCCTATCCGGTCGACGATGACAGCACCGTGCTGATGATGGTGACCAAGGCCGGCGGCTTTACCAATCTTGCTGCCAAGGGGCGGATCAAGGTCGTACGCAAGACCGGGGAAGGCGAAGAAACCTTCGAGCGCGTGCCGCTGAGTATGACCGTGCAACCGGATGACGTAATCGTGGTGCCGGAGAGCTACTTCTAGGGACTCTTCCTTTCGAGTTGCGAGGCGCGAAAAGTCGAGATTAGAACTGACAGGTTTCAACCTGACTAAACATATAAACGAATAGAAATATCATGTCTTTGAATACCGAAGAACTCCATTTACTCGCTTACTGGCGCATCGTCAAGAAACGTCACCGCCTGATCCTGATTGTGTTCCTGGCTGGCTTTTTGTCGGTGGTACTGGTCGGCCTGTCGATGACTCCGATCTACGAGGGAACCACCCGGGTCCTGATTGAAAAGGTCGCCAACGCCGATACCCTTGACAAGTATTATGGCTCCGGCTACGACCCGCTCTTTTACGAAACCCAGTTCCAGCTGATTAAGAGTGACGCGGTCGGACGCCGGGTCGCCAAGGGCCTGAATGCCGATGAGCACACCGCTATCCTTGCCGGTGGAGCCACTAGCGGTGTGCGTGCCTGGCTGTCCAGGGTCGTTTCGCTGGTCAAGCGCGGATTCAGCGGCTCGGGGATTGATCCAGCGACGCTCGACGAAGAAGACAAGCTCGACCTCATGGCCCACCTGGTGAGCGGCAACATCGAGATCAGCCCGGCGAACCGCAGCCGCATCGTCGAGATAGGCTACCGCTCGGCCAACCCGGTGCTGGCGGCCCGTGTGGCAAATTCCGTGGCGCAGGCCTACGTCGAGGAAACCCTCGAGATGAAGCTCGACTTCACCCGCCTGACCCTCGACTGGATGACACGCAAAGCCGAGGAAGAGGCGAGCAAGGTAGAGAACTCAGAATCGAGGTTGCAGCGTTACATGGTGGAGAACAACATTCTCTCCATGGAGGACGAAGGCGCGGTAACACCGGAGCAGCTGAACCAGCTGAGCAGCGAAATGGTGAGCGCCGAAAGTCAACGCAAGGATTTAGAAACGCTCTACGCCCGGGCCCGTCAGGCTTATGACAATCCCGCCCTGGCGGAGACGTTGCCGGCCATTGCCCGTGAGCCGAGCGTGCAGACGCTGCGCAGCCAGATCCTCGAAGCGGAGCAGCACATCCTTGAGCTCTCCAGCGAGTACGGGCCCAAGCACCCGACCATGAAGAAGGCGGTCAGCGACCTGGCCAGCCTGGAAAACAAGAAACTTCTCGAGATCCAGCGGATCATTGCCTCGATCGGCAGCGAGCTGGAGCTGGCAAAGAGCAGAGAGTCCAGCCTGCGGGCACAGTTTGCACGGACCCAGGAAGAGGTTTTGAGCCTCGGCCAAAAATACGTCCAGTACAGCGCTCTCAAGCGCGAAGTTGAAACCAGTCGCCAGCTCTACGACGCCCTGATGCTGAAGATCAAGGAGCAGGGGATTACCCAGGACACCCAGCCGGTCAACGTCTGGATCATCGAGCGGGCGACGATTCCCGAGTTCGCCGTGGCTCCGGACAAGCGCAAGATCTTTCTTGGTGGATTCGCCGGCTGCCTGATCCTGGGACTGGCGTTGGCTTTTTTCATCGAGTATCTCGATAACACCGTCAGATACCCCGACGAGGCGGAGCGTAAACTGGGAATCAGCGTGCTCGGCCAGGTCTCGCTCTGGGCGGAAGACTCGGGCACCGTGGAAAATGCTGTACAGGCATCCCCCCGCTCGGCTTTCGCCGAGAGCTACAAGGCGATGCGTGCGGCGATCGTGCTGTCGCGCCCCGATCATCAGCCCGGCAAGATCATGATCACCAGCCCCGGCCCCGGAGCAGGCAAGACGACCACGGCAGTGAACCTGGCCATGGCCATGGCCCAGGCCGAGAAGAGAGTGCTGCTGATCGATGGCGACCTGCGCAAGCCGCGTATCCACAAGATCTACGGCAAATCGAACCAGACCGGTCTCTCCAGCTATCTCGCCGGCGACAGCGGCAAGAATCTGCTCAAGCAGGGGCCTATGGAGAACCTGACCCTGATCACCTCCGGACCGATTCCGCCGAATCCTTCGGAGCTGCTCTCGTCGCAGCGTTTCCGCTCGATGCTCGAAGAACTTACGAAGGACTACGATGTGATCCTCTGTGATACGCCGCCGCTTATGTCGGTAGCCGATGCCCGCTCTATGAGCACGCTGTTTGACGGCACGATCCTGGTGGTGCGCGCTCA
>JAHEEU010000012.1 GCA_024640545.1 Geobacteraceae bacterium
GTTCATCCCCTTGCGGTTCTTCAGTTCGCCCCCGACCACCACCCGGCAATGCACTTCGTCGCCGGTGACTTTTTCGACCAGCAGCTCGAGCAGACCGTCATCAAGCAGAATCCGGGCGCCCGCGGTTACATCTTGGGGCAGCGCCTGATAGGTGGTCGGGATCAAGCCGTTCTCACCGAGCACCTCCGCCGTGGTTACCACCACGGCTTGGCCGGCGCTGAGAGTCATGACATCGCCACGCATCATGCCGGTACGGATCTTCGGCCCCTGCAGGTCGCCTAGGATGGCCACCGCCCGGCGACGGTTGCGGGAAAGTTCGCGGATCAGGGCGACCGTTGCCGCCAGCTCCGCGTGCGACCCGTGGGAGAAGTTGAGGCGAAAGACATCGGCACCGGCTTCCATCAGGGCCAGCAGCATCTCGCGGGAAGAGCTGGCCGGGCCGACCGTGGCAACTATTTTATTGCGGCGAAAATCCGTAGCAGGCAATTTGGTTTCCTTCTCATGTCAGGCATGGCAACTTTCCGGGGCTCATCGATCGACGAGACGCTGATACAGCAGCACACTATAGCATAGCGCGAACCCCGTTTAAACCGGCAAAACAGTTGCCGAAGAGGGAAGGGCTATGGTAGAAGTATTCGCTCAATTGAGGGTTTTATGCTGAAGCCGAAGAATCAACCGAAAAAATTTCCTCTCGCCATGCTGACCCGGGTACTGCTTGCGCTCGGCGCTCTTGGACTGCTGCTCGCGATCATCGTGCCGGTCGGCGCCTACTTTTACCTCTCCGAATCGCTGCCGCGCGTCGACACCCTGGCCGACTACCGGCCGCCGATCATTACCCGGGTACTCAGCGACGAAGGAGAGGTCATCGCCGAGCTGTTCGAGGAGCGCCGCATCGTCGTACCGGTGTCGAAGATGCCGATGCAGTTGATCCAGGCCTTCGTCGCCGCCGAGGATTCAAACTTCTTCAAACACAAGGGGATCGACATCGTCTCGATCTTCAGGGCGGCGCTAAAGAACATCGAGGCCGGCGGCATCGTCCAGGGGGGGAGCACCATTACCCAGCAGGTGGCCAAGAGTCTGCTGCTGACCCCGGAACGCAAGTTCAAGCGCAAGTTCAAAGAGGCGATTCTCGCCTACCGGATGGAAAAGCGCCTCTCCAAGGAGGAAATCCTCTACCTTTACCTCAACCAGATCTTCCTCGGTCACGGTGCCTACGGCGTTCAGGCCGCAGCCGAAAACTACTTCGACAAGGATGTCGATCAACTGACCCTGGCCGAGTGCAGCATGCTGGCCGGCCTACCAAAGGCGCCCAGCCGCTATTCTCCCTACAGCCATTATGACCGCGCCAAAGAGCGGCAGGTCTATGTGCTAGGCCGCATGGTCAACGAGGGTTTCATCGCCCAGGAAGAAGCCGACCAGGCCCAGGCGGAAGAGCTCGTCATCCGGCCACGCATCAACCAGCACATCAACGACGCGGCGTATTTCAGCGAGCAGGTGCGACGCTACCTCGAGGATACCTACGGCAAGGACCTGCTTTACCATGGCGGGCTCGAAGTCCAGACCAGCATGAACCTCAACATGCAGCTGGCTGCCCAGGCCGCGGTCCAGGCCAACCTGCGCGACCACGACAAGCGCCAGGGCTATCGCGGCCCTCTGGCGGTCATGAGCGTCGAAGAGGAAGCCGAGTTTTTGCGCCAGCAAACCGAGACCTTTGCCGCACAGGCGCCAAAGCTCGATGACATCGTCGAAGGAGTGGTCAGTGGCGCCGACCAGAAGAACCTGCATTTGCGTATCGCTGATCGGGATGGCCGCATCCAGCTGACCTCTGCCAAGTGGGCCGGCCCGCCGCAATTGGTCAAGCGGACCAGCACAGCAAGCGGCAATGCCTCTGCGACAACCACTCGCCTGCCGGTCGGTGCCAAGATCCAGGTGCGCATCCTGGCGATGCCGGAGAAAGGACCCTGGCAGCTGAGCCTCGAGCAGGATCCGGAAGCGCAGGGCGCACTGCTGGCCATGGACCCGCACAACGGTCAGATCAAGGCAATGGTCGGCGGCTATGATTTCCGCACCAGCCAGTTCAACCGGGTCCTCCAGGCCCGCCGCCTGCCAGGCTCGGCGATGAAGCCGCTGATCTATGCGGCCGCGCTGGATAAGGGCTATACCCCGGCCACCGTGATCCTTGACACCCCCCTGATCTTCAAGGAACGCCAGGAAAACGGTGAAATCAAGGAGTGGAAACCGAAGAACTACTCCAAACGCTTTTATGGCCCTGTGCCGCTCCGCACTGCCCTCGCCAAGTCGTACAACGTTATTACCATCAAGATTCTCGAGGATATCGGTGTGCGCTATGCGGCTAATTACGCTCGCAAGCTCGGTATCGAATCGCGCCTGGACGAAGACCTGACCCTCGGCCTCGGCTCATCGGCGTTGACGCCGATGGAGCTGGCCCGCAGCTATGCGGTGCTGGCCAACGGCGGCGTCCGCGTGGTGCCGACTTATATCAACAAGATCCTCGATCGCGATGGCAAGGTCATCGAATCGAACGACCCGGCCGACTTTCCGGGGGGACCCCAGGCAGGACAGAAGCTGATCGGCCAGTCTCGCAACCGGGTGATCAGTCCGGAGACAGCCTACCTGACCACCAACCTCATGGAGAGCGTGGTGCAGCAGGGCACCGGCTGGCGGGCCAAATCCCTGAAGCGCCCGGTTGCCGGCAAGACCGGGACCACGAACGATCTCAAGGACGCCTGGTTCATCGGATTCACCCAGCAGCTGCTGGCGGCCACCTGGGTCGGCTACGACCTGGAGCGGCCGCTGGGCAAACGGGAGACCGGCTCGCAAGCCGCTGCACCGGCCTGGGTCGCTTTCATGGAGGAGGCCACCGCGGGGATGCCGGTTGAACAGTTCCCGGTGCCGGACAGCATCGAATTCCGGCCGATCGACCCGCTGACCGGCCTGCTGGCACCGGAGGATAGCCCCGATATCGTGATCGAGGCGTTCGCCCCCAACACGGCGCCGGTAAGCTATGCGATCGAAGAGAAGACACCGCAGGCCAAGGATTTCTTCCGCTTGGATATGAATGACCAGTGAGTTATCTGGTTCCACGGCGACAAATTAAACCGGGATTCGATGGATATCGAATCCCGGTTTTGCTTGTCTCACTTTGCACCCCATAGCAGATTAGGGGACTGTCCCCGAACGGGGGCTGTCCCCGGGTGTCGCAGCATCAAGGGGCACAAAAGGGACAGGCACCTGCGGAACCGGGCCCTGGTTTGCCGCTACTTCCTCCTGCCAACCCCAACCTGCGGGCACCGATCCTCCACCGGGCAGGCCGAACACCAGGCGGTCTGGGCCCGACAGCACTGCCGGCCGTGAAAAATCAGCACGTGGGCGGCCTGGGTCCAGCGCTTCGCAGGCAGCAGACGGCAGAGTTGCGCTTCGACCCTCTCGGGGGTTTGTGCGCTTGCCCAACCCAGGCGCCGGACGATACGGCCGACATGAGTGTCTACGACCATCCCCGGCACATCAAAGGCATTCCCCAGGATCACGTTTGCGGTTTTGCGGCCGACTCCCGGAAGGGCGACCAGCGCCGCCATCTCCCGCGGCACTTCACCTTTGTACTTCCTGACCAGTTCTGCAGCACAGGCAATGAGGTTTTTCGCCTTGTTGCGAAAGAAGCCCGTCGAGCGAACCAGAGCTTCCAGTTCGGCCGGTTCGGCCGCGGCCATAGCGGCTGGATCTGGGTAGCGCGCAAACAACAGCGGGGTGACCAGATTGACCCGTGTATCGGTACATTGGGCGGAGAGAATGGTCGCGACCAGCAGTTGCCACGGGTTCTGGTGGGCCAGCGCGCAGTGAGCTTCTGGGTAGGTCGCCTCGAGACAGTCGAGTGTCACCAGCGCATGTGCGCGTGTTATCCGGGGAAGTTTCATCTTGTCAACGATGGAATTCTGCTCTGGAAAAAATCAGTTATCAACCTTGTCCACAGGCTTTTCCACAGCCTGGTTACCCGGGAGCGGCCTCCATGCGACCGCCTGATAGCTGATGCAGGCGCACTGTCCGGCGCGTGTCGGTGACCTGCACCGTGAGGGTCAGCGGCAGGTGGGTGGACGCCTGGCGCGCCAGGAAGCTACGATTGATCGAAGCATCAAGCACCCGCACAGCACCGCGCAGGTAGGCACGGTCGCGTCCGAACACCGGGTAGCGCGCCGGATAGGTCCCTCGCCAGAGCGGGCGGCGGGCACGGCGCAGGATCGAGGCCAGCTCCAGGTTGCCGGCTCCCCAGAGATAGTCGGCGAAATCCCCAAGGATCAGTGCCGGACAGGCCATGGAAGGGTTGCCGAGCAGCTCCGGGCCAAGCAGTTGAGCCACTTGGTGGCTGCGAAAGCGCGGGAAGCTGTCGAGGCATACGTTGAGCAGATGCAGGCGTTTGCCGCCAAGCTCCACGTCCGCGCGCAGACATTGCCCGCCGTAGCCAAGCTCGAATTTCTGCACGGCCTTGAGCGGGAAGAAGGAGAGGAAGGCCAGCGGCCCGCCGGTGGCGTCGCGAAACGCGTCAATGCCGAGGCGCTCCGCAAGGTAGGGGAGAATATCGGCGTGATGGACCGGGCCGAGTTCCTGGAGGACAACGATATCCGGTGCGGCATCGGCGATCACATTCAGGACCCGGTCCGGAATGACCTGGCCGTCACTGCCGCGACAGCACTGAATATTATAGGTCATGATGCGGGCGGTACTCATGCCAGCCTCGCGGTCTCTGCCTCCAGTGGTCTGGAGCCTGTTAATTTAACGTGCCACGCGCTTGATGTCGAGAATCACGACGGGTTCCACCGGAACATCGCGGAACTGTCGATATGTATGCGTTGTGCTGCTGCCGATCTTGTCGACCACATCCATGCCCTGGGTGACCTCGCCGAACACGGCATAGCCAAATCCCCGGGCAGTGTCGTCCTTGTGATCGAGAAATGCATTGTCCTTGAGGTTGATAAAGAACTGGCTGGTCGCGCTGTCCACCACACCGGTGCGGGCCATGGCGATGGTGCCGCGCAGATTGAGCAGGCCGTTGCCGGCTTCGTTCTTGATCGGCTCGCGGGTCTTTTTCGGTGCCATCTCGCCGCTAAAGTTGCCACCCTGGATCATGAAATCCTTGATGACCCGGTGAAAAATCGTGTCCCGGTAATGGCCGGAATCGACATAAGCCAGAAAGTTGGCCACCGTTTGCGGCGCTTTAGCGTCATCGAGTTCCAGACTGATCTTGCCGAGGCTGGTCTCGATGACAACCTGTTCTACGGCCAGGACCGGTGCCGCAAGAACGATCATCAAGGTGAAAATCGCCAGTACTCGTTTTTTCATCTGCTTCTCCTTTGACTGCACAGCACTTCAGACGGACTCCGCCTTGAGGACGCGCAGCATGAGGTCAGAGACCGCCTGTCGAGGCGATTTGTCAACATAGAGGATCTGGTACATCTGCTCGGTTATCGGCATGTCGACACCCAGCTTCTCTGCCAGCTGAAACGCGGAGAGAGTGGTCTTGACCCCTTCGGCGACCATGCGCATGGAGCCCAGAATGTCATTGAGCTTGCGGCCACGGCCAAGCTCCATGCCGACCGTGCGGTTACGGGACAGGTCGCCGGTGCAGGTCAGAACCAGGTCACCCATGCCGGCCAGCCCAGCGAAGGTCGCGGGGAGTGCTCCCTTGGCTTCGCCGAGCCTGGCGATTTCAGCCAGGCCCCTGGTGATCAGGGCCGCCCGGGTGTTGTAGCCGAAACCAAGCCCGTCGCTGACCCCGGCCGCCAGTGCGATCACGTTCTTGAGGGCGCCGCCGAGTTCGACACCTATGACATCGGCATTGGTGTAGACACGGAAATAATCGGTGCTGAACAGCTCCTGGACGATGGCTGCCACGGACTCGCTCACCGCCGCCACCGCCACGGCGGTCGGCTGTTCGGCAGCAACCTCCTTGGCAAACGAAGGCCCGGACAGAAAGGCGCAGCGCGCCGCGGCGTCTCCGCCGAGGACCTCTCCCAGCACCTCCGACATGGTCATCAGCGTGTCGTTCTCGATCCCCTTGGCCGCCGAGACCAGCAGACAACCGGGGCGCAGCGCGGGCCGGCACTGCTCGAGAACGCGACGCATCACCTGCGAAGGGCAGACCAGCAGCAGCAGCTCCCGGTTGCTGGCGGCAGAGATCAGATCGCTGGTCACGGCGAGGCGCTCGTCCAGCTCGACCCCGGGAAGATAAATATCGTTGCTGCGGGTTTGCGCCATGCGCACGGCGAGGTCCGCCTCGTAAACCCAGAGGGTGACGTCGTGCCCCTTCTTGGCCAGCAAGTTGGCCAGGGTCGTCCCCCAGCTGCCGGCACCGATGACTCCAATATTCATCATGGCAAAACCTCAGATCGCCTTTTTCTTCTTTTCTATGCGTTCGCGTACCTGGGCCGTTTTACGTTCCAGTATATCCTGTTTCGGATAAATTCCAGCCAAACCCTCCAGGATCTTCAAGGCTTCAACCAGCTTTTCCTGTTCTTCCAGAACGGTCGCCAGGCCGAATCCCGCTTCGAGGGCATAGGGACTGTCCTGCCACTGCTCCATTACCAGACGATAGGCCCCGGCGGCTTCGGGAAGCTGGCCCTCGAGAGCGTAGGTCATGGCGATGCGATACTGGACCTCGGCGGTCAGAGCACTCTCGGAAGTATTTTTCAGCAGGCTTTCGAATTCTATCCGGGCCTGCTCAAAGTTGTTCAGCCTGAAATAGCAGTCCGCGACTTCATACTGCAACTGGTCATTATCGCTGCCAGGCTGATCGAGAACCTTCTGATAAGCCGATATCGCCTGGCTGCAATCGTTGAGCCGGTACTTGTACAGGATGGCAACCTGTTTTCTGGCCGGGGCCACCTCTGCGGCTTCCGGATAGTCCCGTTCCAGCAGAAGGTAGGTCAGCAGGGCGTCCGAATAGCGGCCGAGGTAAAGATTCTGAATTTCGGCGGCCTGGTAGAGCGCCTGGGGCGCCTGCGCGTAAGCGGGGTGTTTATCGTGCAGCGTGAGAAAGGCCGCGGCCGCGGCCGCGTAGTTGCCGGCCTCCCTGAGCGCCACGCCTTTCTGGAACGCCTCTTCGAGCCTTGAATTCTGATTCGTGTGAAACCAGAACCCTCCGGCAGCGCACAGCAGAACCAGAGCCAGACCAAGACCCCCCCAGAGTGGTTTTTTAGGCGCCTTCCCCTGGCGCTTCAACTCCTCCATCAGGAGCTGTTTCTTCAACTTCTGGATGTCCTTCATCATCTTCTTTCTCTGCCAGTTTGGCAACCGCCACGATACGTTCTTCCACTTCCAAAACCATCAGGCGCACCCCCATGGTGTTGCGGCCGATGATCGACAAGGCGCCGACCCGGGTGCGCAGAACCTTGCCACGGTCAGTGATAAACATCAGGTCGGACTCGTTGTCAACTAGCTTAACGTCGATCACCTGGCCATTGCGACCACCGGTCTTGATAGTGATGATGCCCTTGCCGCCGCGACTCTGGACGCGGTACTCGGAGAGGCTGGTGCGTTTGCCGTAACCGGTCTCCGTGACCGACACCAGGGTCGACGCGGTGGCGTCTGAGACGACCTCCATGCCGATCAGCACGTCCTTGCCCTCGAGCAGCATGCCGCGCACGCCGCGGGCCGTGCGGCCCATCGGCCGGGCGTCGGTTTCCGGGAAGCGGATCGATTTGCCGTTGCGGCTGGCCAGGATAATGTCCATGTTGCCATCGGTCAGGCGAGCGGCGATCAGGCTGTCACCCTCGTCGATGGTCAGGGCGATGATGCCGCCCTGGCGGGGGTGGGAATAGGCCATCAGGTCGGTCTTCTTGACAGTGCCTTTCCTAGTGGCGGTGATGATATAGCGCCCTTCGCTGAACTCTTTGACCGGCAGGATGGTCATTACCTTTTCATCGGCGGCCAGGTTGAGCAGGTTGACGATCGCCTTGCCGCGGGCAGCGCGGCCGCCCTGCGGTATTTCGTGAACCTTGAGCCAGTAGACCTTACCGCGGTTGGTAAAGATCAGCACGTAGCTGTGGGTCGAGGCAATGAACAGGTTCTCGACGAAATCCTCTTCTTTGGGACGCATACCGGTCGCACCCTTGCCGCCGCGCCGCTGCGCGCGATAGAGGGAGACCGCGTTGCGCTTAATGTAGCCGGAATGGGACACGGTGACGACCATGTCTTCTTCGACAATCAGGTCCTCGATGGAGAGATCTGCCGCCATTTCGATGATTTCGGTGCGCCGGGCATCAGCATAACGTTCGCGGATTTCGCACAGCTCACCCTTGATGATCTTGAGGATCTCACTTTCGCTGCCGAGGATCTCCTTGAGCCTCTGGATCAGCGCCAGCACCTGGTTGTACTCCTCGACAATCTTGTCCCGCTCCAGGCCGGTCAGGCGATGCAGGCGCATGTCGAGAATCGCCTGGGCCTGAATTTCCGAGAGCTCGAAGCGCGCAACGAGGCGATCCTTGGCTTCCGCCGGGGTGGCACTGGTCTTGATCACCTGGATCACTTCATCAAGGTTGTCGAGCGCAATCTTGAGTCCTTCGAGGATATGGGCGCGGGCCTCGGCCTTTTTCAGCTCGAAGAGGGTCCGACGGGTGACAATCTCCTTGCGATGCTCGATGAAGTGGCCGAGCACGTCGCGCAGGGCCAGAACTTTGGGCTGGCCGCCGACGATTGCCAGCATGATAATACCGAAGGAAGACTGCATCGGCGTCATCTTGTAAAGCTGGTTGATGATGACCTGCGGAATCGTATCTTTCTTGAGCTCGATTACGATGCGCATGCCGTCGCGATCCGACTCGTCCCGCAGGTCGGCGATCCCCTCGATCTTCTTGTCCTTGACCAGGTCGGCGATCTTTTCGATCAGGCGGGCCTTGTTGACCTGGAAGGGGATCTCGTTGACCACCACGCTTTCCCGACCGGTACGGCGGTTTTGCTCGACCATCGCCTTGGCGCGCATCTGGATGATGCCACGGCCGCTGCGGTAGGCTTCGCGGACCCCCTCGCGGCCGAGAATAAAACCGCCGGTCGGAAAATCGGGGCCGGGTATATGCCGGAGCAGGTCCTGTTCGTCGAGTTTCGGATCATCGATCATCGCCACCAGGCCGTCGATCACCTCGCCGAGGTTGTGGGGCGGGATCTTGGTGGCCATGCCGACGGCAATCCCTTCGGAGCCGTTGACCAGCAGGTTGGGGAACTTGCAGGGCAGTACCAGCGGCTCTTCCAGGGAGTCGTCGTAGTTGGGCCCGAATTCAACGGTCTCCTTGTCGATGTCGTTGAGCAGCTCATGGGCCAGGCGATCCATGCGCACTTCGGTATAACGCATGGCCGCGGCCGAGTCGCCGTCAATCGAGCCGAAGTTCCCCTGGCCGTCCACCAGAGGGTAACGCATGGAAAAATCCTGCGCCATGCGTACGATGGTATCGTAGACCGCCGAGTCGCCGTGGGGGTGGTATTTACCTATGACATCACCGACCACGCGCGCCGATTTCTTGTACGGCTTGTTGTAGTCGTTGCTGAGCTCGTTCATGGCGAAGAGCACCCGGCGGTGGACCGGCTTGAGGCCGTCGCGCACATCCGGCAGGGCGCGACCGACGATGACGCTCATGGCGTAGTCCATGTAGGACTTGCGCATTTCGTCTTCTATATTGACGGTAATACGGTTCTGTTCGGTAAGCATTTAGATTTTCCTCCGGAAAATCAGCGGCGCGAAGTGCGAGGGGCTAATTTTCCTCTCCTCGCTCGCTTCTCGCTTGGTTGTTAAACATCCAAATTCGATACGCTCAGGGCATTCTGTTCGATGAACTCGCGGCGCGGTTCGACCTGGTCGCCCATCAAGACGGTAAAAATCTGTTCGGCTTCGTAGGTATCCTCGACCTTGACCTGCAGCAGAACCCGCTTCTCCGGATCCATGGTGGTTTCCCAGAGCTGGCCGGGATTCATCTCACCCAGCCCCTTGTAGCGCTGGATGTACTGACCCTTCTTGGCCCGGGCGAAGAAATGGTTGAGAAGCTCCTGGCGATCACCGATGACAGCTTCCGTTTCGCCTTCCTTGCTGATCAGCGCGGATTCGCCCAGGCAGATATCCTCGACCAGCTTGTAGGCCTGCAGGAGCAGTTTGTATTCGTACATCGACAGGTATTCGAGCACCTTCTGGTCGATAAAGGTACGCAGGTTGCCGCGACTATAGAGAATTCGTGCCGGATCGCCCTGCACGACAAACTCTGCTTGCGGTTCGACATTGCGCAGCTTGGCGGCGAGGGGTTCCAGATCCAACAGGTCGGCAAAGCCGTTCTGCAGTTTGCCGCGGATGAAAACGCTCAGCACGTCGGCGTTGACCCCCTTAAGCACCATCTTGTCAAAATGCTCGTTGTAATCGAGGATGTTGCGCAGCGTCGGAATGATCTGCTTGCCGCGCAACACCTTGCCGCTCTTCTCCATCTGCACGGTCATCCCATCGACGCCTTCATCGAGCAGATATTCCCGCAGTGCGGCTTCGTCTTTAAGATAGAGTTCCTTCTTGCCGCGCTTGACCTTGTAGAGCGGTGGTTGGGCGATATACAGGTGGCCCCGTTCCACCAGTTCAGGCATCTGCCGGAAGAAGAAGGTCAGCAGCAGGGTGCGGATATGGGAACCGTCGACATCGGCGTCGGTCATGATGATGATGCGGTGGTAACGCAGCTTGGCGATGTCGAAATCATCCTTGCCGATGCTGGTGCCCATGGCTGTGATCAAGGTGCGAATCTCGTTGGAGGTGAGCATCTTGTCGAAGCGCGCTTTTTCAACGTTGAGAATCTTTCCCTTGAGCGGCAGAATTGCCTGGTAGCGGCGCTCGCGACCCTGCTTGGCACTGCCTCCGGCCGAATCGCCCTCGACCAGGTAGAGCTCGCAAAGCGCGGGATCCTTCTCCTGGCAGTCGGCCAGTTTGCCCGGCAGAGCCAGGCCGTCCAGGGCCCCCTTGCGTCTGGTCAGGTCTCTGGCCTTGCGTGCTGCTTCGCGGGCACGGGCCGCGTCGATCCCCTTCTCGAGGATCTTGCGGGCCACCGAGGGGTTCTCTTCGAGATACTCGGCCAGCTTTTCGTTCATGATCGTTTCGACATAGCCTTTGATCTCCGAATTACCCAGCTTGGTCTTGGTCTGTCCTTCAAATTGCGGTTCCGGAACCTTGACCGAGAGAACAGCGGCCATCCCTTCGCGCAGGTCTTCACCGGAGATCGCGGTTTTCATGTTCTTGAGCAGGTTGTTGTTGGTCGCGTAGGTGTTCATGGTCCGGGTCAGCGCCGCCTTGAAACCACTCAGATGGGTGCCGCCTTCGTGGGTATTGATATTGTTGGCGAAGGAAAAGATCTTTTCGTCATAGGCATCGTTGTACTGAATGGCGATCTCGATTTCGACCCCCTCCTTGGTGCCGGTAAATAAAATAGGCTTAGGGTGCAGGGCGGTTTTCGCGCGGTTGAGATATTCGACGAAGGAGACGATGCCGCCTTCATAGTGGAAGATGTGGCTCTTGTCGGAACGCTCATCGGTGATTTCAATCTTGACTCCGGCATTGAGAAAGGCCAGTTCGCGAATGCGCTGAGACAGGGTCTCGAAAGAGAATTCCGTAGTTTCGAATATCTCCGGGTCCGGCCAGAACAGAATCCGCGTTCCGCGGCGCTTGGTATCGCCGTCTTCGACCAGATCGCCCGTTGGTATGCCGCGCTCATAGTTCTGCCGATAGATCTTGTTGTTCCGGCGAATTTCCAGCTCGAGGCGACTTGACAGGGCATTGACCACCGACACCCCGACACCGTGCAGTCCGCCGGAAACCTTGTAAGAATCGCTGTCAAACTTGCCACCGGCGTGCAGCACCGTCATGACCACTTCGGCGGCCGGCCTTTTCTTGGCCGGATGGATGTCAACCGGGATTCCCCTGCCATTATCGACCACGGTCACCGAGTTATCCACATGGATGATGACCTGGATTTCATTACAGTATCCGGCCAGCGCTTCGTCGATCGAGTTATCCACGACCTCGTAAACCAGGTGGTGCAACCCCTGCACCGATGTGGAACCGATATACATCGCCGGCCGTTTACGAACCGCCGACAATCCTTCTAGGACCTTGATACTTCCAGCATCGTACTCTTTGTTCAGTTTTTGCGTCATGTCACCCTCGTTCTGGGGATGTAGCGGTGACCATACCCTGGTCAACCTTGAAAAAACTTCCGGTCTGAAGCACCGGTTCAGCCAAGAGCGGCGTCTGTGCCGAAGTCAGGAAAACCTGGCCGCGCCGGTTTAACAGAAAATTGAAAAAACCTTCCTGGCGGCGACTGTCCAGTTCACTGGCGAGATCGTCCAACAGCAGGACAGGTGGTTCTTTGAATCGCTCCTCCAGGTCCATGACCTGGGCCGCCTTGAAAGCCAGCAGAAAAGACCTTTGCTGACCCTGTGATCCGAAGGCGCGCAAAGACCGGCCGTCAACCACGAAATCAAGGTCGTCACGATGCGGTCCTGCCAGAGTCAATCCCAACTTCTTTTCCCGTGATGCCAGTCGCTCCAAAGCTGCAGCCAGATGCGCTGTCAAATCAGGCATCGACAGATCTTCAATGGAATAATTCAAACCGGCAGATTCATCGCCGCCGCTTATTTCCCTGTATACATGACTAAAGCGTGGCAGAAACCTTTTCAGATATGTTTGCCGGTCATGTCGAATGCGACTTCCCGTCCTTACCAGGGCCTCCGTCCAGGGGGCCAACTGTAAATCGTCAGCCTGCTGCTTCAACAGTTGATTGCGTTGCCGCAGGATCCTGTCATATTCCTGTACGCGATCGAGATAGGCGGGCTCGGTCTGCAATATCGCCCGGTCGAGCAGCGCCCTGCGTCCGGCGGGAAAACCCTTGACGTTGCTCAACTCTTCCGGGGTAAAGAGCACGGTACGGAAATAACCGAGAAAGTGGCTGAGTTTCTGAACTGTCTTGCCGTCAATCCTCGGATTACGGCCATTCTTCTGCAAGCCTATCTCGAGCCGGTGATTCACCGCGCCAAGTGTTACAACCGCACCGATCCAAGCGGTTTCTTCAGCGTGGTTGATCAGCTCGTTGCCCCGTGCACCACGAAAGCTCTTCAGATGCCCAAGCAGGTAAATCGCTTCGAGAAGATTGGTTTTTCCCTGGGCATTCTGCCCGTAAATGACATTGAAATGTTCATTCCAGGCGATATCCGCCTCGGTCAGGTTACGGTAACAACGCAGCTTCAGGTTTTCGAGAATCATACTGCCTATCAAGAAAAAAGCCTTGATTGTCAAAGGCTTTTCTCATCGCAAACTGTTTAGAGTCGCATCGGCATGATCACCGCGAGATAGCCGTCGTCTTTGATCGGTTTGACCAATCCCGGCGAAAGGTTATCTTTGAGAATCATGCAAATCTTGTCCTGGTCCTGAACCTGCAGTATATCGAGCAGATAGCGGGCATTGAAACCGACCGAAAGCTCCGGCCCCTGGTATTCCATATCCAGCTCTTCACGGGCATCACCAAGCTCCGGATTGGACGATGACAGTTCCAGCAGGTTATTTTTGAAGTTCAACTTCACGCCCCGTGATTTTTCACTGGAGAGAATAATCATGCGCCGCAGGGCATGGAGAAAAGGATCGACGGCGATCGTCGCCTTCTGCTCGTTGGTCTTCGGTATAACGCGACTGTAGTCAGGAAACTCTCCGTCAACCAGACGCATGATAATCACCGTTCGATCCTTGCTGACCACGGCGTTGTTGTCCATGAAGTGCAGCTGCAGTTCACCCTCCCCCTCTTCAGCGAGTTTTTTCAGCTCGAGAATACCTTTGCGGGGCAGAATGACGCCCTTGGACAATTGCGAACTTTCCGTGCTCGTGATCTCTTTGTCGATCATCGACAGGCGGTGACCGTCGGTCGCCACCAAGCGCAGCTCCTTGTTATTCTCCTGAATCTGACAGAATATCCCGTTCAGGTTGTATTTGCTTTCATCCTGGGAAACGGCAAAAAAAGTTTTTTCGATCATCTCCTTGCACAGGGAACTGCCCAGAGCGAGAAACTGATCTTTGTCAGATTTGGGAAAATTTGGAAACTCGTCTGCCGACAGACCGACAATGTTGAACTGGGCCTTGCCGCACTCCACTTCAATCCAGCAGTTTTCCTTGGCGTTGAAACTGACTAGATTGTCGGGCAATTCCTTGATTATCTCATAAAGCTTCTTGGCAGAGACTGTCACTTTCCCTGGTTTGCGAATGTTTGCCGGGTAAGTGGACTGCATCCCCACTTCGAGATCCGTTGCCGTCAGGCGCAGTTCACCATCTTCACCTTCCAGAAGCACATTGGAAAGTACCGGGATAGTGTTGCGTTTTTCGACGATTCCCTGAACCCTGGCCAACCCCTTGAGAAAAACCTCTTTTTCTATGGTGAAATTCATAATAGCCTCCCCATCAACAGTTTATACTTAATACTTAAATACTTAATAAACTAAAAATTAGTAGTAGTAATAAGGCCTGTTGAAACGTTTATAAACTATTTTTATCCTATTAAATCAGTTCTTTAAAAAAATTAAAAACCTCTGTACAACCTGTTGGGGAATCCGGGACAGGCAGAACATTAGCGGAACCGGTTTTTTTTCCCCAGGTTGCCAACGTAGTTTTGCACAGCTTGTCAGCCGGTCAGTTCGTTTTTAAGATTTTCTATGGTGCTGCGCAATTGAAAGTCCTCTTCCATCAGTTTGTCAATCTTGCGTATGGCGTGAATGATGGTTGAATGATCCTTACCGCCGAACCTTTCGCCTATTTCCGGATAGGAGGAAGATGTCAGCTGCCGGGAAAGATACATGGCAATCTGCCTGGGCAGAACAACGGCTTTGAGCCGTTTGGCTGATTTCATATCTGATATTTTTATGTTGAAATGACTGCTGACCCTTTTGAGTATTTCCTCAACAGAGAGTTCGCGATTGCGCTCGATAAGTATGTCCTTGAGAACGTCGCGGGTCATTTCCAGCGATACCGGGATAGCAGTCAAGCTGGCATAAGCACCTATTCTTATAAGGTAACCTTCCAGTTCACGGACGTTGTTGCAGACCGAGTTGGCCAGAAAGAGAGCAACGTCTTCAGGTAGTTTTATGCTGTTCTGTTCGGCCTTCATCTTGAGAATAGCCAGTTTTGTCTCCACATCCGGTGGCTGTATATCGGCAATCAACCCCCACTCAAAACGTGACCGCAGCCTCTCTTCGAGACCCGGTATATCCTTTGGAAACTTGTCGGAAGTGACAATAATCTGTTTGTGTGATTCGTACAGGGCGTTGAACGTATGGAAAAATTCCTCCTGGGTCCGTTCCTTGCCGGCAATAAACTGGATATCGTCGATCAGGAGCACATCCATGGAACGAAATTTGTTGCGGAACTCGTCCATGCGGTTATAGCGCAGTGAATTGATCAGTTCATTCATGAACTTTTCGGACGTATAGTAGCAGATCCGCATCTGTGGAGATTTTTTCAGAATAGCATTGCCGATGGCATTCACCAGGTGGGTTTTACCCAGGCCGACACCGCCATAGATAAACAAAGGATTGTAGGTGGTCGCCGGGTTATTGGCGACGGCCATGGCCGCAGCATAAGCAAACTGGTTCGACGAACCGGAGACGAACTCTTCGAAGGTGTATTTGCGATTCAGGTTTATGTCGGCAGTATGATTGTTAACCAGAATTTTCGGGTTGTCGGCGGCCGGACTCTCTGTTTTTTCAGTGAACCTGGTGTGTTTCGGTAGATTGTCTCTGGCCTGGCCGGTAACACTGAATTGCAGGCGGTAGGAGACCGCGGATAGTTCGGAAAGAATTTTCTGTATCAGTTTGCTGTAGTTTTCCTTAACCCAGTCGAGAACAAACCGATTCGGCACTTCCAGATGAACCATATCCTGCTCGATTTTGACGAGTTTCAGGGGTTTTATCCAGGTTGCAAAGTGCTGTGGACTGAGATTCAGTTCCAAGTGTGCAAGAGTATCATCCCAGAGTTTGCTCATACCGGCTTCTGTCTTGACTCAATTCTACAAAGGGTTGCTGTGGAGTTAGATTTATCCACAAGCTTTTAAACAGCTGTGGATAACTTAAAAAGGTTCTAAAAACAAGGGTTTAGATAAACATATAATAGTGGAAAACTTAACGATAGAGATTAGCAGATGATGTTTTTTATTGCAAGGGAAAATTACTTTCACAAGAATGCTCGCAATCGTAGAAGATTTTTCGTTCTTGACATTGTTTGGCAACTATGCTTAAAAGTGCCTTTTACAAAAATCAGCAGACCTATGCCATACACAGGAGATATGAACTGTCATGAAGCGTACTTATCAACCCAGTAAAGTCAGTCGTAAACGTACCCACGGCTTCCGTAAGCGGATGCGTACCAAAGGTGGCATGAACGTCATCAAGCGTCGTCGGGCCAGGGGTCGCCGGCGTTTGGCCGTCACCATCCCGACCAAGTAACTTTCAGCCAACGGGTGAAGGGTGAACAGAGCCTCCAGAGGGCTCGCCGTATCCGCCGTTCCAGCGAATATCAACGAACCTGGCAAGAGGGACAACGTTATCATACAGCCCATTTTGTTGTGATTATAAATCCGGGGCGGGAGATCTCTCGTCTCGGCACAACAGTGAGTCGTAAAGTAGGTAATGCCGTCTGCCGCAATCGCCTCAAGCGTTGGATGCGCGAGTTATTCAGACAACACTACAAGCAGTTCGGCCAGGTGGTGGACATTTCGATCATAGCCAAGCGCCATGCCGGACGCCTGAGTCATTTGCAAGTGGACCAGGAAATAACTACAGTCTTTGCCCGCATGGAGACCGAGAATCATGCTTAAACGGTTAGCCATTGCGGGCATTCGCTTTTACAGAACCTTTCTTTCTCCGTTGAAGCCACCAACCTGCCGTTTTTATCCTTCCTGCTCAGCGTATACCCTTGATGCTGTCAATCGGCATGGTGTCTTGAGTGGCCTCTGGTTGGGAGTCAAGCGCCTGGCCCGATGTCATCCCTGGCACTCCGGGGGTTATGATCCGGTCGACTAAGGATCTTTGCTAAAATTTAGGAGTTTTTCTGAACCATGAATGCATCTGAAAATAAAAACCTCGTCCTGGCCATGGTCCTTATGCTCGCTGTCTGGTTGGGTTTTTCCTTTCTGTTCCCACCTGTGCCCAAGGATCAGCAGCAACCGGCTGTAACTGAAAGCGTGCAGCAGGGAGACGTCAAGTCTGAACCTGCAGCAGAGGTGCCGGCGGCCGCTGCCATGGAACCGGTGGTGGGCGAGGCAGCAGGCGTTCCCTCAACCGAAACCAGTGCGCCGGCGCGGGAAATTGTCGTCGAAACGGCTAAATACCAGGCGGTCTTCACGACCCGGGGCGCCCGCCTGGTGTCTTTCAATTTAAAGGATTATCGGGAGACCGCCGCGGCGAATTCGCCGCCTGTGCACATGTATCTGGCGGGCCCGGATCGTTATGCAACCCTGCGCACAACCGGCTCGGAGGGTTTCGCCCTTAGCGGCGACACCCCCTATGAAACCTCTGCGCCAGAGGTCGTCGAGGTTGCTACCAACGACGAGGTCACGCTCAGCTTCAAGCACGTTGCCGCCAACGGTATGCAGTATGTGAAAACCTTCGTGATCAACGGTGATAAGTATACGATTAACGCCGGGCTCGAGCTGCGCAACGCCAGCCCGTCAACCCTGCGCGGAACCATCAACCTCGCCATGGTGCAGCACTGGGACGATTCGTCGGAAACCGACAGCTATTCCTTTACCGGGCCAGCCTCTCTGATCAAGGGAAAAATAGAAGAAGTCAAAATCGACAATCTGAAAGAGGGTTCGGTCGCTTACAGTCAGGATATCGGCTGGACATCCTTCCAGAATAAATATTTCCTTTCCGTGGTGGTGCCGGGGGACAAGACCGTGCAAAGGGTGCAGATACAGCGTAGCGGCGACGCCATCGAGAACCTCGTGGAGTCTCCGGAAATCACTCTGCAGGCTGGCGAGCAGCGGCAACTGGACTATCTGGTGTTTATCGGTCCGAAAGACCCGGAACAACTCAAGGCGGCTGGACACCAGTTGGATCAGGTCGTCCATTTCGGCTTCTTTGACATCCTGGCCCAACCGCTCTTTATGGTTCTGACCTTCTTCTACAGTTTTTTCAAGAATTACGGGGTCTCCATTATCCTGCTGACCGTGCTGATCAAGCTGTTATTCTGGCCACTCACCCACAAGAGCTACGCGTCGATGAAGTCGATGCAGAAACTTCAGCCGGAGATGCAGAAGTTGCGGGACAAGTTCAAGAATGACAAGGAACGCCTGAACAAGGAGATGATGGCGCTTTACAAGACCCATAGCGTCAACCCGCTAGGGGGGTGTCTGCCGATGCTGGTGCAGATTCCGGTGTTTTTCGCTCTTTACCAGGTGCTGCTCAGTTCTATCGCCCTCCGGCATGCGCCGTTTGTCTTCTGGTTGACGGACCTTTCCGCCAAAGACCCCTACTACATCACACCGCTCATCATGGGTGCGAGCATGTTCGTGCAGCAGAAGATGACCCCCACCACAGTCGATCCGATGCAGGCCAAGATCTTCATGATGATGCCGGTCATCTTTACCTTCATGTTCCTGAACTTCCCCTCGGGGTTGGTCATCTACTGGCTGGTCAACAATCTGCTGACCATTTTGCAGCAGTACTTCATTCACCGCAAGGCAGCCTGATCAAAAAGGGGGGCACCCGCCAAGGCCAGCGCCCGGACGCCCCGCTGCCCCCGGTTGCTCGCATGACGGACCGCCTGACCAGGGATTACACGCCGAGCATCTTCCTGCTACAGGGTTAGACGATGCTGTTACTTGATACCATCGTTGCACCGGCTACCCCGCCCGGTGAGGGCGGGATCGGCATTGTCCGGGTGTCCGGCCCCCGCGCCGGAGACTTGCTGGCCGCCGTTTACCGCGGCAAGCTGGCCCCTGCCGAGATGGCTTCGCACCATCTTTATCATGGCCACCTGCTGAATCGCGACCATCAGCGGGTCGATGAAGTTCTCGCCGTGCTGATGCGCGCGCCGCGCTCATATACCGGGGAGGATGTCGTCGAGGTGCACTGTCACGGCGGCGTTCAGATCCTGCGTTGCGTACTCGACCTGTTTCTCGATGCCGGCGCCCGCATGGCCGAACCGGGAGAATTCACGCAGCGGGCTTTTTTGAACGGCCGCCTCGATCTCGCCCAGGCGGAAGCGGTCATCGAGGTCATCAGGGCGCGCTCCGATCGCGCGAGCCGCGTAGCTCTAAACCAACTCGAAGGCCAGTTGTCGCAGCAAATCCACCGTTTTTCCGAGCAGATCAAGGAAGCCCTCGCCCTACTTGAAGCCCATATCGATTTTCCGGACGACGAAGTCGGAACCCTTGCCCTGGACGACCTTGCGGCGCCGCTGCAGTTGCTCGCCGAGGATATGTCGGCCCTCGCCGGCAGCTTCGATGTCGGGCGCGCCCTGCGTGAGGGGATCAGCGTTCTGATCCTCGGTCGCCCCAATGTCGGCAAGAGCTCACTGATGAACGCCATTCTCGGCGAACCCAGGGCGATCGTTACCGAGTTTGCCGGCACCACGCGCGACACTCTGGAGGAGCAGCTGGTCCTGGCCGGGTTCCCGGTGCGCCTGGTTGACGCGGCCGGGGTCCGCGACACCGATGATCCGATCGAGAGTGAGGGCGTGCAGCGCGCGCGTGACAAGGCTGCCGCCGCTGACCTGGTGCTGCTGGTCGTCGATGGCTCAGCACCGCTGACTGACGAGGACGAGCTGGCCTTGCAGCTGTGTCATGCTGGCAAGACCCTCCTGGTCATCAATAAGAGCGACCAGGCACAAGCCTGCGATCTGAGCCGCCTGACGACGTTTTCCCAGCAAGTGGCCGTGTCGGCTAAATATGGCCTAGGTCTTACTGAACTCCGCGCCGCGATTGTCGACCACCTCGGCAAGGATACCGCCCTGGCCGGCAGCGAGGGGGTCGTTATCACGGAGCGCCGTCATCGCGACGCCCTCTTGCGAGCCGTCACGTCTCTGGAAGCCTTCTTGCGGGCGACTACCGGTCCGGTTCACCTAGAATTCCTCGCCCTGGAGCTGCGTGAAGCACTGACGGCCCTTGGTCTGGTGACCGGGGAGACCACCCCGGACGAGATCCTCGAACAGATTTTTTCCCGGTTTTGCATCGGCAAGTAGTCGAAGGTTCCACGTGGAACCTTCGGGGGGGGGCTCCGGGTGATTGTTCCACGTGGAACAGGTTCAGTTGTACGGATTCTTTTCAGGGGAGTTCAGTGTAATGGCGCAAAGCTACGATGTTATCGTGGTCGGTGCCGGCCATGCCGGTTGCGAGGCGGCCCTGGCGGCCGCACGGATGGGTTGCCGTGCCCTGCTGCTGACCCTCAATCTGGACGCGGTCGCGCAGATGTCTTGCAACCCGGCGATCGGTGGGCTGGCCAAGGGGCATCTGGTGCGTGAGATTGATGCGCTGGGCGGTGAAATGGCGCGTAATATCGATGCGACCGGAATCCAGTTCAGGGTCCTCAACACCAAGAAGGGCCCTGCGGTAAGAGCCTCGCGGGCCCAGGCCGATCGCGACCTCTACCGCGCCCGCATGAAGCAGGTAGTTGAATCCCAGGCGGGGTTGGATCTCAAGCAGGGCCAGGTCGTCAGGCTGTTGGTCGAGGGCGGGCGGGCGTCTGGCGTGGTGACTCGCGACGGCCTGCGTTTTCTGGCTCCTGCGGTTATCCTGACAACCGGAACCTTCATGCGTGGTTTGATCCATGTCGGTTTGGTTCATTATCCCGGAGGCCGTGCCGGTGAGCCGCCCTCGGAGGGGCTTTCCGATCACCTGCGAGAGCTGGGTTTTGTTGTTGGCCGCCTGAAAACCGGGACCCCGCCCCGTTTGTCGGCGGCGACCATAGATTTTTCTGTGCTCGAAGAACAGCCTGGCGACGCCACGCCGAAGCCTTTCTCGGCAGACACCCCCCGTATCGACCGTCCCCAGGTTTCCTGCTATATCACCTACACCAATCAGCGCACCCACGAGGTAATCCGCGGCGGCCTGGACCGCTCACCCCTGTATTCCGGAATAATCGAGGGCGTTGGGCCGCGCTATTGTCCTTCCATCGAAGACAAGGTGGTTCGGTTTCCGGAGAAGGACCAGCACCAGATTTTTCTGGAGCCGGAAGGTCTTGCCAGCCGGGAAATTTATCCAAACGGTGTGTCGACGTCGTTGCCGGTTGATGTCCAGTTGGCTTACCTGAGGACCATGAAAGGGTTGGAGCGGGTCGAGATTATGCGCCCTGGCTACGCGATCGAGTACGATTACGTCGACCCCATTCAGCTGCAGCCGAGCCTGGAAAGCAAGCCTGTGCCCGGACTCTATCATGCTGGTCAGATTAACGGCACCTCCGGTTACGAGGAAGCGGCTGCCCAGGGCCTCCTGGCGGGGATGAATGCGGCGCTGCAGGTCAGGGGGGGGGAGCCCTTGATCATCGGGCGGGACCAGGGGTATCTCGGCGTACTGGTGGATGACCTTGTCAGTCTGGGGGCCAGGGAGCCTTACCGGATGTTTACCTCGCGGGCCGAATATCGCCTCCTGCTGCGTGAAGACAATGCTGACCAGCGGCTCAGTCCCATTGGACGCAAAGCGGGTTTGTTGAGCGACGCCCGCTGGGAGAAGTTCTCTCGCAAACTCGAGAGTTTGGAGTACGGCAGCAGGCGTTTGCGGGAGGTCCGTGTCGCGCCGGGCAACCACGAAACCCTGAAGCGCCTGGGCCTGCAGGATCTGAAAAATGGTGCCTCCCTCGAGGAACTGCTGCGGCGCCCGGAAATCACTCTGGATGCCCTTGAGTTTCTTGACCCGGAGTTGGCCGGACTGTCAGAAGAGGTGCGCGACGAGCTGGAGACCGGAGTCAAGTACGCCGGTTATATCCGGCGCCAGCAGGAACAGGTTGAGCGCTTCCGGCGTCTCGAAGACCTTGGGATTCCAGCGGGTTTCGATTTTGAAGCCGTCCGTGGTCTGTCTGCCGAGGTCCGCGAGAAACTCAAGCTGGTTGCGCCGCGCACCCTTGGCCAGGCCGGCCGCATTCCCGGGGTCACTCCTGCGGCGATAGCCATTCTTGCCGTTCTCCTGCGGCGCTGAGATAATCTTATGACCTTGCCGGAGCTGTTGAACCGTTTGGAGCTCGAGGTCAACCCTGAATCGCTGCCACTGCTCGAGCAGTTGGTCAACGAGCTGCTGCGTTGGAATAGCCGCCGCAACCTGACCGCGATCACCGACCGCGACGAAGTGCTGGAGAAGCACCTGGTCGACTCCCTGACCCTGCTGCCTTTCGCCCGCCAGGCCAGGCGTCTGCTGGATATCGGCTCCGGCGCCGGGTTTCCTGCTCTGCCGCTGAAGATCGTCTGCCCGGAATTGGCTGTCGTCTCGGTTGACGCGGTCGGCAAGAAGATCGACTTTCAGCGCCATATCGTGCGGGCACTAGGCTTGCAGGGCTTTACCGCGCTCCATGGGCGTGTTGAGCAGCTGCAGGAGCAGGCCGAGTACCGGGCCGGCTTCGACCTGGTGACCGCCCGCGCGCTCTGCGGCCTGGCTGATTTGCTGGAGTTGGCGGAGCCGTTTCTGCAGAGCGGGGGGCGGCTTGTGGCCATGAAGGGGCCCGAGGGGCACCAGGAGTTTGCCGCGCTGCGAGAACGGTTGCAGCGCGATGGCTGGACGGCCTTGCTGCACAGCCTGAAGCTGCCTCTTTCGGGGGCCGAGCGCTGCTTGGTCGAATTGCGCCGTTAATGGGAAAATTCCACCACATGTAGTGTGCTTTCCGCGATTCGTGTCAATATCTGGTGTTTGGCTGGCTTCTGGCAAATTCCCTTTGCAGAACCAGGTGCTTATGTTAGTCTGAGCGACCGAAAAAACTCACCTCGAAGGAGAAGCGGCATGGCTCAGATCATCGCCATAGCCAATCAAAAAGGCGGCGTCGGCAAGACCACGACAGCAGTCAATCTAGCCGCGTCCCTGGCTGCCGCGGAGAAGCGCACCCTGCTGGTCGACCTCGACCCCCAGGCCAACGCCACCAGCGGTGTCGGCGTCGACCCGAACAGCATGGCGCAGACGGTTTACCATGCCCTGATCGGTGCGGTACCGGCCAGGGCCCTGCTGCAGACGACGGGCCTCGACCCTCTCCACCTGCTGCCTGCCAACCCCGACCTGATCGGTGCCGAGGTCGAGCTGATCTCCGCCTTGGCACGTGAGAACAAGCTGAAGACCGCGCTGGCTGAGGTGTCGGCAGAGTATGACTACATTCTGATCGACTGCCCGCCTTCCCTTGGCCTGCTGACGATCAACGCGCTGACGGCCGCTCACAGCGTGCTGATCCCTCTGCAGTGCGAATATTACGCCATGGAGGGCTTGAGCCAGTTGATCAACACGGTGCGTCTTATTCAGCGCGAACTGAACCCCGGGCTGGTTATCCGCGGCATCCTGCTGACCATGTTTGACGCGCGCAACAATCTCTCCCATCAGGTCAGCGAGGAGATTCGCAAGCATTTTACCACCCAGGTTTTTGATACCATGATTCCGCGCAACGTCCGCCTATCTGAAGCGCCCAGCCATGGCCTGCCGGCTCTGCTCTATGATATTTCGTCCCGCGGGGCTACGGCTTACCTGGATCTAGCGCGTGAAATCATTCGCATGGAGTAGTCAGCAGCATGGTCAAGCGTCCCGCATTAGGCAAAGGTATCGGAGCCCTTCTGACGTCGGCCTCCCAGGATGGTCGGCACAAGTATTTTGTCTGCCCGGTCGAAGACCTCAAGCCACATCATCAGCAGCCGCGCAAAACCTTCAATGACGCCAAAATGGCGGAGCTGGTCGCTTCGATCCGCGAAAAGGGGGTGATTCAGCCGCTGGTTGTTCGCCACACGGGGGACTACTACCAGATCATTGCCGGTGAACGGCGCTGGCGGGCGGCCCAGAAAGCCGGTCTCAAGGAAGTTCCGGTCGTTATTCAGGACGTGTCGGAAGACTGGGCTCTGGAGATGGCCCTGATCGAGAACATCCAGCGTGAGGATCTCAATCCGATCGAAGAAGCCGAAGCATACCGGAACCTTATGAGCTCCTTCGACCTGTCGCAGGATGAAGTCGCCCGGCGTGTCGGCCGGGAGAGGCCGACGGTGGCCAACGCGCTGCGCCTCCTGCGTCTGCCGACCGCCATCCAGCAGGATGTGGTCAGCGGTCAGCTTTCCATGGGCCATGCCCGGGCCATGCTGGCGCTCGAGAGCGCCGTGCGCATCAAGGAAGTGCGCGACCAGGTGGTTAAAAAACAGTATTCCGTGCGTCAGACCGAAGCTCTGGTCAAGAAACTCAAGGGGGGCGCGGGTAAATCCGTTCCGCGTAAAACCAGGATCGACCCGGAACTTGCCGATCTGGCTGCGCGTCTGCAGCGCAGCCTCGGCACCAAGGTCAATATTCAACCCCAGGCCCGTGGCGGGAAGGGTGGCAAGATCGAGATCAGTTATTATTCCCCGGAAGAGCTTGAGCGGCTGCTCGAGCTTTTCGAGAGGCGTTAGGCGGCCGCCAGGGCGACCAGGGGCCGGCCTCAAGTCCGGCGAGCTGTAAAGCTTTTTCGACCCGTCGTTTTGGCACAGACCCTGTCACCGAACTGAAATCTGCCCGCAATCCGTCAATATCTACTGCGGCCCGCATTGTCCGACAGGCTTACAGACTCAATCCCACCGCTGTCAAACGACAACGCTAGCCAGGAAGCCAATCTATGTTCAATAAGAAGGAAAGAGAGCCCATGCGCAAAGAAACCCCGATCGAGAAGAGTGAAATCAAGGCATTTCTGGGCCCCGGCAGCCAGTTTGAAGGCAAGCTGGTGTTTAACGAGATCGTTCGCCTGGACGGTGCTTTTCGTGGTGAAATCACTTCCCACGACACTTTGATTGTTGGCGAGAGTGCTGAAATACAGGCCGACGTTCAGGTGGGCACCCTGATTATGAGCGGCCGCTTCAAAGGCAACATCAAAGCGAAAACCCGCGTCGAACTGCGTGCCCCGGCCCAGGTTGATGGCTCCATCGAAACCCCGGCGCTTTCGGTCGAGGATGGTGTCTCCCTGAATGGGACGGTCACCATGAATCTCGGCGATAGCGCTGCCGCCGCCAAGCCGGTTGCGAATGGCTCTAAAAAGTAACCATTTCGCGGCACTGTGCGCGTTGGAAGGGCGTTTTTGGGTGGTGTTTTTTTGCGAAAAGAGCCTTGACATAGCCAGGGTGCTATGATAGTAATCTTCCGCTTTGACCCCAGGTTAGAGGCTGAGACAGGGTCTTCCACGGTTGTATACAGTATACCGATGTGCCCTTGCGGCGCGAACTTAAACGAGGTACGACGGTGATCAAGATTGATTGGACACTGTTCCTGCAGTTTGTCAACTTCATGATTTTGATGGCAGTGCTCAACGCGCTGCTCTTCAAACCATTGCGGGCCGCTCTGCAGGCGCGCAAGGCGACCATTGAAGGATCCCGGGCGAAAGTGCAGGATATCGACGAGCAGGTACAGGCACAAATTGCCCGCTATGAAGCCCAGCTTCAGGAGGCCCGGCAACAGGGCGCCCTAGAGCGCGCGGCTCTACGCAAGACGGCTCAGGAGGAAGAGTCCCGTATCCTCGGTGAGGCGAAACAGCAGTCCGGCGTGAAACTGCAGTCCATTAAGGAGCAGATTCAGGGCGAGGCCACGGCCGCCCGCCAGGCCCTGCGCAACGAAACCGAAGCGCTGGCCAAGGAGATTGCCGGCAAGGTGTTGGGGAGGGCGGTCTGATGATAGAAGGCAACGCAAACCTCAAGTCTGCACTGCTCAAAACGGCCGTTTTGACCCTCCTGGTACTGGTTCCGGTCGCTGTCATGGCCTCCGAAGGCGGTGGCCACGCCGATAGCGGCGCGATACTCAAGGATTTCCTCTACCGCTGTTTCAATTTCGCCCTGATGGTCGGGTTGCTTGCGTATTTCGTGACCAAGCCGATCCGTAAGGGCCTCAGGGACCGCCGCGCAGAGATCGAGAAAACGTTGGCAGACGCCCAGGCCGCCCAGGAAGCGGCGGAAGCCAAGTATCGCGAGTACAGCGACAAACTGGCCAGGGCGACGGAAGAGATTGCCGGCATTGCCGAGGCGATTCGTCGCGAGGGCGAGGTTGAGCGGGAAAAGATCCTGGTGGCCGCCAGGGAGATGGCGGTCAAGATTGAGCGGGAAACCGACAACAAGGCCGCAGGTGCAGTCTCCAAGGCGCGCGCGGAACTGCGTGAGGAAGCGGCCCGCCTGGCGGTTGAACTTGCAGAAGGGTTGCTGAAAAAGCAGGTCTCTGCCGATGACCAGAAGCGTCTGGTCGATGAATACATGCAAAAAGTGGGAGAACTCCATTGAGCGTCAGTGCCCTTACCAGACGGTACGCCAAGGCGCTGGTCGAACTCGGCGTGGAACAGAAGGCTGTAGAAGCCTATGGTAGCGAGTTGGCCAGTTTCAAGGACGTCCTGTCCAAGGAAGATCTGTTGCGCCAGTTGCTCGACAGCCCCACCCTGGCTCTGGAAAAGAAGGCGGCCATGCTGGCCGACCTCTGCAAGGCCATGGAGATGTCGGAAGGGATGGCCAAATTTCTCGGCCTGCTCCTCAGCAAAGGGCGGATCTGCTACCTCGGCCAGATCGAAGAGAATTATCGCCGCCAGGCGGACGAGCTGTCCGGCATCCTGAGAGCCAAAATAACTTCTGCCAGCAAGCTGGACGACGTTCAGCAGCAGGCCATTGCCACAATTCTGGAAAAACAGACCGGTAAGCGGATTGCCGTGACGGTCACCGTCGATGCCGACCTGATTGGCGGCCTGCAGGCGGAAATCGGTGGCCGCCTGTTTGATGGCAGCGTCAAAACTCAACTTAAACGAATCGAAGAATCCTTAACGAAAGGGTGATGAGGTCGTAACAATGCAAATCAGAGCAGAAGAAATCAGCGCGATTATCAGGAAGCAGATCGAAGGCTTCGGCCGTGAGGTCGAAGTCAGCGAAACCGGTACTATTATCTCGGTCGGTGACGGTATCGCCCGCATACACGGCCTGGACAAGGCGATGGCCGGTGAGTTGCTGGAATTCCCGGGCAACACCATGGGCATGGTCCTCAACCTCGAGGAAGACAACGTCGGTGCTGCGATCCTCGGCGACTCCGAGCACATCAAAGAAGGCGACACGGTCAAACGGACCGAGCGCATCGTGCAGGTTCCGGTCGGCGAAGCCCTGATCGGTCGCGTGGTCAACGGTATCGGTATCCCGATCGATGGCCAGGGAGAGATTGTCACCGAGACCTACAGCAAGGTCGAGATCAAGGCCCCTGGCATCGTCGCCCGTAAATCAGTTCACGAACCGATGCAGACCGGCCTCAAGGCGATCGACTCGATGGTTCCCATCGGCCGCGGCCAGCGTGAGCTGATCATCGGCGACCGCCAGACCGGAAAGACCGCGGTTGCCATCGATGCCATCATAAACCAAAAAGGTCAGAACATGATCTGCATCTATGTCGCCATCGGCCAGAAGCGCTCGACGGTGGCACAGGTGGTCGACAGGCTCAAGCAGACCGGCGCCATGGACTACACCATCGTGGTTTCCGCCTCCGCCTCTGAGCCGGCCCCGCTGCAGTTCATTTCACCCTATACCGGGGTCACCATGGGCGAATTCTTCCGCGACAGCGGCAAGCACGCCCTGATCATCTACGACGACCTCTCCAAGCAGGCCGTCGCATATCGCCAGCTCTCGCTGTTGCTGCGCCGCCCGCCGGGCCGCGAAGCCTACCCCGGCGACGTTTTCTACCTGCACAGCCGCCTGCTCGAGCGCGCCGCCAAACTGAGCGATGCGGAGGGGGCCGGCTCATTGACCGCCCTGCCGATCATCGAAACCCAGGCCGGCGACGTCTCGGCGTACATCCCGACCAACGTCATCTCGATCACCGATGGACAGATCTTCCTCGAGACCGACCTGTTCTACTCCGGCGTCCGCCCGGCGATCAACGTCGGCCTCTCGGTTTCCCGTGTCGGTGGCTCCGCCCAGGTCAAGGCAATGAAACAGGTTGCCGGCACCCTGCGCCTGGCCCTGGCTCAATATCGCGAGATGGCTGCTTTTGCCCAGTTCGGCTCCGACCTGGATGCCGCCACCCAGCGCCAGTTGAACCGCGGTGCCCGCCTGGTTGAGATTCTCAAGCAGGGACAGTATCAGCCGATGCCGGTTGAAAAGCAGGTTGTGTCGATCTTTGCGGCCAACTACGGCTTCGTCGATGAATATCCCACTAACGCGATTCAGCGTTACGAGAAAGAGCTGCTGACCTTCATGGAAAGCAACTACGCTGATGTTCTCGCCACATTGCGCGACAAGAAAGCGATCGATGACGAGCTGCAGAACAAGATCAAAGCTGCTCTCGAGGAATTCAAAGGCCAGTTTGTCGCTTAACGGCGCAATGATCGGGTAGGAACAGATGCCAAGTCTAAAGGACATCAAAAAACGAATCGGCACGGTCAAGAACACGCAGCAGATCACCAAGGCCATGAAGATGGTCTCGGCGGCCAAGCTGAGGCGTGCGCAGGAGGCGGTGGTTGCTGCCCGCCCGTATGCGGACAAGATGCACGACGTACTTTCCAGCCTGGTGCTGCGCGAGGATACCGACAGCCACCCGCTGTTGGCCAAGCGCGGCAAGGGCAAGGCCCTGGTGTTATTGATCACCGGTGACCGCGGTCTCTGCGGCGGGTTCAACACCAACATTGCCAAGGCGGCCGAGCGTTTCATCCGCCAGAACAAGGAAGGTTTCGAGAGCTACGAGCTGTTGATCGTCGGCCGCAAAGGCAACGATTACCTCAAGCGTCGGGCCGGTATGGATATCATCAAGGTGCATGAGCACCTGGTTGGAACCGGTCAGGTGACCTACCCGACCGGCGCGCTGCTTGGCCAGGAAGTCATCGAGCTGTTCAGCAGCGATGACTACGACGCGGTCTTCCTGATTTACAACGCCTTTCAGAGTGCCATGACCCAGGTGCAGACAGTGACCCAGCTGTTGCCGGTCGTGCCCAAAGAAGTGCCTGAGGGGGCTTACGTCACCGACTACATCTACGAACCGAGCACCAGTGAAGTGCTCGGGCAGTTGCTGCCGAAACACATCGAGGTGCAGATCTTTCGTTCCTTGCTGGAATCGGCGGCCTCGGAGCACGGGGCCCGCATGACGGCCATGGACAGCGCCAGCAAGAATGCCTCGGAAATGATCGGCAAACTGACTCTGCAGTACAACCGCGCCCGTCAGGCGGCCATCACCAAGGAACTGATGGAGATCATCTCCGGCGCCGAATCGATCAAGTAGTCTTGAACGCATAAATAGAGGACATCCCCCCGGATTCCGGGCGGGCAGAATGGAGGAACGGTTCATCATGAATAAAGGACGCATCACGCAGGTCATCGGTCCGGTTGTCGACGTGGAATTCGAAGCCGGCAAGCTTCCGGAGATCTACCACGCGCTTAA
>JAHEEU010000137.1 GCA_024640545.1 Geobacteraceae bacterium
CCGGGTCCGACCTGGTTCACCCGATAGCGGCCTTTCTGATTGGCGGCTTGGCCGCCCTGATCTTCGTCTACGGGTTCCAGTGGGAGCAGGAGACTCTCAAGATAGACGATGTGCTTGGGGTGTGGCCGCTGCATGGGATCATCGGTACCTGGGGCGGCATCGCTGCCGGCATTTTCGGATATAAAGGCCTGGGAGGTCTCGGCGGGGTCAGCTTCCTGTCGCAGTTGGCCGGCAGCCTGTTCGCCATTGCCTATGCCCTGGCCACCGGCTTTCTGGTCTACGCTGTCATCGTCAAGGTCTTCGGTTTCAGGCTCGAGCAGGAAGATGAATTCCGTGGATCCGATCTCGCGATCCACAATATCACTGCATATCCGGAAGAAAAGGTGACCTGACCTGCGCTGTTCACAACACCAACTCGAACGGCCGTTGGGAATCCCGGCGGCCGTGTTTTTTCCTGTGGCATCGGACGAACCGCCCTCGGAAGCAGCACTGGTCAATCGTCCGATGGACCCTCGGTTCGCCACCAGCGACCGGCAGAGGAGTCGCGCAACGCACAGGCTTTCAGCATGAGGTTGACAGAGTCCCCCGAGTCGGGGTAGAAGCCTACCAGGACTCCCGTTCCCCGCGCCATCATTAAACCTTACAATGTCCTTAACCGGAGAGAGTCGTAATGAGCAATTCAATTGAGCAGGTGGTTCTTGACTTTAGCGATGCGCAAGCGGGCCGCGGCTGGCAAGCTATCGACGACCGCATTATGGGAGGCTGCTCTTACAGCCAGCCGGAGCATATCGACGACGTCGGTTTGCGTTTTGCCGGTATGGTCTCGCTTGAAAACAACGGTGGCTTTGCTTCGATTCGCTCGTCGCCCGGACTGTGGGATCTCAGCTCGTACAAAGGCCTCAAGCTGCGCCTGCGCGGCGATGCCAAGACTTACAAACTCAGCCTGCGCACCGACCTGTTTTTCGACGGCGTCAGCTACCAGACGGCTTTCACCACCGAGGAAAATACCTGGCAGGAGATATTTCTCCCTTTCGAAGCCTTTCTACCCACACATCACGGAGTCAGCCTGACCACCGTTGCGCCCATGGACAGACATCATATCACCAGCTTCGGTCTGTTCATCGCTGATCGCCAGGAAGGGCCCTTCCAGTTGGACCTGGCCTGGATCAAGGCGGCCTGAACCGAAAACAGGGGCAGGCGAAAATTCGCCACCCGCTCCGTGAAAAAAGCCGGCTTCTGATGAAGAAGCCGGCTTGAATCGGCTTTCAATCGCCGAGGTGCAGGTTGCCCACAGTTTGTCACGGGGTCGCTGATCTACTTCCTGCCACCCCGCAACGTCTTGTCGCTATATCCCCATCCCTTGCAAGACGGAACATCGATCAGGATGAACTCCGCGTCGGATTCAGCCTCCAGGGCCAATGACCTTTCCGTATCAACCCGGGCCTGGTCCTCCCTGTACAGGGACAGGCCATCGACACGCACCTCCCCCCGGGTCAGATAAACAAAGGCCCTCCGCCCAGCGGCACTTGCAAAGTTCAGTTTAGTGCCGGCATCCATCTGCCCACGGTAGATGGTGGCATCGGTATTGAAACTGACCACGTCGTCGAATCCCTGTCCGGAAGCGACCGGCAGCAGGCGGTTGCGCCATTGGTCAGCAGAAAAAGTGCGTTGATCGTAGCTGGGGACGAGTCCGGGGACATCAGGGAAGAGCCAGATCTGGTAGAAGTGGACCGGCCGGTCGGCGAGGTTGTACTCGGAGTGGGTCAGCCCGGTTCCGGCAGACATCCTCTGTACGTCACCGGCCTTGATCACCGTCTGGTTGCCCATGCTGTCCTGGTGGGTCATTTCACCGTCCAGAACAATGGTGATGATCTCCATCTCCTCGTGGGGATGGGTCGGGAACCCGGTCCCGGGCGCGACCACGTCGTCATTGAAAACCCGCAGGGCACCGTACTGGATATTGTGCGGGTCGTAATAACTGGCGAAGGAGAATAACCAGTAGGTTTTCAGCCAGCCATAATCGCTGAAATGGCGGCCATCGGCACGGATTATATCGATTGATTCAATCTCTGGCATCGGCGAGACCTCCATTCAAGGGGCGTCGGCAAACTCGCCCGCATCAGTAATTCAGGTTGTCGTCCTTCCAGTACTTGGTCCCGGCCAGATTGACTTTGGCCATCAGGCCGGATTCCGACATGGTGTACATGGTCGTCTCGGCATCGATCGAGAATTCTCCGGTGAGCGCACCGCCCTTCTCTCTGGCCTTGGCTGCCGCATCGGCCTGACCACCGAATTCCCAGCCGTTATTGACAAAACTGCTGAAGGCCCGGGTGCTGTGAAAGACGAACACGGCGCGGATATCCTGGATGCCCAGCCCAAGGCCGATGCCAGCCTGAGCCATCTTCATATAGGTTCGCTGCCCGGAAGAATGGTCAACCGCTACACCATAACCGGCGCCGCCGCCACCGAAGAAGAGATAGGCATTGACGTTGCTGAAGACGGCATAGCCGACGGCCTTGTTGATCACGCCCTCTGCGGTGGGACGCTGCCTGTAGAGCTGGGCGAGAGTTTCATTGTGCATGCGCTCGATCGATTCGCGTTTCTGTTCCAAGGTACTCCCGGACGGCGACAGACATGCACTCAAGCTCAAGAGAACGGCTACACACAGGAGCATCAGCAGTATTCTTTTCATGATAATCACCTCTTTTTGAGTCCTTAACAGGAACTGGGCCTATGCCTATATTAACATTCCATTGACATTATGTATCGACTATTAATCCCATTTGAGCTCCGGGGCCAAGGTTTTCTCCCCTTTGAGGGCTCCTTGAAGAGGCTCCTTAACTCTACTGCTGCCCGGCCCCCGGGCAGCGGACGAGCAGGCGGCCGGCAGCTGGGTCAGGCCGTCAACCACTTGAAGATAACCAGGATTCATGGTAAGAGCGGACATGGGCCAACAAATCGGCACTGACTGTGACATATTGCAACAAAGCCGCGCCCGGTTCAACCCTGAGAGAGAAGCCTGCATCGGTGGAGCTGCACAATGCCATCCCGATATCTCCTGGCATTCATCATTGCTGTCGTGGCCAGTGCATGGTTTGCCCGGCCGGCGCCGGCCAGCAATTTGCCCGCGGTTGATCGGGTCATAGTCGACAAGAGCCAGCGCCAGCTTTACCTGATGCACGGCCGACAGGTCCTGCGCACCTACCCGGTCTCGCTCGGGAAGAACCCGACCGGCCACAAGCTGCGTCAGGGGGACCAACGCACCCCGGAAGGCCAGTACCGTCTCGACTGGCGCAGCGCCGACAGCAGTTACCACCTGGCCCTGCACATTTCCTACCCCGGCCCTCACGACCTGGAAACGGCCTACCGCAACGGTGACCAACCCGGCGGAAACATCATGATCCACGGCCTGCCCGGCAAGTTCGCGGACGGCGCCAAGGTGCTTCTCGATCTCGACTGGACGGACGGCTGCATCGCCGTTTCCAACGAGGCGATCGAAGAGATCTGGCAGCTGGTCACGGACAACACCATCATTGAGATAGTACCCTGAAGATCCCGATTCAGCAGCATCATTCAGGCTGTGCTACTATTGGCTTAACCTGGCCGGCATTTTTTCAACACCGTGGTCAGGTTATGGTTTGCGCATCGAGCTTAGCGCGCCAGAATCTCCGCCATGATTCGCCGTATCTTCCCGGAGATCTGCCGAGAGGTATCTGGCACTGCTTTTGGTGTGCCAGGCACCTGCTTGTCGAGGATGCGGCCTAGAGGATAAAAGGGATCTGCGACCAAGAGGGGATATCAATGACGAACAAAGTCAACAAGTCGGAGCAGGAGTGGCGAGAGATACTCACTCCGGAACAGTTTCAGGTCACCAGGAAGCACGGCACTGAGCAGGCCTTTAGCGGTGAGTACGACAAGCACTACGAGAAGGGTATTTACCTGTGTGTCTGCTGTGGACAGGAGCTCTTCGATTCTGCTCACAAATACGATTCCGGCACCGGTTGGCCCAGCTACTATCAACCGATCGCACCTGAGCGGATCGGCTTGTCAAAAGATCGGAGCTGGTTGATTGTGCGCAACGAAGTCCATTGCAGTCGCTGTCAAGCACATCTTGGCCATGTCTTCAAGGATGGGCCGGAGCCGACCGGCCTGCGCTATTGCATGAACTCGGTTGCCTTGAAGTTTGTTAAAAGCTAGCGAACTGCAGCGCTTTTCAACGTCAGAAAAGGGCACAAAAAAACCCGCGGGGCCAAGTGCCCCGCGGGAAGTCGTTCAGTTTGTCAATTCTGGGTGACCGGCTTGGCCACACGGGCGGCGGCAGGATAGTCACCTATGCCGGGTGCCGGAGAGCCCATGCCGCCAAGGTGCACGGTCTGGAAGTCGGGATAGGCTTCCATGCCGATTTCAGAGACGTCGAGGCCACGGTACTCGTCTTCTTCGCTGCAGCGAATGCCGACTGTGTACTTGAGGACCAGCCAGACGGCTGAAGTGCTCAGGACCACAAAGACGCCGATGGCAGCGACCCCGATGAACTGGGTCATGAAACTCGTTTCAGGGTTGGTGATTGGAACGGCCATGGTGCCCCAGATGCCGCAGACCAGATGGACCGAGAGGGCGCCGACCACATCGTCGATCTTGAGTTTGTCAAAAAATGGAACCGCGAACACCACCAGCACGCCGCCAACGGCGCCGATCAGGGTTGCAGCGCCGAGCGACGGCGTCGCAGGACCGGCAGTGATCGACACCAGGCCGGCCAGGGCGCCATTAAGCGCCATGGTGACATCGACCTTCTTGTAGAGGATCTGAACCATGATCATGGCCGCGAGCATGCCGCCGCAGGCGGCCATGTTGGTGTTGACCATGACATTCGACATCTCGATAGCCGAACCGGCTGAGCCGAGGGCGAGAACAGAGCCGCCATTAAATCCGTACCAGCCCATCCAGAGAATGAAAGTACCGAGTGTGGCCAGGGGAATGTTGGAACCGGGCATTGGGTTGACCCGACCGCCCTTGCCGTACTTGCCTTTACGGGCACCGAGGATAATGGCGCCGGTCAGGGCCGCCCAACCGCCCACCGAGTGGACCAGGGTCGAACCGGCATAGTCGGCGAAGCCCATTTCCGAGAGCCAGCCGCCACCCCAGACCCAGGAACCCTGAATCGGGTAGATGAATCCGGTCAAAACGGCGCAAAAGACAAAGAAGGACCAGATCTTGACCCGCTCGGCAACACAACCGGAGACCACTGAGCAGGCAGCGCCGCAGAAAACCATCTGGAAGAACCAGTCGGATGCGGCCGCGTAGCCGGCTGAATAGTCCCCCGCAGCAGCAGCGGCATCGTCCGCGGACCAAAGCCCGAAGGAACCGATGTAACCGCCGTCGACACCAGCGTACATCAGGTTGTAGCCGACAATGTAGAAGAGGATGCCGGCGATGCCGAACAGGGCAATGTTCTTGAGACAGATGGTCGCCACGTTTTTGGAGCGGACCAACCCGGACTCAAGCATGCCGAAACCGGCGGCCATCCACATGACCAGGATGCCCATCACAAGGAACGAGAACGTGTTCAGGATGTAGCTCATCTCAGACACGGCAGCATCTTCAGCCAGGGCGAGTGCCGGCAGAGCCATCATCAAGCCGGCGAGCAGTGCAATGCGGGACTTCTTCATTAGTTTTCTCCTTTGATCTTTATCGGTCAATTTTTAAAGGGATTCCGGGCCGGATTCGCCGGTGCGAATACGAATCGACTGCTCGACATCGGTTACGAAAATCTTGCCGTCGCCTATACGGCCCGTACAGGCCTCTTTCTGTACAGCGTCAATAATCGAAGGGACCAGCTCATCTGCCACAACCAGGTCGATCTTGATCTTAGGCAGGAAATCTACCTGGTATTCAGCTCCGCGATACAATTCGGTATGCCCTTTCTGCCGTCCAAAGCCGCGGACCTCGCTGACGGTCATGCCGCTGATGCCCAACTCGGTAATCGCGTTCTTGACGTCGTCGAGCTTGAAAGGCTTGACGATACACTCCACTTTTTTCATCATGTTCGAATCTCCTTTCCAGAGAGAAAAATAAAAAACGCCTTAACCCCCGCGTGCGGAAGTTAAGGCGCCATTGCCTAGCAACTGAAGAAGAGACGTCGTTGTCCCTCGTACGTGCTGATTATGTGCCCGGGACGAAGCATTGTCCTGGGTTGCATTAGTTTATAGCACTAGTCGTGCCAAGAAATAAAAAACAAATAATATCAGTAATTTACAATTTTACACACAGCATACGAACAAGCTTCTGCCTAAATATTAAACAGTATCAGGTCGACAAAAGTTCATTCAACGGGCAGACAGACGCGGAACCGCGCCCCCTGCCCAGGCTGGCTTTCGAGCTTGATCAGGCCACCATGTTCGCGAACAATATTCTGGCAGATGTAAAGCCCCAGCCCCGTCCCCTCGCCTTCCGGCTTGGTGGTAAAGAAGGGCGCAAACACCTGCTCCTGGAGATCTGTCGCTATACCGGGGCCGTCATCCTCGACGCGCAACTCCAGCATGCCTTCCCTGTTGATGCCGGTTGCCAGCATAATCCGGCCCCGGCCCTCAAGGGCATGCACTGCATTCATCACCAGGTTGATGACCACCTGCTTGATCTTGTTTGGATCGGCCGAGACCAGGGGGATTTCAGAAAAATCGGTGTCCAGACGGATCGACTGGCGCTGCAGTTCGAAGCGCAGCAGCCTGACGACTTCGGCAATCAGGTCGTTCAGATTGACCAGGCGACTCTGTGTTTCACGGCTGCTCGAAAACGAGAGCAGACCGCCAGTCAGATTTTTCAGGCGCTCCACTTCAGCTTCGATCTTGTCCAGCATCTCCTCCTGGAAGTTCGAGAGAGGTTTTTCACGTTTGAGCAGTTCCGCAGCGTAGGCCACTATGGCCAGAGGGTTATTGATCTCATGGGCGATCCCGGCCGTGAGTCGCCCGACTTCGGCCAGTTTTTCACTCTGGATCGTCTGGTCAAGCAGGCGTTTGAACTCTGTAATATCTTCGACTATGACGACCGCACCCATGATCTCGCCACCGTCACGTAACGGCGCCAGGCGTCTTTTTTGAAAACGGTTGGTCCCGTCCAGTTGCCGGTGCAACAAGCGTAATTTTGCTTTGGAGCCGCTTTTCAATACCTGCTTGACCCTCTCGAGCACCCCCTCCCTGATCAGATTGGGAAAGAGTTCGCCGAGTTTGGAGCCAACAGCCTGTTCGGCTCTGATGCCGCTCATTTCGACCATGCGGCTGTTCCATGAGGTGATGACCAGCAGATTGTCAACCGTGTAGATACCAAGGTTAACGCTCTTCAGTATCCGGTCGTTGAATTCATGCAGATGACGGTACCCGTCACTCACCTTGCGGAGACGTTCGTAGAGTTTTGCGTTCTCGATAGCGATGGCGGCCTGTCGTCCCAGGATCATCAGCGGCTCGATGTCTGCACTTGAAAAGGCCCCCGGCTGTTGACTCTCGACGTTGAGAACTCCGACGAGCTTCTTCTTGCTGATCAGGGGCACGGCCAGTTCGCACCGGGCGCCGGGTATGCCGGGGACATAATCTGGCAACTTGCGCACATCCTTGACCAGGATCGGCGTCTGAACTTCAGCAGTACGCCCCATCACTCCCTGGCCGATCTGGATCGGTCCCATGGCATCTTCGGTATAACCGTAAGCGGCGGCAGCGTTCAGATGCAGGCCATCGCCATCAAGCAGACGGATGATGGCATTTTCGAAATGGAAGACTTCGCGGGCGGCCCTCAGCACCGAGTCGAGCAGCTCCTCAAGGTCGGTCGTCGAGGCCAGCTCCTGGCCGATCTCGATCAAAGCGTTCAGCAGACGCTCGGATTTATGCTCTGAAATATGTCTGTGGGTGCCGGCAATCATCATATTGAACATTTACGCATAAGCCGTGCCATCCCGCCCGGAGAAAAATCACAATAATTTCATCATCTTTTGCCCGTTAAAAATTCAAGGCAGAAACCGACTGCCTTTATACGTGCATCGTTTGCCGGGTTTTTAGGCAGCTTCTGATCTTTAGCAGGGTTTATGCTTGAGTTGCAGCGGCACTTTCCCTATACTGTAGTGGCATTGAGTTATCTGTTCAGCTCTCTGCCCTGTAGGTGAGGTCGCTATGCCCACGCGGAATATTTTTTCATC
>JAHEEU010000138.1 GCA_024640545.1 Geobacteraceae bacterium
TGGCCCCGCTCAACTCCATGCGGTTGTTGGTGGTTTCCGGCTCATAGCCGGAAAGCTCCTTTTCATGCCCTCCGCAACGCAGGATGGTGCCCCAGCCCCCCGGCCCGGGGTTGCCTGAGCAAGCCCCGTCGGAAAATATTTCAACCAGTGTTTCTGATGGGTTACTCATTCTCAATAGCAGCTCACCGGGCCCCCAAGGCACAAACCTGAAAATATCCTAACACAGCTCTTTGCCTAATTCAGCCCCGATAAAGCCGTATACAGATTAAATTCTCTTCAAAAACAATGAGCGGCGCCTAATGCCCCGGTCGAGAAAACGACGGTGCCTGATGTGGCGGGCCAGGTCAAGCTATCGGCCAGAGCCCTATACAACGCTGTCAAGGCTGCAGACTAGGGGCTGAGCTCTGAAGTGCACTGGGGGCAGCGCGTTGCCTTCAACGAAACCGTGGAGAAGCAGTACGGGCAGTCGCGGGTCGTCGGTTCCGCCGCCGGGGCCTCTTCCGCACGCTTCATCTTGTTGACGGCCCTGATCAGCAGGAACACGGCGAAGGCCACGATCAGGAAACTGATCACGGAGTTGATGAAAAGACCGTAGTTGATGGTCACCGCGCCAGCCTTCTGGGCCTCGGCGAGAGTAACGTAAGGCCCTGGCGTACTGCCGCTGTTGAGGACCAGGAACAGCTCTGAAAAATCGACATTGCCGAGCAGCATGCCGATGGGGGGCATGATGACATCGGCGACCAAGGACTTGACGATCGTACCGAACGCACCGCCGATGATGATACCGACCGCCATGTCGACCACATTCCCCCGCACGGCAAACTCTCTAAATTCTTTGATCATCGCCATCACACAAGTCTCCTTTCAGTTGCTCCTGCCGAACGACGCTCTCCATTACGGGCAGGACCCTGGGCTCAGTTCGAACGCAGCTTATTTCCAACTGCATTATAGCAGCTAACGGCAAAGATAAAACTGGACCCGCCCTCGATCCGCCCGTTCGCCATGGGCGCGACTCCGGAAGGACCCCCGCTGGGGAGCTTCCTCCACAGGGTGGGGACCGGGCAGGCGTGTTTTTCAGGGCGGCATTTTGCGGCCCGGCAATCAAAGACCCGGCATTCGGCTCCGCCGCAGGCGGCGAGACGATCCCATGGTGATTTGATCAAACAATTTACTCCGGCCGCGAGCATAGTATACATTGAAATGATTGCCGGGCCGGCCGCAAGCCACCGGGAGACCGGCCCCGGCATTGAGCCTAGAACCATTGCCGTACCACCTGAAATGTCGCCTTTGCACAGGATGTTCATGCCCCACGACGCCAGGCCGATAGACGTTGATCTCATCAAGGGCATCATCAACACGATGTTCCTGCTGATGAAGCATTTGCGGATTTATGGCGCGAAGAACGCCCTGGTCGTCTCGACAACCTCTGGGTTGCAGAAGCTCTTGGCCTCCTACCTGCGCCAACACAAAAGGCTTAGCCTGAAGGTCGCCCGGCACGGCTTCATTTTTGAAGATGCTTTTGTCGAGCGCAGCAACAAAACCTTCGAGACCTTTGCCTACAACCTGTTTCAGCACGGGATTTGCACCGTGACCATCGAAAGGGGGGTCGCGGTTCACGACCTGCACACCTTCCTGAGCCTGGTCGGCCGTCCCCACAGCGAGAGCTGGGAAGAGGGCGGTATGGCAAGGGCCCTCCAACTGCGACAGATCGAAGCGGTCCAGGTCGACGAAATGTCGGAAAGCGCTCTTGCCCTGAGCAAGGGGGGACCTGACGTCGCCACCGCCGACGATGCCAGCGCGAAATCACCGCTATGGGACCGTTTTGCCTTTGCTGTATTGGACGGCCTGCACTCCGGAAGCCTGCACGGCAAAACCGCCTTCGAGGATGTCGCCCCGGAGAACCTTGCCCGCATGACCAGCCAGCTTTTTGACAAGCTGTCAGCGGCAGGCCAACAGGAGTTCACCAAGGGGTTGAGCGGCTTCCTGGCCAGCCTCCAACATGAGAATATCCCTCTTTACCGGCACAGAGCCCTGGCCAAGTTGACCGACTTCATCAACCAGCTTGCCCCAGGCATCAGGGAAAAGCTGTTCCGCAACATCTTCAACCTGAACATGCCGCCAAGTTTCGCCGCAGAATTCTGTTCGGGGCTGTCCGACGAGATCATTATCGGCATCCTCGAGACGGCGACCAAACAGCAGGGCTATGTCCCTCCCGTCATTCTGAAGGTCCTCGGCAAGATCGCGCGCGACAAGCAGCTCGGGACCGGAGAGTCCCAGAGCCTGGACCGGCAGCTGAGCGGCAAACATGCTGCGATCGAAAAGCTGTTCAAAAAGGATGATTTCGAAAAGTACGTGCCCGAGAAATACCGCGCCGCCTTGCTCAATATCATTCAAACGGAGCAGCTGCCGAGCCAATCGGAAGCCATCGCCGCCACCTTGAAAAGGTCGCTAGAAGAATCTGAGCAGGAAAGGCATTCTGCCGAGGTCATCTTGGCCATCCTCTGGGGGGCTCCTGAAACAGGTCATCTCAAGGGCCTCGATGAAAACCTGGCCGTCGTCCTTGGTTCTTATCTGGATAACGGACACTTCAAGGAACTGTACACCCTCTGCAGGACATGCTTGAGTTCCAACCGATACCGGACCCACTTCAGGAGGTTGCGGGAAACGCTCACCTCGGAACCCTTCCTCGAGCAACTCGTCGACAGTATCGCCAGACATCGCAAACGATCCATGAAAGAGATCGAAGCCCTGATCAAGGGGATCGGCGACCCATGCATAGAACCGCTTCTGGACAAGCTGTCTGAAGAGACAAGCCGCGCGCACCGGATGCTATACCTGCAGATGCTGCAGAAACTCAACGGCAAATCGGTGGCGCGGCAAGCCGTCACTCGCCTCAAGGACCGCCGCTGGTTTTTTGTCCGCAATATCATCTATCTCCTGCGTGTTTTAAACGATCCTCAGGTCATGCCGTACCTCAAGCCGCTGAAGCAGCACCCTCATCCCACGGTCAGGATGGACGCCCTCAAGGCCTGTCTGCAGTTTGGCTGCAAGGAAGCACAAGCCGACCTTCTGACGATGCTCGCTGAAGGCGACGCCAAGACCCTTGGTGCGGCCATCTCTCTCGCTCCGATGGCCCCATCCAGCGAGGTCATCATGAAAATGCTTGAACGCTTGCGGGAAAACCTGGCCTTCAATTTCCAGCTTGAACAGAAAAAGGCCCTGGTGATGACCCTGACGGAGATTGCACAAGAAGCGGCCCTGCCGGCTTTTGCCAAGCTCCTGGCGACAAAGAACCTGATGCACCCCAGGCAGCACCATCGGCTCAGGAAGGAGATCCTCTCAGCGTTGTCCCGCTTCGACTCGGCGCGGCTGGATGCCGCCAGGGAGCTCTTGCTGACAAGCACCCGCGGCAAGACCAGGCAGCAAATTCAACTGATCTTGAACAGGAGGAGCGATCATGAATCCTGACCGCACAGGGATCAGAATGGTCGACGAGGTTATCCGCCACCTGACGGCAGCCCTCTCTTCAGCCGCGCTCTATGCACCGGAGCATCCGAAAGTCGATGAACACCTCGGCAAGCTGGTCGACAGCTATCGCGAGCTGTCCCGCATCAGCAGCGAATTGCTGATCGCCCGGGTCGAGGACGAGCTTTTGTACCAGGGCAAACCGCTGGTCAAATCGCCCAATGTGCAGCGCCTGACAAGGCTGCTTAACCAACAGAAGATCGGCTTCGTCAGGTTTTCGCCGGGGTTCAGCGCGGGCGAATTGCGCCAGATGATCAAGGTTGTACTCGGTAAAGAACCGCATCCCAGCCTTGAACAGATGACCGCCCTTATCCAGGTCGGCAGTGTGGATGCCCCGCGGGAAGAGCACGTTGAGATCGCCCGTTTCGCGGATCTCACGGTAGACGAAAGAAACCGGCTCCAGGAGCAATTCGATCGCGTCGCGGAGCAACAAGACCTCGACATCCAGCAGATCACATCTTTGGCCGCGGGCTTCATCGCGGCGTTCCGCCGGGAAGCCAACCCCTTCCTCGCCCTGGTCCCGATCAGGATGCAGGACGAATACACCTTCACGCATTCGGTGAACGTCGGCATCCTCAATATTGCTCAAGGCATGGGGCTCGGCATCGAAGGGCAGATTTTACATGACCTCGGGGTCGCCGGCATGCTGCACGATGTTGGTAAAATTTTTGTCGCCAGGGAGATTTTGAACAAGCCCGGGGCGCTGACAGAGGAAGAATTCGCAAAGATCCAGCAGCACCCTTCCAGGGGGGCTCAATACCTGATGAACCAGAAGGACATCCCACGCCTGGCGATCTTCACCGCCTTCGAGCATCATATGAAATACGACCTGACCGGCTACCCGCAGCCCCCAGCGGGCTGGCAGTTGAACCTCTGCAGTCAAATCACCATGATTTCGGACACCTTTGACGCCTTGAGAACGCGGCGCACCTACAAGGACCCCTGGGACTTCTCCAAAGCCAGCGGCCTGATGCTGAACTTGGCCGGCAAACAACTCAACCCGGAACTGACCCTCAATTTTCTCAGGATATTGGCGCACAACGGCGAAGCATTGGAAAGCTTCGATGACGGCCCCGAGGATCAGCGTGTCAAGGAAGAGATCCTGGGCTGTTCGTGCTCCCTCGAAAACCCCCTCTGCGGTTAGAAGGCGCTGCACCAGCCTAATTTCCTGGCCTGCCCACCCGCATGGCCAAAACCCCTGTAAACTAAAAAACCCTCCGCTTTGAGCAGAAGGGTTTTTGACTGTTTGGCGCCCACAGGGAGATCCGCCCCCCTCGCCGGCGAGAAAGGACTTTGCCCCGGGCCAGAAGACGATAGGAGCTTAAAACATCAGTTCCCCCGCAGCAAATGAGTGTGCGCCTATCGAGGATGAAAAAGATGCGCCCTTGGTAGAAACCGAATTAAAGACCATCTGAATTAAAAACGAACAAACTTTAAGTTTGAGGTGTTAATTAAGGGGAGCCCCCCACAAACACTCCGCAACACTTCTCCATGCCATTACCATCTCCTGCATGCTGAATTGTTCGCTGTCCTTTACCGCCAGCACTAGGAACAACACCCGCGTGCGTCAACCGGCGCAACTTTCTCAATCCTGCCCTTGCGCACAAAGTTCACTCGATCGAAGAGATTGCTGACCACACAGGCATGGTTAGGAATGACCTTCAGGCGTTGACCAACCTGCAGGGCCCCGCCCCCGGCTGGATACTCCAAATGGCCGTGCTCTTCACTTAACCCCGTAATCCGCACTTGCGGGTGGCCAAGGATTTCACCGTATCCATCAAGCCCCATCAGATCGGAAGACAGGGCTTTCGACCCCGCATCGATGATAGCCCTCCCCGGTGCCGGGGTACTGACCACCGTCGTCAGGACACTGAGTGCACAGTCATCCCAGCCACAGTTTTTGCCTGCGACCAGAGAACGATCATTGTAAATATAGGTGCCAACCCGATATTCGGTCACAACGGGGGCCTCGTGGGCCTGCCACATATCAGGGGTGCCGCCGCTGGTGATTGTCCTGCAGGGAAGACCGAGCGCTTGCAGCGAGCGCTGCGCACTGCTCATGAATGCCTCCACTGCCGATGTGCCGCCTTTGGCCGGGTAGGTCATCAGGCCGCCGAAGACAAGCCCCGGCAGCATGGCGATGCGTTTCGCCATTTCAACAGCCTCACCCGGGGCTTGCACACCACAGCGCATCCCTCCCGTATCGCACTCGACCAGGACCTCAAGTGGCTTGTCAGCCTTCGTGAAGGCTGCAGAGAGACCCTGCAGCGTGTAATCGGAATCCGCGGTTACGGCAAGTTTGGAGATTTTCGCGGCAAGAGCCACGAGGCGGGCCAGTTTGGTTTCGCCGATAATGTTGTAAGTGATCAGTATGTTGTCGAGACCGTGGGCGGCCATCACCTCGGCCTCGCCCAATTTCTGACAGTTGATGCCGACGGCCCCCGCGGCAATTTGGAGCCGGGCCAGTTCGACAATCTTGTGGGTCTTGATGTGCGGCCGGAGAGCTATGCCGTTTTGCACGCAATACCCCTGAAATCGGTGGATATTGCGCTCCACGATGTCCCGGTCGATAACCACGGCAGGCGTATTGATTTCACTGAACTTCACGAGGCCGTCTCTCCTTGGCCAAAGGGTTTTGGGCAACCTGCACCGCGTAGTCGACCTGGTTCGGGTTATGAAACGTCAGGCCACTTGAGGAGCGACGCGACGCTCCGGCGTTTTCGGTCTGACAGAGAATAGCGTTTTCCGTCTCCCTTGGCACGGGCCAACTGCACTTCATCGGCGATTCTCTGACCGACGACGGTCTCTTCGCCGGAAACCAAATTGCAAGGATCGAGGAAAAAATAACCATGCTCGATCAGGTCGTCGCGAACCTGGATGGAAGGCTCGCCAGCGCTCAGTCGATCGGCAAGTTCCCAGGCATAGAGTCCTGCTTCCTCGGGGTCGACAAAAACCTTGAGGCGGTCGATCGGATTGTCAGTCCAGTCGTGATGTTTCTCGAGGCGCAGACCGGGCACCCCGCCAAGTTCTTTCCACCAGTGATTCAGGTATTGCTGCTCACACTCGTAGACGGCCTGATGATCGCGGCGGGCCCAGGCTTCCAGGGCCGCAACCGTGCCAATGATCCCTTCCTTGCCAATCTTCATGGGACGGCCGATCCCTTTGTTCTGAAGGTAAGCGGCGCGGACCAGGTCCTTGCGACCGGCAACTATCCCGCCCGTCGGGCCCCCAAGGAATTTGTGGCTGCTGTAGACGACCAGATCGGCACCCAGCTCAATCGGGCTGCGCAGGTCGTATTCACTGGCCATATCCACAACGACCGGAACCCCGCGGTCCCTGCAAATCGTAATGAATTCACTCAGCGCAATCTGGCCTTCCTGCACCACATGGTGCGATACGACAAAAAGCGCCGCGGCGGTCTGCTCACCGATGCTGTCCTCGAGGTTGTAAAAATTCGCCAGAGCTGGCGTACCAACCGGAACGATACGGGCTCCGGTCAAGCGAATCGCCTGATGGATTGGTGCGCCGTAGTTGATCAAATGCCCCGCCTGGACCACAACTTCATTGGGCAGGTCATAGGTATCGGGAAGCAGTTCGATCCGGTTCAGGTTGGTTCCGGTCATACACCCGGAGATGCTCAAGCAGATTCCAGCCGCGCTGCAGGCCGTTACGAAGCCGGCTTCGGCACCGGTCATGTGCGCAATGACTGTCGAGGCTTTCGCCTGGAGTTCGTCAATCCGGACGAAACTTGATTGTATCTCCGCCCCGGCTTCGATGGCCTCTGGCACGACGCGTGAAGCTCCCAGGCCTGTCATTGTGCCTGACACGTTGATGACCCGCATTAAGCCATAACGCTCTAAAATTCCGTTTTCTTTCATCGCTTTTATTCCGCTCGTACAGCCACAATGGCTTCTATCTCGACGGTTATTCCTCCAGGCAAGGACCCCAGCCCTACCGCCGACCGCGCATGGCGTCCACGATCTGCGAAAACTTCGGCAAAAAGATCGGAGCAGCCGTTGATCACCTTGGGATGTTCGGAAAAATCTGCGGTGGCATTGACCATACCAAGGACCTTGACGACCCGCTCAACCCGATCCAATGAGCCGAGGGCCTCACGCATGCATGCAAGCAGGACCATCCCGACCCGCCGCGCATGCTCGTAGGCCTGTGCGGTTGAAACGTCGATACCGACCTTGCCTCTCGCAAGCGAGCCGTTCTCGAGCACGGGGCCCTGTCCCGAAAGGAACAGCAGGTCTCCATGCAGAACAAAGGGCGCAAAGTTTCCAACCGGCGCGGGGAGCTTGGGCAGCATGAGCCCCAACTTGTGAATCTGTTTCTCGGCTGATTGCATGGATTGACATCCCCCCCGTTCCCGGCTGGTTGCTGGGTGCCAGCATGTCCCTGCGCGCTCAGACTCCCGGCCTGCGATAGGCGACACAATCGATCTCGACCTTGCAGTCGATCATCATTGAAGACTGGACACACGCCCGGGCCGGCGGATTGCCGCCGAAATATTCGGCGTAAACCGCGTTGAACGCGCCAAAGTCCCGCGCAT
>JAHEEU010000013.1 GCA_024640545.1 Geobacteraceae bacterium
CGAGCACGGTACGGCCGGCGTCATCAAAGGTCAATTGGGCGATGACCGGCAGATCACAGACATCGCGACAGGCGATAATGCCAGCGCGCAGTTCACGGATGTCGAGGAAGGTCTCGAAGGTAATCAGGTCGGCGCCGGCGCCGGCCAGGGCCGAAATCTGCTCGGCAAAGATCTCGACCAGCTCGTCAAAGCCAGCGTCGCCGACCGGCTCGGCAAAGCGTCCAGTCGGGCCGACGGCACCACCGACGAACTGCCTGGGGCCTGCAGCCTGGCGCGCCAGCAGAACAGCTTGGCGATTGAGTTCATCGACTGCCCCCTCCAGGCCGTAATGAGCCAGCTTGGCACGATTGCCACCGAAGCTGTTGGCGACCAGGATATCGGCTCCAGCTGCGGCATATTCGGCATGGATCCCCGCCACGACTTCCGGTGCGCTGCGGTTCATGTCTTCGGGACAACCGCCCGGCGCCAGGCCGCGCTCCTGGAGCAGGGTGCCCATCGCTCCATCGAGAACCAGCACCCGTTCGGAGATCGCGGCGCGGAAATTGCTCACTCGTCGCCCCCGACGGGCAGGCTGATCATTTTGCCGGTGGGAGACAAGCCTTCCTGCACCAGGCTGAAATCGGGAGTGACCGGCTGACGCAGGTCGACGTGCCCTTTCAACGTCGCCACCGGAGCCCCCTCCACCAGAATACGCACCTGGCGCAGGTGGGGGAAATTGACGGCCAGAGTGTTCGCCAGGCCATAGATGGTCAACAGCTCGCTCTGGGTACCGCCGGGATGCGCAGCGACCAGCTCCTGGCTGAAATCAACGCTCACCAGGCTGTCGGCGGAAATGACGCTGCGCAGCGCGACCTGAGCGGGCAGGACAGGCACAAGATCGCTTTGCGGACCGGCCATCAGGGCCTCGACCGTATTGCGCAGGCAATCGTCGTCGTTCTGGCATTCTGCGAGAGTGCGGTTTTCCGCGATCAGGCTCTGCCCGTCGGCAGAGGCAAAGTAGAGAATCACCTCCCTGGTCACTGGCACCGCTGTTTCCTCGGCGACCGGTTCCGCCGGGACGGGCTGGCTGGTTTTGAGGTAGCCAATCACCAGGCCGATGCCAAAAAGCAGTACAACCAGGGCGCCCCACAGGACCAGGTGCTTGCGCCACGGGCGGCGTTGCGACTTACGTGGTACTTGATAAGACTTGGGCATGGTTCAATCCAGACTGACCGTTGTCACTCCCTGCAGCTGCTCGCCGAGGAAGCTGCCGCCGACCCGCTCGAAGCGGTCGGGGATGTCGGTCACAAAATAACGTGGTGGAGAAGCAGGCGTTGCATGGTGCAGCAGGTGATCGTCTGTGAGCCGACGCGCCACCGCCTTGGCCGTCTCTCGGGCCGAGTCGACCAGCTTGACATCGGGGCCGGCGACCTCCTGCAGAGTCTGCTTCAACAATGGGTAATGGGTGCACCCCAGGACCAGGGTGTCGATCCCCTGGTCAAGCAGGGGGGCAAGATATTCTCTGGCGGCCAGCCGGGCGATCGCGTGGTTGGCCCAGCCTTCTTCGGCAAGGGGGACAAAGAGGGGGCAGGCGGCAGCAAACACCACGGCATCGTGACGGAGCGCGTGCAAAGCACGTTCGTAAGCTCCGCTGCGCACCGTCCCCTCGGTACCGATCACCCCGACCCGACCGTTGCGGGTGATTTCCAGGGCTCGCTGCGCTCCCGGTTCGATCACGCCGATCACCGGCACCTGGTAGCGTTCAGCCAGATCGTCGAGGGCAACTGCGGAAGCCGTATTACAGGCAACGACCAGCAGCTTGACCCGCTGGGCAAGGAGGAAACGTGCCGCTTCCTGGGCATAGCGCAGGACTGTGGGCGGGCTCTTCGTGCCATAGGGCACACGTGCCGTATCACCCAGGTAGACCAATGACTCATCAGGAATCTGGCTGCGCAGCTCCCGCAGGACGGTCAGGCCGCCCACACCTGAATCAAACACGCCAATGGCTCGTTCCGGCACCGTTCACACCCTCTTTCCTGTAGGTCCCAGCAGGGGGTTACTCTAGTGAGCAAGCCGGCAAAAGTCAAGAATTATGGAGGTTTTTTAGACTTTGTCCCGCCCTGGAAAAATGATATTATGCTCAGCCAGTCTGTTAAGCCATCAGCAGCGAAAGCCTTAGAGGGTGTCCGGTGAATTTTTCTGCAGCCATTGAATTCCTGAAAAACTTCGAAACCACCAAGGTCATGGCCTATATCCAGGCTATGGACCTCAAAACCGTGATGGAGCACCCCTACTTCCTGGCCGGAGTCGGCGTCACAGCGATTATTGCCTTCCTCATGCGCTGGCGACTGCTGCTGGTCATCGTCATGACCATAACCGGCTTCATCTACCTGCTAAGCTACACCCTCTCTCAAGGGACATCCCTGGATGGCGGCATGCCGACCGATGCACTCATGGTGCTGGTTGGCGGTGGCTCGTTTATCGTCTTTCTCGCCATCTACCTGCTCTTCATCCGCAGCGAATGAGCGCGTGGCTGCCGCAGGTTGCAGTCTCCGACAAGTGATGCTATCTTTGCCAAGGTGTTCAGGCTTCCGGTCGGCAGCCGCTCGCGAGACGAACCATCTGAATAAACGATAGAGGTCCTCATGGCTCTTGCTCTCAAAAAACGCGATTTTCTGCTGGTGGGAATCGCCATCTTAATCCTGGCCTTCCTCTGGCAGGCGCCCCCTGAATCGACCAGCCGGGTACCTTATGACAACGACCACCGTCAGTTCTTCGACATCGTCAAGACTGACGGCAAAAAGGCCGCGGAGAAATTCTGCGAGGAGTGCCACAACAAGGACGCCATCCCCTTCCCGGAAGGGCATCCGGCAAAATATCGCTGTCTCTTCTGCCACAAGATGCAAACCCCCTGAGCCACCCCGGGAATATCCCGTCAAAAAACGCATCGAACTGGTGATTCTGCCGGATTTTCACCTGAAGGCGGTCCTGCCACAGCCGGGCGAATGAGCAAAAAACTCTTTCCCTTCAGTTAGTTGTGGCTAAGACAAGCAACCGACGGGCTTTTTGGCATAAGCATTGCTCTGTTTTACCACTCTAACGCAGCCTACAGTCACATCAGAACCGGACCATGGAGATTGCCATGTTGAAACAGCTCGACTGCAGTGAGCCCAGAACACAAATCAATATCGTCGATACCCTGCTCTACCTGCTGACCGGGGTCGCAATGGCTGTCATCAGCATCTCTTTCCTGCTCTGGCTGCGCTTCTGAGAATTCCTGTTCCATTCAGCAAGAAATCCCCAAGGGCTGCCGACGCATGGCGATGTCCCTTCGTCGTCAGATACATCTAAACCACAACCCAATCCACCTGCAAACCAGGAAACGAAACAACCGGTCCCGGCCGCAGGCCGGACTTTTCACGGCTTGTACGTACAGAGACTGGCTCCGCAGGGGCCTGTCCCTTTTAGACCCGCGAGGCGCGTGACGCGAGGTGCCAAGCGAGGCCGGACAAAAGTTTTTTCGGTCGCGTCCCCTGAGAAAGTGAACGGTTAAAGGCTCTGTCAACGTTGAAACTGCGACAAATCTCCACCATAAAAGCACAGGTTTCAAAAACGCCTGTGCACTGTAAAACCCCCAGCAATGACTTGACACTGCCGTTGCGAAGAGGTTCAATCATGCGACCAAATCCATCGAAAGGCAGATTGCCATGAGTTTTCTCAAGAAGATGTTCGGCAAGAAGGACCCCGTTGAAGAAATGCGCCAGCTCCACTCCCGCCAGGATTGGGCAGGGGTGTTGAGCGTCGCCAACAGCCTGGTCCGCAGCGAGCTTGACGGCCCTACCCTGGAAGAGATCGCCTCCTGGGAAAACCAGGCTGGCGACGCCCTGGCAACCATCAACCTGGAAGAGGGCGCGTGGGCGCAGAAATCGGGCAACCTGCTGCGGGCTCGTGAAGACTACCAGCTGGCCGCCGAACAGGCCCGCTCGGCAGCTTTGCGTGAGCGCGCCGAACAGGCACTGGCCGCCCTGGAGCGCGGTGAGCTGCCACAGCAGGCCGCCGTTGATGCTGACGGCCCGGCCATCCACGCCGGCTGCAGCAGCGGCTGTTCGACTCATACCGGCGCTGCCGCGACTGGTCAGGAGCTGGAACTCGACGAGGAGGCCCGCCTCGAGCTGCTGCTGGCCACCATGGCGCCCGAACTGGCCGAACGTTACCTGGCGGCCGGCCCCGCATTACGGCAGGCCTGGCTGGCGGTCCAGGACGGTGACGAGGAACAGGCCCTGGCATTGCTGCAGGACGTTCCCGAAGCGGAGCGCAACGCGCTCTTCCTCTTTGAGCGTGGAGCATTGATGGCCCGCAGCGGACAGCACGCAAAAGCCTGCGAGGACCTGCGGGCGGCCTTGGCTGCCGAACCTGACCTGTTTCCGGCCTTCGACGCCCTGGTCGATGTCCTGATGGCCGCGGGCCATACTGATCAACTGGAACAAGCCCTCAAGCTGAACCTTGCCGCCGGGCGCTTCGTCGGCTACTGCTGGGCGCGGCTCGCTGAGCTGCACGCCCAGCGCCGCGAGCCGGAGCCGGCCCTGGCCGCCGGCCTTAAAGCTCTCAACGAAGGGTTCATCGACCAGGGGCTGATTCTCCTCTGCGCCCAACTGCTGGAGCGGGCCGAGCGTTTCGATGATGCCGAAGCGCTGCTCAAACGCATGCCGGCAGGCGGCTGCGGCGGGGGAATCCACCCGATGCTGGCCGAGTTCTGGCTGCGTCGCGGGCAGAACCTCGACCGGGCCCTCGAATCATTCAAAGGCGCCCTGCGCCAGGAGCGCGACAACCCCCGTTGGTTGTTGCGGATCGCCCAGGTCTACCAGGCCAGAGGGTGGCGCAAGGAGGCCACCGAACAGATCGAAAGGCTGATGCGGCAAGGAGGGCTCCCGGAGCAGATTCGCGCGGAAGTGAAAGCGATGGCAGACCTGCTGCAGCAGAGCTGACGCGCGGGCCCCGGAGTCATCGATATACCCAAGCCGGCACCTGAAGGTGCCGGCTTGGTTTATTTGGCAAGATGGCCGCGTCCCCTCTGTCTCCATACGCTACGGCGACAGTCTGCCAGTTGCAGAACTACTGACGCACCCGGGCGGTGCCGCGGGCATCGCGCAAAACCCTGACCCGGTCGCCGACGTTGTAGACGGCGTCCTTCTCCTGGACGATGGCCAGCAGCTCGCCGTTGTCCAGTTCCACTTCCAGCTCCACCCCGGCGCTAGTCGTCACGTTTTTTTCGATCGCCGAGCCGGCCAGGCCGCCGGCGATGGCACCGCCGACCACGGCAATGGCCTTGCCCGTGCCGCCGCCGACGCCACTGCCAAGAACGCCGCCCATGGCGCCGCCGGCAAGAGTTCCGGCCCCGGTGCTGGTGCCCTCGATCGTCACATCAGATACGCGCAGGATCGTGCCGTAATAGACGGAATGACTGACGCGGGCCTGGTCACGGGAGTAAACATTTCCTGAGCGGCTTTCCGTCATGCAGGCCGACAACAGCATGGCGGAAAACAGCAACGCTGAGATCAGGCCTAGACCTTTCAATCGTTTTTCGCACATAGATGAATCCTTTCATAGTCAGGGATCTTTTAAGCTATTTTAACATAGCACCTGTCGTGTGTCCCACTTCAGAGCCTCGGCAAAATCACCCTGGCAACCTGACCTGGCAGTGCCGCTTGCTGAGCGTCCTGGTATACTTCGATACGAGGCGAACTCAACCACGGAGCCTTACATGTTCAGAATTATCCCCTGGGGACTGGCTGCCGTCCTGTTCATGGGCATAGTGTGCAGCTGTACGAAGACCACCCTGAGCGGTTCCTGGCGAAACCAGGACTACCTGCAGGCCGTCAGGACAATCTATATCGTCGGCGTCTCCCGGCAGGAGACCAATCGACGCATCTTCGAGGATGAATTCGGCCGCCAACTGGAGCAATACGGGATAAGGACCTTCTCCAGCTACCTGGACCTGGACAACGTCGAAGGTGTCGGGCAGGACTTCATCATGGAGAAAGTCAGGGCAAGCGGCGCCGACGCCCTCCTGATGACCCGCATCCTCGGCAAACACACCGAGGAAGTGGTCCATCCCGGCCGTATTTATGGGCCCGGCTTCCCCCCGTGGGGCTACTACCCGCGCCCTTATTATCGCAACTACTGGGATTTTTACGAGCGCCGCTATGACATGATTTACGAGCCGGCCAGAATCTCCAGATTCGAGGTCCTCACCCTGGAAAGCAATCTCTATGATGCCGCCACGGGAGAGCTGATCTGGTCGGCCCAGCTCGAGACCGTGATGGACGGCACCATCGAGGCGATGATCCGGGATTTCATCGAGGTTGTCACCAAGGACCTGTTAGAGCAGGGGGTGATCTGAGCGCCCCGCCCGCGCTCCCCCAGGCAACGCCATCCCACCCTCGGGCTTTCCGGCCATCTGAAGTTCAACATCCGCCGCCGCCAGAAAAGCTCCCGCCTGGCACAGAGGATCGACACCCCGAGCAGATGGATATCGCCATACAAGGCCTAGAGAGGCTCCTGTCCCAGGGCATTCTCGTTACCCCCTGAGCCAGGCGCTGCACAGTGATGCCGCTTGTGGATTCAATTTCTTTTATGTTAAGTTCCTGCGTCGCACAGCAACTCCTCGACAAACGGGAAAACTCATGATTTTGCAAGGGACCCTCGTCAACATGGCCGCCGTGGTCGCCGGCTGCCTGGTCGGCAGATGGACCGGCCGCTATCTGTCTGCCAGGATGCGCCAGACCCTGATGATCGGCCTCGGTCTCGCCGTCTTGCTGATCGGCCTGCAACTCGCCCTGCAGAGCCGCCAGATCATGGTCGTGATCGGCGGGCTGATCTTCGGCGGCCTGATCGGCGAAGGGCTCGGCATAGAAAAACGTCTGGAAGGGTTCGGTCTGCGCCTGCAGGAGCGGTTTTCAGGCATGGGTCGCATTGCCGAAGGCTTTGTCACGGCCAGCCTGCTCTATTGCGTCGGCGCAATGGCCATCATGGGGGCACTCCAGGATGGCATGGGCGGCTCACCGACGATTCTCTACGCCAAAGCCGCCCTCGACGGGGTCGCCTCGATCGCGCTGACTTCGACGCTCGGCATCGGCGTCATCTTCTCCATCATCCCCCTGCTCCTCTACCAGGGAGGGATTACCCTGGCCGCCGGACTGGCAAGCACCGTCCTGACCGAGCCGGTCATCAACGAGATGAATGCGGTCGGCGGCCTGTTGATCGTCGCCATCGCTTTCGACCTGATGGGCATCAAACGACTGCCGGTCGGCAACCTGCTGCCTGCCGTCTTCGTAGTCGTCGGGCTGCTTTGGGCCTTCGGGATGGCTTGAAGCAGGACGAGAGAAGGTCAGGGGCTGACCACCAATGGCCTGCCCCTGAGTTTTTTGATGGGTCACAGCGAAACACCCGGCCCAACTCAATCATCGGCCATATTCATGTCGATTTCTGAAAGTATGTGAGGGCCCTTCAGCAAGGCCTTGTTCCTGATAAACTCCCTGCACATTGCAAGCCCCGCCTTAGCGGTCGACCACCTCGACCCTTGAGAAACGCCTGCCCAGATAAGTGACCCCAAGGACAAGCGTCGAAGAAATGCCGATCATGATGATGCCCAGGGCGGAGAGTTTGCCCCATAAACCATCTTCGGCATAACGCAGGATTTGCACGGCAAGGACCTCGGTGCCAGGGCGGGAAAGAACCACGGACAGAGTCAGTTCACGCAGGAACATGGTCGCCATGAGAATCCAGCCGGAAACAATCCCTGGAATCAGCAGAGGAATAACAATTTTACGCAGGGTCTGGAAAGAGCTCGCGCCGCACACCCGCGAAGATTCCTCGAGGTGGCTGTGAATCTGTATGAAGGCACTTGAGAGGGGTCTGATGCCATAGGGGAGATAGGTGGCGATATAGCCGATCAGGAGCGCCCACATGGTGGAATACAGAGGGGTGCGCACGAAAAACCACATGAAACCGACGCCGATGACGATTCCCGGGAAAGAGAAGGACAGAAAACTTAGTGATTCAAGTATTCCTGCGGCCGGCGTGCGGACCTTGACGATCACATAGGCGATCAAAATAGCCAGGGCCACCCCGAGAGTCGCGCCAAAGACTCCGAGAGTGAGGCTGTTCTTCAGGGAAAGCACCGATATCGGGTCCTTGAGGACGTCGATCCAATGCTTGAAACTCATCATGGAGAAGGCCTTGGCGCTCGGCACCATGGAATAGGGGACCAGGGAGGTGTAAAAAAGCACCACCACTGGCAGCACGATGAGCACGAAAGAGACCAGGCCGACCACCGCAAAGAACGGGTAGCGTTTCCCTTTGAGATCGATCAGGCTCGGTTTGAAACCACGGCTGGAGATGGTTACGAATTTGCCGCTCTCCGCGGTCAGGTAACGATAAAGGTAGATCAACGTGATCGAGGCCGCCAGAGCGCTCATGCCGAGAGCCGCCGCCTTGCCGTAATCAGCCGAAAACCCGGTTGATATGCTCCGATAGATATGGGTCGCCAGCACGTAGATCCGACCCGGCATGCCGACCACCGAAGGGACTGCGAAGGAGGCAAGACTTCTGACGACGACCAGAATCGCCGAGGCCAGGATCGCCGGGCGCAGCACCGGCAGCGTCACCCTCATCAGCGTTCGCAGAGTCGAAGCTCCGCAAACCTTTGAGGACTCCTCGAGGGCAATATCGAAAGCGCTCATGGCCGGCGCAATGATCAGGTAGGCGATCGGCAGGTCGAGCAATCCTTCAACCAGGATCATTCCCCCCAGGGAGTAGACATTGAACGGCGCGGAGCTCAATTGAAAGACGTCCATAAGAAGACGGTTGAGAATGCCGTTGCTGGGGTTGAGCAGTAGCGCCCAGCTCACGGCAAACAGAATATGTGGAATCATCATCGGCACGATCGAGATCACGCCGAACAGCCCCTTGAAGGGAATGTTGGTGCGAGTGTTCATATACGCCAAAAAGAGCGCAAGCCCCGTGGCGAGAGCGGCGGAGCCGAAGGTGAAGATGACCGTGTTCCAGAGAATCTCGAGCAGCGCGGGATCCGTGTAAGCGGCGATGTATTTAGCGGTGGTGAACTGGCCAAAAGAGCCGAAGCCCTCGGAGAAACTGCCGAAGAGCAGCATGACGACCGGACAGACGGTCAAAAAGCCGACGATGGTGATCAGGGTCGTGGTCAGGGTCGGTTTCCGGATCATAACCTGTTCAACTGTCTTCTGCTACGGGGAGGAGAAAGCAATGGTCAGGGTTGAAGGATATCGAGACCTCGTCCCCCTCGGCAATTTGAATGGTCGGCGACACAGTCGTGGTGAACAGCTGCTCACCGACACGGATATCACCTTCGTAGGCTTCACCGATGAAAACCAGCGACTCCAATTTCCCACGGAAAATGTTGTCACCCTCCCCGACCGGCTTTTCAGCAAGACTGATGAACTCGGGGCGCACGCACAAGGCCGCAGACGTTCCGCTAGCGAGTTTTTGACTGTTCAGCCCGCGGATGGCACCAATGTCCGTGTCGATAACAGCATGCAGCCCATCTTGTGAGGCGATTCGCCCCTTGATCAGGTTGGCGCGGCCGATAAAGTCGGCGACGAATTGATTGCCGGAATTGAAATAGACCCGCTTCGGGTCACCGATCTCGACGATTCTTCCCGCACGCATGATCGCCACCTGATCCGAAAGCGCCAAGGCCTCGATGCGATCGTGGGTCACGTAGACCGCGGTAATCTGAAGTTCCGTAAGGAAATGCCGCAGCTCCTTACGGGTCTCCTCGCGCAGCTTGGCGTCAAGGTTGCTCAACGGCTCGTCGAACAGGATCACCTTCGGTTCCGCGACCAGGGCCCGGGCCAGCGCGACTCGCTGCTGCTGGCCGCCGCTGAGCTTGGTCGCCGGGCGCTTCTCGAAGCCATCGAGTTGCACGAACTTGAGGGCTTTGGCCACTTTAAGACGGACTTCGTCTTTGGCCATCTTACGAGTGGTCAGGGGATAGGCGACGTTCTCAAAGACGTTCATGTGCGGCCAGATGGCATAGGTCTGAAACACCATGCCGAGGCCACGATTTTCCGGCGGGACAAAAATATTTTTTTCCCGTGACCAGACGATTTCATCGCCAATGACGATTTCGCCTTCATCCGGCGACTCCAGGCCAACGATACATCTCAGGAGAGTGGTTTTGCCGCAGCCGCTCGGGCCGAGCAGGGTAAAGATCTGATTGGCCGGAATCGTCAGATCCACCCGGTCGAGCGCCTTGATCAGCCGGCCATCGGAAAAGTAGTTCCTGGTCAGCCCCTTGATCTTGATTTCCATAGCCCCTCATTTGACACAACAACGGGACCGGAAGCCTCCGGCCCCGTTGCATTCATCATTGTTGAACACAAAAGTGTCTATTACACGCTTACTTTGCGTAGAAAATAGTCTTGAATTTTTCTCCCCAACTAGCGATCTCTTCATCGGACAGTTCGCGGATGGGGAGCACTTTCGCGTCACTGATCCCGGTGATGGGCGGGAAAACGCCCGGGGCCAGCACGTACTCGCCGACCTTGTCCGCCAGCATTTGCATGGCGTTCTTGGAAAGCCAGAAATCGATGAAGAGCCGGGCCGCATTCGGGTGGGGAGCTTTGGCCGCAAGAGCGATACCACGCGGCGAGCCGAGCAACGGGCTGACATGGGCCCAGTCGAGGGGTGCGGGAGCCTTGGTAATGATGTATTTGGGCATTGAGATCGCAATCAGTTTCTCACCACTCTCCACCGGCGCTGGCGTCGGGCTGAAAGACTTGACGAACATCGGCTTGTTGGCAGCCAGCCCCTTGACGAAGGCCATCCATGCCTCGTCGCTGGCAAACACCTTCGACTCCTTCAAGCCCACCAGCCAGGATATGGTGGTCGCATGGGTGGCCGGATCTGGCATGACGATCTTGTCCCGCCATTTGGGATCGGTCAAGTCTTCGTAGCGTTTCGGGACATCTGCCGGTTTGACCAGTTCCTTGTTGTAAATCGGCGCAACATATTCGATGCCGAACTGCACGATGGTGTCATCAGCCAGCGCCCAATCCGGATAACCGACCGCGGACGGGGAGCGGTAAGGGGCAAGCACGCCTTTATCTTTAAGCGTCTGCAGGATCGGTAAAGGCCCCTGCAGCACATCGGCCTGGAGTTTGCCGGCATCATGCTCGGTCAGAACCGTGGCCAGATATTTTGAGGTGGATATGCGGGTATAAATCCCCTCCACCCCCTGCGTGCTGGTGAAACTCTCCATCAAAGGTTCAATGGCCGTAATGTTCGCATAGAGGTTGGCCTTGCCCTCGGCCTTCGCCTTGTCAATATCGGCAGCGAATGCCGATGCGACCAGGAACATGCTCATCACCAGTAAAGACACTTTCTTCATGATTTAACTCCTTAAGGCATATGTCGCAGCAGGTTAAAGAAACGCGTTCATCAAGCAAACGCGACTGTTTGCATCGATTTATCGGTTTTGACTCTGAAATTCTCGCACAAAAGCCCTGGATGTCAAAAATCTCCAGTATATTTCTTTCAGACAACAACAGGGGTTATCAAGGATTTTAGAAATACCCCGGAGTAAGGTGAAGCATAATGGCCGTCTGTAAACATGGTCAAGTCATTTCACGGGCCACAAGCACCTTCTGTTTTCAGCCTATAGCCTGGGAGAAGACGTAGTGACTTATGTGCCAGAACTGTTAAACTTCACCCTGTGCAAATAGAGTTTTAAAGAGTTATCCAAACCTGAACACCCCACTGTTAGGAATCATGGGCAAGCAGCAAAGACTCTCCGCATCGCAAGTGTTCCTGGCATTCCTCAGGCTGGGATTGACCTCCTTCGGCGGGCCGGTCGCTCACCTGGGATATTTCCGGAATGAATTCGTCGTGCGCAGACGCTGCCTGAACGAGAGCAGCTATGCCGACCTGGTTGCCCTCTGCCAGTTCCTGCCGGGACCGGCCAGCAGCCAGGTCGGCATCGGCATCGGCATTTCCCAGGCCGGCCTGCGCGGCGGCGTGGCCGCCTGGACCGGCTTTACCCTCCCCTCGGCAGTCGCCCTGATCCTGTTTGCCTATGGCGTCACGGCACTCGACGTATCGGTGGTCCATTCCGGCTGGCTGCACGGTCTCAAAGTGGTTGCGGTCGCCGTGGTCGCACAAGCCATCTGGGGGATGGCCAGGGCATTGTGCCCGGACGGTGCCCGTAGGATCATGGCGGTCCTCGCTGCGGTCATCACCATGGCCCTGTCCGGTGTGCAGGGACAGCTGTCGGCGATCGCGGCAGGGGCGCTGTTCGGCCTGAGCTTTCTGCAGTACGAGGAGCGGGCCACTCATGACCCGCAGATGTTCAAAACGAGCAGAACCCTGGCAGGGTGCTGTCTCGGGCTTTTTTTCTTACTGCTGCTGCTTTTGCCCCTGTTTGCCCGCAGCGGCATCCACAGCTTTGCCATGATCGACAGCTTCTACCGCGCCGGCTCACTGGTTTTCGGCGGCGGGCACGTGGTGCTGCCGCTGCTGCAGGCCGAGGCCGTCACCCCGGGCTGGATCAGCAAGGACCTTTTCCTGGCCGGATACGGAGCCGCCCAGGCCGTGCCGGGGCCGCTGTTCACTTTCTCCGCCTACCTTGGTGCGGCTCAGCAGTATCTTCCCAACGGCTGGGCCGGCGGTATCCTCTGCCTGCTGGCAATTTTCCTCCCCTCCTTTCTGCTGGTTGTCGGCATCCTGCCGTTCTGGGACGCCCTGCGTAAAAACCATCGCGTCCGCACCGCTTTGCTCGGCGTCAACGCCGCAGTCGTCGGGCTGCTGCTCGCGGCCTTCTACGACCCGGTCTGGAGCAGCGGGATTCTTTCCCTGGGGGACCTGGTCCTGGCCCTGGCAGCGTTTGGGCTCTTGACATTCGGCAAGGTTCCGGCGTGGGCGGTGGTCGCTGCAACAGGCTTGATGGCCGCGCTGGTCGGCCAGTTTGGAGCCTTCTGAAACCAAGTCAAAACTCAAGTTTTTTTTGCATTTCTGCCGTGCCTCGACGGCAAAGCCACGCTCGCAAAACCGGCCCGGCAATAAACCCATTTTAATCGAGGCGAGAGAACTTCTTTAACAATGCTGTCCGGGATTGTGCTAGTATTCCGGGCCTCATTGCTTGACAAAACCCTGGAGGGTCAGCATCGGTTGCATTATCACGATGCCCGCTGTAGTCTTGTGAGGTAGCTCTCCCGGTCTGGAAAACCTTCTTTGTATGTTGCTTTAAATCCCCATAGGAACTCACATCATGAAGAAAATACTGCTGTTATTCCTGTTTTTCGTCCTCGTTGCGGGTGGTGCTTTCATCTCAATCACCAGGGACTGGCAGGCACCGGAAATCAAGCTTCCGGAAACGAAGTACGTCAATCACGAACTGCTTGGCACGGCCAGTGACAACCGAGGGCTCGGTGAAATCTGCTACTACCTGGACGGCAAGAGCGACAACAAAACCTGTCTCAACGCCGGCGGTTCTGCCGGGTACGAAATAAAAGTCGACCTCTCTGCAATCGTTGATGGTGAGCACGAAGTGTGCATCTCTGCCGCAGACGGTAACCGGGTTTTCCCGAACAAGGCCGACCTCTGTCGGAGCTACACCCTCGACAAGGTCCCGCCCAAAGGGGTCCTGGAAGCTGCGACCCGTTACATGCAGCGCGGCGGGGCGGCGGCGGTATTCGTCTCGACACCCGAGCCCGAAACCGACCTCCAAGTGATGGTCGGGAACTACCAATTCCCGTTCATGAGCAGCGCGGACGGGACACGTCATTTTGCCGTCTTTGCCCACCCCCATGACATCGAGATGGCGGATTTCAAACCGCTGGTCCAGATCAAGGACCTGGCTGGCAATACGCGTCGCCTGCTGATCGGCACCAACAGCAAGGACCGCGTCTTTAATACGGACAACCTGAACGTCCCTCATTCCTTCATCGAGAGCAAGGCGCTCGAGATGCTCAACAAGGAAGGCTCAGACAAGGAGACCTTCCTCGAGATGAACAGGACTGTGCGTGCCGCGAGCCGGGACAAGCTCAAATCGGAAACCTCTGCCGCGGAAGCGATTGCGCCCATGTGGCACGGGGCCTTTTACCGCAACGCCGGCGCCCCCAAGGCACAATTTGCCGACCATCGGACCTATCTGCTGGACAACGAAAAGATCGACCAGCAGATCCACTTCGGCCTCGATATTGCCGGCCTCGCCGCCATGCCGATCCGGGCCGCCAATGACGGCGTGGTCGCGTTCGCCGACTATGTCGGCATCTACGGCAACTGCATCCTGGTCAATCATGGTGCCCATGTTTCAACCTTGTATGCCCACCTGTCCCAGATCGACGTTACCCCGGGGACCAAAGTCTCCAAGGAACAGATCATCGGCCGCTCCGGCAATACCGGTATGGCCGGGGGAGATCATCTCCACTACGCCACTTACGTTGCCGATGTCCCTGTCGAACCGACCGAGTGGTTTGACCCGGCCTGGCTGAAGACCAGGATTGACGACATTTACCAGCAATTCAAGGCGACTGAATAGTTGCGCGTGACCCTCCCCAAGGCAGTGCTCCAAAATGGACCCGCCATGGGCGGAAGACCCGTAACAGAGTGCGAATTCGGAAACAAGGCGGCCGAGCAGGCGGGGTTTACGCAACCTTAGTTATACCCGGTTGAGCTGTTGGTTAAATTGAAACAGCCTGCTTTTTAGCTCAAAATGAGATGCAGGAGTTACTTTTCAGCGCAGTCGGATTTTCAGTACCCAAGGGGGAATTCATGGGAACGACAGAGATCAAGATCACCATAGACCCGAATGGCAACATTCACAGGGAGGTCGTTGACCGGCCAAAACCTGAAACCAAGAGGCCGAAATTCCTGAAGCGGCTGAGGTCCAACCTGACGACACGTACGGCGGCACTCGATAACCGTTAGCGGCGGTTGACTTACGGCCGTCCGGATCGACACTGACGCGGGCAGCATTCGGAAAGGTCGCGAGTAACCAGACGAGAAGGTTCCCGTTGATCAAAGGATACAGGGGCCCGGCAAACTTCGAAATCATAGCCATTCGGTTGAATGACCGGGTGGCCTTACCTTTGCTCCGGCGAGCAGCCAAGCGTTCTTATATTGCCTATTCGCTTGCATCGATATATGTTTGGGGAAGATCATGAGTCATACCACCTGCGAGCTTTAGCCTCAGGGTTGCGGAGCAAGCCGGTTTAAATCTGCGCCAGCAACACCTTGAACCCGCGAACCAGCGCTTGCATGAAAAGGAGAGCGACATGCCTGCAGTATCAGTCACGGTAAGCCAAATCAGCGCCACCACATCAAGGGCCTCGGTTCGTGGACACAGCCTCGTAATGGACCGGCCTGAGGCAAAGGGAGGAAACAACCAGGGCATGATGGGAGGTGAAGCCCTCCTGTCTGGCCTGGGCGGATGTTTCACGAGTAACTTGCTGGCCGCTGCGGTCGCCAGAAACATCCCCATCAGCAATGTAGAGATTGTCGTGACGGGGCAACTGGCCGATGAAGGGCCCAGTCGATTCGTGGCGATCAACCTGGCGGTGTCTGGGCATGGCTGCAGCGCCGATGAATTCTCCAAGCTGGTCACCATTGCAGAAAGGGGCTGCATCGTGGCAAACACCCTGGGTTCATCCGTCGAGCTTTCGGTCCGGGTGGTCCCGTAATCAGGGCGTTCAGCGCATTATCTGCGATGCAGGGACAAGACAAACGACAAGGGGTTAGCGGCGTCGCCGCTAACCCCTTGTTTTAATTGGTGGAGCTGATGAGGATCGAACTCACGACCTACGCATTGCGAACGCGTCGCTCTCCCAGCTGAGCTACAGCCCCGTTAGGTCGCTAATTTACTTGTTCCTGGTCGGCCCTGTCAATCATCATCGCTCCGGGTTGCACCAGTGGCAGGGAAACGATGAAGCGCGCGCCTTTTTCGCCGTTGATGACTTCAATTTCGCCGTGGTGGTGGGCAATGATCCGATGGGAGATGGAAAGCCCCAGTCCGGTCCCTTTGGCAAAGGTTGAAAAGAAGGGGTTGAAGATGTTGCGCATGGCTATGGGGCTTATCCCGCCGCCGGTATCTTCAATTTCTACGACCACCGCCTTGTCTCCGCGCAAGTTTCCAACACTGGCCCTGACCGTGAGGACGCCGCCATCATTCATCACCTGGCGGGCATTGATCATCATGTTCAGAAAAACCTGCCGCAACTGGCGGCAATCGCCCACGATTTGCGGCAACCCCGCAGCCAGTTCGCTGACCAGCTCGATATTCTGGCGCTGATAGTGCTCAGTTTCAAGATCGAAAACTTCGTGCAGCAACTCCCCGATGCTGCAATTTTCGAGGCAGACCAGCTGTTTCTTGCTGAACGACAGGATATTGCCGAGCATCTCCTCCATGCGCCGGACTTCGCGGGCAATGATGCCGGCATATTCGTTGGCTTGCGGGTCGGCAAGCTCCTGGCGGGCCAGCCGCCGGGCAAAGCCGCCGATGGAAACCAGCGGGTTGCGCAACTCGTGGGCAACCTGTGCCGCCATCTCGCCAAGAACGGCCATCTTTTCGCCATGAATGAGCTGTTCCTGGACATCCTTCAGGTTGTCATGGGCCATTTCCAGCCGTTTGACCAGGCCAGCGTTATCCAAAGCAGATCCGGCCTGACTGGCAAAGAGTTCCAGGAAACGCTTGCGGGCTGCGGAGATCTCCAGGCCGCTGGCCGGGTTGTCCACCAGCAGGATGCCCATGACCTGGTCGCGTCCGGACAACGGGGCACAGGCATAAGGACCCAGGGCGAGAGCTTCAGCAAGCTGCCGCCCGCCGGGCGGTTCTTCGTCCGGGCGCGGCACCAGGACCACCTGCTTTTCCAGGAAGGCCCTGGCCAGGGCGTTGTCATGCCGATCTAGAGGCAGCCGCTGCTTGACAACCTGCTGGTTGAAAGGGCTTGTCCTCTGCGCCGCGCGGCCCTGCTCATCAAGGTGCAGATGCTCCCATACCAGCTGGTTCTCCCCACTCGGCAGGACCAGCCCGGCCGTCTCCCGGGAAACGCCAAGCATCCCCTGCAGCATGCCGGTCCGCTTGTTGACCGTAAAGAGCATCGCCCGCTCGAACCGGCCGGCATCGGCGCCGGTTGCCGCTGACAGCGCCAGGTGAGCCAGTTCATCAAGATTGAGCGTGCTATGCATGGCGCGCGACAGCCGGTAGAGCAGGGCAATCTCCTGGTGGGCCCCTTCACGTTGCTTTTCCGCCACCACGCGCCGCCGCAGTTCACGGTTCAGCTCTTCATAGGATTGCCCCATATCACGAAAAAGCGTCGCGAACGGCGAGTACAGAGTCCCTTCGACCAGCGCAAAATAAACCAGCATGGCGCTGCCCAGCTTGAAGTAATGGCCGACAAAATTCATCCAGCCATAGGCGTCGACATAAAGGGTGAACATCATTTCCGATATTATTTCAGCGCCGATTGAGCAAAACAGCAGCGCGACTATGTACCGGTTCAGATAGCGTCTCTGGCGGTGCAGCAGGCCGGCGGCCAGGCAGAGGGCCCCAATCAAGGCATATTCATAATTCACCTTGAACGATGTCAGGCCCTTCCCTTCGACAAGACAGGTCGGGAAGACCCCGAGCGGCCAGATCAGGACGATCAGGGCCATGCCGCAGGCCAGGAAACCGCACAGCCAGCCGATGGCGGAACAGAGTTCCTGACGGCCCAGGCTGAAAATCGCGCAGAGGAGCGCTGCCGTATTGAGCGTTCTGGCAACCAGCCAAAGCTGGGTTGCCGTGTTGGCATCGGCAAATGGCAGGATATGCATTCCCTTGAACGTCAGCGTATGCAGGAGATCTACCGCTCCCGTGACCAGGAAGCCGGTTGCCAGGATGACAAAGAATTGATTGCTGACCAGGCGCCTGGTGTTCCAACCGATCAGGAACACTGCTGTGAGCAGGACGATGGAGGACAGCTCTGTCAGGGTGTGAATCAGGAGGTAGCTGCCGCGGCTGAACTGGAGAAGCAAAAGGCCGGCCAGCAGAAAAACTGCCAGGCCGGCCCTGAACGAGATACGGTGCGGGATCAATGACGTAGCGGGGCGGGAAAGGCTGTGCGCCACGGTCGATTTTTCATTAAGAGGATCAGATTGCTCGCCCGGCATGACACCTCCGGCCTGCCGACCAAAACCGAACCAGTTCAGCCGATTTTTTCCTGACGCTCCTGTTCAGTCTTGCACTCGATGCACAAGGTAGTAACCGGCCGCGCTTTCAGACGGGCTTCGCCGATCTGCTCGCCACAGTCTTCACACTCGCCGAATTCACCGGATTCGATCCGGTCGAGCGCTTCGCGAATCTTGGCAATCAGCTTGCGCTCACGATCACGAATACGCAGTTCGAAATTGCGATCGGATTCCAGCGACGCGCGATCCGTGGGGTCAGGGAAGTTGGCCTTTTCGTCAGTCATCTCGGAAACCGTCTTGTCGGCCTCACGCAGCAACTGATCCATCTGCTCCTGGAGCAGCTGGCGGAACTCCTCCAATTTGGCTTTATCCATAAGTAGCTCCTCAAACTTGAACGGGCACAAAAATAGATGAAATCGACCGACAAGTCAACTTAAATGCCCGCTCAGTTTCTGAACTGGGCAATGAGCACATAAACCAGGGCCGCCACGGCAAACCAGACGGTGAAGACATCCGCCTGCCGGATAGGCGGTTTTTGCGCGAGTTGCTCGGTTTCTGCCGTAACCGCCCCTGCGGGGACCCCCTTGATCAGCAGGGTCAGGAGGGCGGGGAAATCACCGTACGAATTGGAGATGATCAGGAAATCATCTTCGCCGGCGGCCAGCGTCATGAAGACCCGGTTGCGCACGCGCACCGTCTCCAGGCTGGTGACATCGGCAAAATTCAACCGACGCTGCCGCAAAACGCGAATAGCTGTGACCCCGTCCTGGTCGACGACCAAACGGCGCAGGGCGCTTTCAGCGAAAAGCACCGTCAGCGGCAGGATCAGGCCGGCCAGGATAATGACTTTGGCAAGAGCCTGCCCCTGCAGGATGCAGACCACCAGCAGGACGAACGTCAGGACAACCAGGAGTCCCATCGGCACGACTAAGGATCTGCGGATGACAAATGTGCGCTCATCGCTCATCGGGTCGACTCTCCAGGATTGATGAAGTGTCCGCTGCGGCCGCCCAGTTTTTCGACCAGGCGAAGGTTGTCGATCGTCATGGTTCGGTCGACGGCCTTGCACATGTCATAGATGGTCAGCGCCGCAACCGAAACTGCGGTCAGGGCTTCCATTTCCACACCGGTCTGGCCGCTGACCCTGACCGTCGCTTCGATCTGCACCCGGGGCTTGATCGGATCGGGGGTAAATTCCAGCGTGACGCTGTTGATCAGCAGCGGGTGGCAGAGCGGGATCAGCTCGGGGGTTTTCTTGGCGGCCATAATCCCGGCCAGGCGGGCAACACCCAACACATCGCCCTTGGCAACCCGGTTGTCCAGGATGCGGGCCAGCGTCTCCGGCTGCATGCTGACTTCACCACGGGCCACAGCGACCCTGAGCGTGGTTTCCTTGTCTCCGACATCGACCATGATCGCCCGGCCGTGTTCGTCGAAATGGGTCAGGTCTGTCATTGTTCGCTCCTGATTGGCGAGGCACAAGAAAAGCCGGTGACTTTTTCCAGCCCGAACAGCACGTCTCTTCCTGCATCAATTGAATAACAATTCCAGCGCTTCGGACGCACTGCGCACCCCGACCAGCTTGATCCCTTTCGGCGGGTCGAGGCTCTTGAGGTTACCGGCCGGCAACAGGCAGCGATTGAAGCCAAGCCGGGCCGCTTCCTTGACGCGCAGCTCCGGCCTCGACACCGCCCGCACCTCTCCGGTCAGGCCGACTTCACCGAACAGCACGGTGCGTTCATCGACCGGCCGGTTGAGGTGGCTGGAGGCCAGCGCAGCGACCACACCGAGGTCCACCGCCGGTTCTACGAGGCGCACGCCGCCGGCAACGTTGACGAAAATATCCTGGGCCAGCAGGGCATAGCCGACCTTCTTCTCCAGAACCGCCACCAGCAGCGAGACCCGGTTGGCGTCGATCCCCATGGCGGTGCGGCGCGGATTACCGTAGGCCGCCCCGGACACCAGAGCCTGCAACTCCACCAGGATCGGCCGGGAGCCTTCAATAGCCGGGACAACCACGCTGCCGGCGGCATCTTCAGGCCGCTCGGCCAAAAACAGCTCCGAAGGGTTGGGAACTTCGCTCAGGCCCGCGTCCTTCATTTCGAAAACACCGATCTCGTTGGTCGAACCGAAACGGTTCTTGACCGCACGCAGGATTCGGTAGGGGTGGCCGGCGTCGCCTTCGAAGTAAAGCACGGTGTCGACCATATGCTCGAGCATGCGCGGCCCGGCAATCGAGCCGTCCTTGGTGACATGGCCGACAATGAAAGTCGGCACCCCCTCCCCCTTGGCGAGATGCATGAGGCGTCCGGCGCACTCGCGCACCTGGCTGACACTGCCCGGCGCCGACTCGAGGGCGGCGGTAAAGACCGTCTGGATCGAATCGACCACCAGGAAGGCCGGCTGCAGTTCCCTGACCCTCTCCAGGACCCCTTCCAGGGAGGTTTCAGCCAGCAGGAAGAGATCTTGCGCGGCAACGTCAAGCCGCCCGGCCCGCAGCTTGACCTGGCGGGTCGACTCCTCTGCCGTGACGTAAAGGACCGGGCCGGCCTTGGTCCAGCGCCCGGCCGCCTGCAGCAGCAGGGTCGACTTGCCGATACCGGGGTCGCCGCCGATCAGGGTGAAGGAGCCGGGGACCACCCCGCCGCCGAGCACCCGGTCGAATTCGACGATCCCGCAGTGCAGACGATCCTCGTCAGACGCCGAGACCTCGGCCAGCCGCACCGGGCGGCTTTCGGAGCGCAGCGGAATCGTCCGTCCGCCTTTTTTCGCCACGGTCACGGTCTCCTCGACCAGGGAATTCCACTGGCCGCAGTCGGGACATTTCCCCAGCCACTTGGGGCTCTGCATGCCGCATTGCTGGCAGTTGTAGATCGTCTTCTGTTTCAAGATAAACCTTGCTGGAATATTGTTTAAAGTGAGTTATTCTAGGCCTCACGGTCAGGACTGTCAACGATGAGCGCGAATCACTTGCCAGGAGCCGGGGTTCCGACCTAATATTAATACTCACCGCGGGAGGTGACAATTGGTCAAGCTATCCCTGAAATACGGTTCCAGGAGCTTTGACGTAGCTTTGCAGGCCCAGGTTCTGGCTGCGGCCCCAGCAGCCAACCTGCCTGATCCTGAGACGGAAATTCGCCGGGCCCTGGCCTGTCCGATCGGCACACCGCCACTGGCGGAGATTATCCGCCCCGGCGAGCGGGTGGCCATAGTCACATCGGACATCACCCGCTACACCGGAAGCGAGCGGTACCTGCCGATCCTGGTTGAAGAGCTGAACCGTTGCGGCATAGCGGACCACGACATCGAAATCATCATTGCCCTCGGCATCCATCGCAAACAATCGCCGGAGGAGCACCGCAAGATCCTCGGGCCGCTCTTCGGCAGGATTGCCGTCCATGATCATGAATGTGACGATCGGGCACAGCTGGTCGACCTCGGCAGGACCTCTTCCGGGTTGCCGGTCTGCATCAGCCAACGTGTCATGGCCGCCGACCGGGTGATCGTTACCGGCACCATCGGCCTGCATTACTTCGCCGGCTTCGGCGGTGGCCGCAAGAGCCTGGTCCCTGGCGTTGCCAGCCGGGAGACCTGCATGGCCACCCACTTTGCCATCTTCAACCCGCCTGAGCTGGGCGGCCGCAACGCCAAAGCCTGCACAGCCAACCTCGACGGCAACCCGGTGCACCAGGCAATCCTTGAAGCCGCCAAGATGGTCGAGCCGGATTTCCTTTTGAACACGGTCCTGGCCACCGACAAAAGGATCGCCAGGGTCTACTGCGGCGACCTCGAAAAAGCCCACCTGGAAGGTTGCCAGCTGGCACGGGCGCTCTACACGGTGCCCCTCGAGCGGCCGGTCGACCTGGCCGTCGTTTCCTGCGGAGGCCACCCCAAGGATATTAATTTCATCCAGGCGCACAAAGCGCTCGACTACGGCGTCCATGCCGTACGCCCGGGGGGTACGCTGATCCTGCTGGCCGCCTGCCCGGACGGCTTCGGCAATGAGACCTTCTACAACTGGTTCAACTACGAGGACCTCGACATTTTCGAGAAAGCCCTGCGCAGCCGCTACGAGATCAACGGCCAGACCGCCTTTTCAACCCTGAGCAAGGCGCGGACCTGGCGCGTCATACTGGTCAGTGAATTCACGAGCGAGCAGACCTTCAAAATGGGCATGGAAAAGGCTGAAAGTCTTGACGAGGCCCTGCAGATGGCATACAAACAGCTGCCCGACCATCCACAGACCGTGGTCATCCCGGACGGCGGCACCATCTTGCCGGTAGCGAGATGACCGAGGCCTGATTGACCCTGTCTGGGCACAAAGGCACGAAGACACGAAGGTCTTGATTTCTACACAAGACACCGGCTTGGTGACTTTGTGTCTTAGCGGCTGAACTTCATCAGTTATAGAGATATCAAGTTTAAAGGCAAGCGATATGCTTTCTGAACAAATCATCAGCGAACTGAAATCGATCGTCGGCAAGCACAACGTCACGACCGAAAAGGCCGACCGGATCTGCTATTCCTACGACGCCACCCAGAAAAGCTTCCTTCCCGACGTGGTCGTACATCCCGGGACGGCGCCAGAGATCTGCGATATCCTGAAGCTGGCCAACCGTGAACGGATTCCCGTGTTCCCGCGTGGTGCCGGCAGCGGTTTCAGCGGCGGGTCCCTGCCCACCAGGGGCGGCATCGTGCTCTGCACCGAGCGTCTGGACCGGATCCTGGAGATTGACGAAGACAACCTGATCGCCACAGTGGAGCCGGGCGTGGTCACCGAGCAGTTCCAGAAAGAGGTCGAAAAACGCGGCCTTTTCTACCCCCCCGACCCGGCCTCCCTGAAATTCTCCACCCTGGGCGGCAACGTCGCCGAATGCGCCGGCGGGCCGCGCTGCGTCAAGTACGGGGTCACCAAGGATTTCATCCTCGGCCTCGAAGTGGTCACCCCGACCGGCGACATCATCACCACCGGCGGGCCAACCATGAAGGGCGTGGTCGGCTACGACCTGACCAAACTGCTGTGCGGCTCAGAAGGGACCCTCGGCATCATCACCCGCATCGTCATCAAGCTGCTGCCCCTGCCGGAAGCGAAGCAGACCATGCTGGTGCTGTTCGATTCCATCGACGGCGCCGCCCAGGCGGTTTCTGCGATCATCAGGGGGAAGATCATCCCCACCACCCTGGAGTTCATGGATGGTCGGACCATCGATTGCGTGCGCCAGGCCACCGGCCTCGAGGTTCCTGAAGAAGCCCGGGCCGTGCTGATTATAGAAGTTGACGGTGACCGGGAATTTCTCGACAAGCAGGTCGCCCGGATCGCCGAAATCATCAGGCCGCTGGGGGTGGTCGAAACCCGTGTGGCCACCACGAGCGAGGAGAGCGAAGCGCTCTGGCAGATTCGCCGATCGGTCTCGGCATCGCTGCGCAAGGTCAACCCGGACAAGTTCAACGAGGACATCTGCGTACCACGCAGCAAGGTCCCGGAAATGATCCGCAAGGTCGACGCCATCGCCGAGCGTCACGGCGTCGCAATCGTCAACTTCGGCCACGCCGGTGACGGCAACATCCATGTCAACATCATGATCGACAAGAAGATCCCCGGCGAGCTGGAGAAGGCCGAAAAAGCCATCGAGGACGTCTTCAAAGGCGCCCTGGAGCTGGGCGGAACCATGAGCGGCGAGCATGGCGTCGGCATTGCCAAAGCCGCCTACATCCCTCTGGAGATCACCCCGCTGGCCGCCGAATACATGAAGTCGATCAAGCGCGCCCTCGATCCCAACAACATTCTCAATCCAGGCAAGATTTTCCTCGACGAGGCAAATCCCGCAGGGCGTGGCGAGTAGCTCGTTGCGAGATTAATCTTCTGAATTTTCGCGCCTCGCGCCTCGCGCCTCGCGCCACGAGACATATGGCCAAACTCAAAAACCTCGAAGCTTACCGTGAAGAGATCGAACAGTGCGTCAAGTGCGGCGCTTGCCGGGCCCACTGCCCGGTGTTCGGTGTTGAGAAACGTGAAGGGCATGTTGCCCGCGGCAAGGTGGCCCTGGCACATTCGTTACTGGAAGGCGAGGTCGATCTGGAGGCCAAAGTCCTCGAGGACATGAGCCAGTGCCTGCTCTGCGGCAGCTGCTGCGCACAGTGCCCCAACAAGGTCCCCACCGAGGAGATCGTTGCCGCAACCAGGCGCCGGATTGCCGAGCAGCAAGGGCTGACAGCTTTCGGCAAGGGTCTCGCAACCGTTCTCGGCCGGCCGAAGTTGATGAACCTGCTGGCCAAGTCCGGCGGCACACTGTCGGCTCTTTTGTTTAAAAGACTCCCTGAGAACAGCGGCCTGCGCCTGCGCTTCCCGGCGCCCTACTTTGAGCAGGGACGCACCCTGCCGCCCATCACCGCCAAACCGTTTCGCGAACGTGTACCGGAGATCATCCTTGGCGACCCGCTGCAGCCGACCGTCATGTTTTTCACCGGCTGCGGCATCAACTACATGTACCCGGCGGTCGGCGAAGCCTTTCTGAAAGCCCTGAAGTTTCTCGACGTGACGATCATCATCCCCAAGGACCAGGCCTGTTGCGGACTGCCGGCGGTCAGCGCCGGTGCTGCGGCAACGGTTGAAAAGCTGGCCGAACAGAACCTGGCGGCACTCACCCGTCATCCGGCCGATTATATCGTTACGGCCTGCGCCTCCTGCGGTGCCGGTCTCGGCAAGATCTACCCGGACATGGGCCATGAGTTCCAGGGGCTCGCGGCAAAGGTCATGGACATCTTCGTCTTTCTGGCCAGGCACGGCCTGCCGGAAAAGCTCGCGGCATTGCCGAAAGCGGCAAGTCCCGTCAGGGTGACCTACCACGATCCCTGCCACCTGCGGAATCAGGGGATCACCAGGGAGCCCCGCGCGATACTCAAGGCCCTGCCGCAGGTGGAATTTGTGGAAATGGCCGATGCCGGCACCTGCTGCGGGCTGGGGGGGACCTACTCGGTTTACCACTACCAGACCAGCAAGCAGATCGGTGCCAGGAAAGCGGCCAGCATCTCGAACTGTGGCGCGGAGCTGGTTGCTACGGACTGCCCGGGATGTATCATGCAGTTGCAGGACAGCATCAACCATGCCAAAGGCCCCCAGCGTTCGATCCATATCCTTGAACTTCTGGCCGAGGCCCTGCCCGCTCTCGACTGAACCTTTTAAAACCAACCTCCCCGTTGCGCGGAACAGGTTGAATGTTAATATAGAGCGTGCCTATGAACCCGCCACGGTAATGCCATCATTCATTTCTAAGGAGAAAAATCCCATGCGTAAAGTGATCTGCCTGATTGTTGCGACCCTGTTTATCAGTTCAGTTGCGGCGTTGGCCGTTCCCGCGAACAAGACCCTGGAGTTTGACAAGAGTCCGATGGGCGCGGTGCAATTCGACGGCACCGTGCACAAGAATGCGGGGCTCAAGTGCAAGGATTGTCATAACAGCGAGATGTTCCCCAAGATGAAGCAGGGCACGGTCAAGATCACCATGGATGAGATTTATGCCAGGAAACTGTGCGGCGTCTGTCACAACGGTCAGCGCGCATTTTCGGCCAAGGACAACTGCGCCCGCTGCCACGTCAAAAAATAGTCCATTACGAAACACGAAGAAGCAAAATCTACCGCAAGGGCCCGTCGGAATAACCGGCGGGCCCTTGCGCTTCAAATCAGTTTCTCCCTGTCATGTGCGACTGGCCACGTCCGCCTCAACCGCCGATGCCGTGCATTCGACGGTTGGGCGTTACAAACTCCTTGGCATTGATTCGATGTTTTTCCGGTTTGGCGCAGGCGGCAGCGAGCAGCAGTTGCTCCAGGGTCTCATCATCCAGGCCATCGCGCAGCGCAGGCCTGAGATCAACTTCCTCGTTACCGAACAGGCACCCGCGCACCCGGCCATCGGCCATAACCCGCAACCGGTTGCAATCACCGCAGAAGTGTCCCGAAACCGAGGGGATCAGTCCGATCCGGCCCTTCGCGCCAGACAATCGGTACATCCGTGCCGGGCCAGCAGCCTCCTGCCGCGGCAGCACCTGCAGTTCACCGAGGGCCTGCAGCCGTGCTTCGACTTCGCTGATCGGCAGACCGTCCCCGGAACGATAGTCAAGATCGGCACTGATCGGCATGAATTCTATAAAGCGGACATCCCACGGGTGTTCAAGAGTCAGGCGGGCAAAGTCGACGATCTCGTCGGCATTGAAATTCTTGAAGGGAATGACGTTGAGTTTGATCGGCAGCATACCGACTCGCTCAGCGGCAGCAATTCCAGCCAGGACCTGCTCGAGACCACTGCGCCGGGTCAACTCCAGAAAACGCTCCGGGCGCAGAGTGTCAAGACTGATATTGACCCGTGACAGGCCGGCGGCCTTGAGCTTTTCAGCCTGTTCGGCGAGTTGCAGGCCGTTGGTGGTCAGGGTGATTTCCGGCTTTTCCGGCAGATGGGCGAGTTGTCCGATAAAGCTGACAATCCCGCGGCGCACCAGCGGCTCGCCGCCAGTCACACGGATCTTGCGAATACCGAGCCGGCAGGCGACGGCAACCACCCGCAGCAGCTCCTCGTAGCGCAGTACGTCGCCATGGGTGAGCTCGGGAACCCCGGATTCCGGCATGCAGTAACGACAGCGCAAATTGCAGCGGTCAGTCACTGACAGGCGTAAGTACTCTATGGTTCGTCCGAATTGGTCTTGCACACGCGCCCCTTGGCCCCAGGTCTGCAGCTTTGGCACATTTTACACTGGCTGGGGCAGCCGGACAATACAGGAGAATGCCGACAATCAACGTTTCTGCAGTGGCAGGTACTGTTCGAAAGCCTTCTTGTCGAGCGCACAGCGATAGGCCTCCTCGCCGGTGATCTGCTTGGCCTTGAGCAGCTCAAGAATGCTCTGGTCCATCATCTGCATGCCTTCCCCTCTCCCCGTCTGCATGATTGACGGCACCTGGAAGGTCTTGCCATCGCGGATCAGGTTGGCCACCGCAGCGTTGCAGATCAGGATCTCCAGGGCCGCCGTCAGACCCTTGCCGTCGGCCCTGCGCAACAGCTGCTGGCAGATGACACCGCGGAGGCTCTCGCCGAGCATTGTGCGCACCTGCTCCTGGGTATCCTTGGGGAAGGCGTCGATGATCCGGTCGATGGTTTTCGGCGCCGAGTTGGTATGCAGGGTGGCGAAAACCAGGTGGCCTGTTTCAGCCGCCGTCATTGCCAGTGAAATCGTTTCGAGATCGCGCATCTCGCCGACCAGGATGACATCCGGGTCTTCGCGCAGGGCGGCGCGCAGAGCGTTGGCGAAAGACCGCGAATGCTTGCCGATCTGGCGCTGGTTGAGAAGAGACTGCTTGTTCTCATGAACAAATTCAAGGGGGTCCTCAAGAGTCAGGATATGTTCGCGACGGGTATGGTTGATCAGGTCGATCATTGCCGCCAGGGTGGTTGACTTGCCGCTGCCGGTCGGCCCGGTGATCAACACCAAGCCTTTTTTCAACAGGGTCAGTTTGCGGACTCCCTCTGGCAGGCCAAGTTGATCAGCCGTCAGGATCTTGCTCGGGATAATGCGAAAGACCGCCGCGACGCCGCGGTGGGTTTCGAGCAGGTTGCCGCGAAACCGCGCCACTTCCGGAAGAGCATAGGCCAGGTCGAGATCGTGGTGCTCTTCGAACGCTTCACGCTGTTCCTGGGTGAGTATCTCGTAGAGCAGGCCGCGAGCCTGCTGATCACTCAGCGGAGGGTAGTTGAGTTTTTCCATTTCGCCATTCAAGCGGAAAAGCGGCGGCGCGCCGGTGGAGATATGCAGGTCACTGGCACCCTGTTGCTTCATCATCTTGAACAACGCATCAATCTTGGCCATATACCCTCATGGAGATCTTGGACTGCGGAGGCTGAATCTCCGGCAAAAAGCTGTTCATTCTGGCAGAGGGGTCTTTTCATTGTCAAGCGTAATGCCTGCCGGGCCAATTTGGATTGAGGCTTGATATGCGGAGTCACATTGTGGTATCAACCCACGGTTCGAGAAACCGTCTGTAAAATGGGAGAAATCACCATGAGCAAAGCCCTGGGGCTCCTCTCCGGAGGACTTGACAGCAGCCTGGCCGCCCTCTGCCTTAAACGCCAGGGGATCGACGTCACAGCAATCGCTTTCGTCACACCCTTCTTCGGCAGCAGCAAGGCCGAGCTCGCGGCTCGTCAGATGGAGATTCCCCTGATTGTGGAAGACATCAGCGGCGTCCACCTGGATATGGTCAAAAACCCGCGCTACGGCTACGGCAAGAACATGAATCCCTGCATCGATTGCCATGCCATGATGTTCCGCCTGGCCGGAGAGATCATGGCCGATCGAGGTTTCGATTTTCTCTTTTCCGGTGAAGTCCTCGGGCAGCGCCCAATGAGCCAGAATGCTAATGCACTGCGCTCGGTCGCCAACTACTCCGGTCATCCGGAACGGATTCTACGGCCGTTGAGTGCCCGAGTTTTGCCGGTCACGCCCATGGAAGAGCAGGGTCTCATAGACCGTGAACGGCTGCTCGACATCCAGGGGCGGTCGCGCAAACGCCAGGAAGCCTACGCCAAAGAGTGGGGCCTGGTCGACTTCCCTTCCTCGGGGGGCGGTTGCCTGCTGACCGAAATCCATTTCTCCGATCGCCTGCGCGACCTGTTCACCCACCAGCCCGACTGCACGGTCAGTGATGTCGAGCTGCTCAAGATCGGACGCCAGTTCCGCCTTTCCGAGCGGGCTAAACTGACCCTTGGCAGGCACCAGAAAGACAACGAAGCGATCCGGGCCGCGGCTGACGAATCGCAGATCGTGCTGCGCGTGCTCGGGGTGCCGGGACCGCTTGGGCTGGTCTCAGGGGGACCGCTCGAAGAAGACCTGAAGACTGCCGGTGCAATCATTGCTTCCTACGGCAAGGGTAAGGACCAGGAGGAAGTCGTCGTCCTGGCAGAGACTCCGAACGGTGAGCAGCGCTTCACCCTG
>JAHEEU010000139.1 GCA_024640545.1 Geobacteraceae bacterium
GTTTCGAACTCCGGGTGGCGACACCGGCAGGCTACGAACCGGACGCCATGGTCAAAGAGCGGGCGGCCGAAGCCGGGGCCAATATCATCTATACCAATGACCCTGCGGAAGCGGTACGCGGCGCACAGGTCCTGAGCACAGATGTCTGGGCGAGCATGGGTAAGGAAGCGGAACAGCAGGAACGCCAGGCAGCCTTTGCCGGCTACCAGATCAACATGGACCTGGTGGCCCTTGCCGATCCGGAGTGCCTGGTCATGCACTGCCTCCCCGCCCATCGCGATGAAGAGATTACCGACGAGGTCATGGAGAGCCGTCATTCGATCATCTACGATCAAGCGGAAAATCGCCTGCATGTGCAGAAGGCGATCATGACGACGCTGATGGGGTAGGAGATATCAGGAAGACAGAATACAGAAGGTAGAATACAGAAGAGAATCAACCCAAGAAAACCATCTGTCTCCTGTATTCGGTATTCAATTTCAGCTTGCTCGGAGTTTCGATGAACATCACCTGCCCGAAATGTCGTTTTTCGAAATCGGTCGATCCGGCCAAGCTACCGGACCGCCCGGTCAAGGTGAATTGTCCCAAGTGCAGCGAGGGCTTTATCTTTGACAAGACGCAGCAGCCGGGTGATGCCGCAGCCGAGTCCCCCTTGAGCAACGAGCCGGAAATCTCTTCCCCGCAGGAGACGCCACCTGCAGCGGCCTCCTCCGACCATGGGCGCAGAATTATCTGCAGCGCATGCGGCACGGTGCAGGCCCCGGCCGCCCAGTGTGTCCTTTGCGGCGCGACAATCATTGCCACGGCCAGGCCGGTTGAGAACCTGGGTTATGCCGGTTTCTGGGTCCGCGTCGTCGCCTACATGATCGATTTCCTGCTGCTCGGGGTGATGCAGTTTGTCCTCGGCATGCTGTTCAGCCGGGCCATCGACCTGCTGGGGGTCCCCGTCGAGGGCGACCCTTCGGTCGATTTGGTCGTCTGGCTGTTCGGCGCCACGCTCAGCATCGGCTATGCGGTCTTCTTTACCGGTTACTGCGGGCAGACCCCCGGCAAGATGGCGTTGCGCATCAAGGTCATGCGCGCCGATGGCAGCCCGATCGGCTACGGCCGCGCCGCCCTGCGGGAGGTGTTCGGGAAATTCCTTTCCACCCTCCTGCTCGGCATCGGCTACCTGATGGTCGCTTTCGACGACAGGAAGCAGGGGCTGCACGACAAGATAGCCGACACCTGCGTCATCAAGCTTTGAAGCGCGAGGGGCAGAGACACAGCATCTCGCACCTCGCGCTATCCATACAAACAAAGGAGCATTCGATAATGAGCAAAAAAGGTACGGTAAAAAAAGCGGTCCTCGCTTATTCGGGAGGGCTTGACACCTCGATCATACTCAAGTGGCTGATCGAGGAATATGACTGCGAAGTGGTCGCCTACTCGGCGGACCTCGGCCAGGGGCAGGAGCTCGACGGCCTCCCGAAGAAGGCCAAGGATACCGGAGCCAGCGCCTGCCATATTCTCGACCTGCGCGAGGAGTTCATCCGTGACTTCGTCTTCCCGATGTTCCGTGCCAACACCCTTTACGAGGGACGCTACTTTCTCGGCACCTCGATCGCCCGGCCGCTGATCGCCAAGGCGCAGATGGACATCGCCCGCCAGGAGGGCGCCGATGCCGTCTCCCACGGTGCCACCGGCAAGGGCAACGACCAGGTCCGCTTCGAGATCGCCTACTACCACTTCGACCCGTCAGTCAAGGTCATCGCACCCTGGCGCGAGTGGGACCTGAACAGCCGGACAGCGCTGGAACAGTACGCCAAGCAGCACGGCATTCCGGTGCCGACCAGCAAGAAATTCCCCTGGAGTTCCGATCGCAACCTGCTGCACATCTCCTTCGAGGGCGACATCCTCGAGAACCCCTGGGCGGAAGCACCGGAGGAGATGTATGTGCTGACCGTGCGCCCCGAGGACGCCCCCGACCAGCCGGAATATGTCGAGGTCGAGTTCGAGAAGGGCGATGCCGTTGCCGTCAATGGCGAGCGCCTGTCACCGGCCAACCTGCTCGCCAGGCTTAATGAAATCGGCGGCCGGCATGGCATCGGCCGGGTCGACCTGCTCGAGAACCGTTTTGTCGGCATGAAGAGCCGCGGCGTCTACGAGACCCCCGGCGGCACCATACTGGAGGAGGCGCACCGGGCCGTCGAATCGATCACCATGGACCGCGAAGTCATGCACCTGCGCGACTCCCTGGTCCCCCGCTACGCGAGCATGATCTACAACGGCTTCTGGTTCGCCCCCGAACGCCTTGCCCTGCAGGCCCTGATCGACCAGACCCAGCAGACGGTCAACGGCAAGGCCCGCATCAAGCTTTACAAGGGCCACTGCCGGGTGGTCGGCCGCGACTCGGCAACCGACAGCCTGTTCAACGTCGACTTCGCCACCTTCGAGGCAGACCAGGTCTACAACCAGGCCGATGCCGAGGGCTTCATCAAACTCAATGCCCTGCGCCTGCGCATCGCGGCGATGCAGCGGGAAGCCAAAAAGTAAAGGGACGAGGGGCGCGGAACGCATGACGCACGGGGAGAAGCTTTTCTCGCCGAGCGTCACGCCTCCGTATCCCGATTTTATGGATTTCCAAAAACAGTCGATCAAAACCTCCGTCGTCGCCTGCATCATCGACGCGCAGGAGCGTGTGCTGCTGACCCGGCGCTGCATTGAACCGTTCCGCGGAAAATGGGTCATGCCGGGCGGCAAGGTCGACCACGGCGAGCCGCTGCTTGAGGCTCTGCACCGCGAAGTTCGCGAGGAGGTCGGTATCGAAGTGCACATCGATGGCCTGCTCGATGTCTACGAACATGTTGCCTATGGCGACCGGAAGGACCACTACGTGATCCTCTATTACCGGGCGCACCCCCTGACCTCCGAGTTGCAGACCAATGCCTCGGAAGTGATCGAAGCCGACTGGGTTCCCGTGGACCGACTGGTTGCCTACGACATGACCCCCGGCACCCGGCACATCCTGGCCCTGGTTTATCCGGGCAGGTTGAAGGACCCTGGGCAGCCCAGCGACGAGTTGGCCAACCGCAACCGGGTTGTGCTCAATGGCCATTGACCGTGGATCTGCAGAATGCAGGGTGCGACCGCCATGCAGACAGGAAGGGATCAAGAGAGATATGAGTGACAAGCTCTGGGCCGGACGCTTCACCCAGCCGACCGACGCTTTTGTCGAAGAATTCACCGCTTCGATCAACTTCGACCAGCGCCTTTACCGTTACGATATCCTCGGTTCGGTCACCCATGCGGGAATGCTCGCCCGCCAGGGGATCATCGCCACCGAGGAGGCCGACACGATCATCCGCGGACTCAACGACATCCTCGCGGAAATCGAGGCGGGTCAGTTCGTCTTTTCGGTTGCCCGCGAAGATATCCATATGAACATCGAGGCCCGCCTGATCGAAAAGATTGGCCCGGTCGGCGGCAAACTGCACACCGCGCGCTCACGCAACGACCAGGTCGCCCTCGACGTGCGGCTCTACCTGCGCGACGAGGTCGATGCCATTGCGCTGTCTCTCGGACAACTGCAGTCGGCACTGCTCGACCAGGCCGAAGGCAACCTCGATGTCATCATGCCCGGCTACACCCACCTGCAGACGGCCCAGCCGGTGCTGTTCGCCCATCACATGCTCGCCTACGTGGAGATGCTGGCGCGGGATGCCGGACGCCTGCACGATCTGCGCAGCCGCCTCAACCAGATGCCCCTCGGTGCCGGGGCCCTGGCAGGGACGACCTTCCCCATCGACCGCGAATGGGTCGCCGCGCAGCTCGGCTTTGCCGGAGTGACGCGTAACAGCCTGGACTCGGTTTCCGATCGCGACTTTGCCCTCGAATTCTGCAGCTTCGCCGCGATCATGATGATGCACCTGTCGCGCCTCTCCGAGGAGCTGATCCTCTGGTCGAGTGCCGACTTTGCCTTTATCGACCTCTCCGACAGCTTCTGTACCGGCAGTTCGATCATGCCGCAGAAGAAAAACCCCGATGTGCCGGAACTGGTGCGTGGCAAAACCGGTCGGGTCTACGGCAACCTGGTCAGCCTGATGACCTTGATGAAGTCGCTGCCGCTGGCCTACAACAAGGACATGCAGGAAGACAAGGAGCCGCTCTTCGACACCATCGACACGGTGCGCGGGTCCCTCAAGGTGTTTGCTGCCATGATCGCCGAGATGACCGTAAGACCGGAGCAGATGGAGATCGCCGCCGGGCGCGGCTATTCCACTGCCACCGATATCGCCGATTACCTGGTGCGCAAGGGGCTGCCGTTCCGCAATGCGCACGAGGTGGTCGGCAAGACTGTGCGCTACTGTATCGAGCACGGCAAGGACATCCCGGGGCTGACCCTTGATGAGTTCAGGCAGTTCTCCGCCGACATCGGGGCTGACATTTACGACTACGTCACTCTCGAAGCTTCGGTGAATGCCCGTAAAGCCACCGGCGGCACCGCCCGTGAAGCCGTCGAACGTGAAATCGCCCGCGCCCGAACGGCCCTCGAGGAAAGCGCTCAATGAGACTCTCCACGGCTGCGAGATTTTTCCCCTTCCCCTTCCCGCGTCCAGCGGCCCTCGTCGTTATCAGCATCCTGCTGATCGGCTTCTGCTCCGGGTGCGGGAAAAAAGGGCCGGTACGGCCGAAGCTCGCCACCCTGCCCAGCGCTCCGGAGGAGCTCACCCTGCAGCAGCAGGGCAATATTTTCGTGCTTGGCTGGACCATTCCGTCGGCGGACTTGATAGGCGGCGGTGAAGAGGACGTGACCGGGTTCCGCATCAGACGCATGACCTACGATGCCGCAGAGGACTGCCCGACCTGCCGCGACCCGCAGGAGGTCATGGCGGAACTCGATATCAAGTCGCCCGCACCGGGGCAGCGTATTGGCCGCCGCATGTACTGGCGGGATCTGGACATAGGTTCAGGCATCGGCTATCGCTACGCCATCACCCCGATGATCCTCGGCGGCCAGGAAGGTCCGGCGGCCACCATTCACCTGGCCGTCCAGCCGCCGCCGCCATCGCCGACAGACTTGCAGGCCGAAGCCGGCGATGCCCGGGTGGTCGTCAAGTGGAAGGCACCGGTGCTGCCGGAAGGGCTGCAGCTGGTCGGCTACAATCTCTATCGCCGGCAGGCGCAGCGGCCGTTTCCGATCGTTCCGGTCAATGCCAATCCCCTGCAGGTCACGCGGCTGGTGGACCGAGGCCTCGACAACGGCCGGGCCTACGAATATCGTGTCAGCGCACTGGTTCGAAGCGGCGACCAGCTGCTGGAAAGCATGGCAAGTCCCGGCGCCCTGGCCACCCCGCAGGAAGGCCGCTGATACGCCCTTTACAAGTTCCTGCCGCTATGTTAGGTAGGGCATTATCAATGCATTCTAGCGAATGCCCGGCGGGCATTCCAGGCAAGGAGAAAGTCATGTTCAGTGGATCCATGGTCGCTATTGTCACCCCTTTCGACGGACAGGGGAAGTTTGCCGAGGAGACCTATCGCCAGCTGATCGAATTCCAGATCGAGAACGGCACCGACGTTATCGTGCCCTGTGGAACCACCGGAGAATCGGCAACCCTTGACTTTGACGAACACGAGTATGTCATCAAGGTCTGTATCGAGCAGGTCAACAAGCGCATCCCGGTGGTCGCCGGCACCGGCGCCAACAACACTGCCGAGGCGATCCATCTCTCGAAAAACGCCAAAACCATGGGGGCCGACGGCCTGCTGCTGGTCTGCCCCTACTACAACAAGCCCTCCCAAGAGGGGATTTACCAGCACTACAAGCGCCTTGCCGAGGAAGTCGCTCTTCCCCAGGTCCTTTATAACGTTCCGGGCCGCACCGGTGTCAACATGACCGCAGACACCACGGCGCGCCTGGCCGAGTTCGCCAACATCGTGGCCATCAAGGAAGCTTCCGGCGATCTGACCCAGGTTGGCCAGATTCTGGCAAAGGCCGGCGACAAGATCGACGTCATCTCAGGCGACGACTTCCTGACCTTCCCGATGATGGCCTGCGGGGCCAAAGGCGTCATCTCCGTTTCAGCCAACGCCATTCCGGCCCGGGTCAAGACCATGGTCGCGGCCGTCGCGAGCGGCGACTTCCAGACCGCGCGCCGGCTGCATCTCGAGCTGCTCGAGTTCCACACCGCCATGTTCATCGAGTCGAACCCGGTGCCGGTCAAAACGACCCTGGCGCTGATGGGCAAGCTCGAGGCGCAAGTGCGCCTGCCGCTGGTCAATATGGGCGATGCGACCTTGGCCAAGCTGAAAACCGTCTTGAAGAAATACGCGTTGGTCTGAATTCGGTTAACCAGTCCTCGGCATTCAGAATCTTCTGGAGACTCGATGCTGAATACCGTATCCCTTTGCTTTGAGGTTGACCATGATTAAAGTTGCTGTTACCGGGGCCGCCGGCAGAATGGGCGGCCGTATCATTACCCTGGTTACCGAAGCCGAAGGCCTGGCCGTGGCCGGTGCGGTGGAGATGGCCGGGCATGCCAGGCTTGGTGAGGATGCCGGCTACGTTGCCGGTTGCGGCCTTCTCGGAGTCGCCATCACCGAGTCCCTTGAGCAGGCCCTGGCCGACGCCGACGTGCTGATCGACTTCACCTTCCCCGAAGTGACCCTTGCCAATGTCGCCGCCTGTGCGCGGCTGGGCAAGCAGATGGTGGTCGGCTCGACCGGCTTCACCCCCGAACAGCGCGAGACGCTGACCGGGTTCGCCAAAGACATCCCGATCGTCTTCGCCCCCAACATGAGCGTCGGCGTGAACCTGTGCTTCAAGATCCTGAAGGACATCGCCAGGACCCTTGGCGACGGTTTCGACGTCGAGATCGTCGAGCTGCATCACAACAAGAAGAAGGACTCCCCTTCCGGCACCGCCGTGCGCATGGGCGAGATCGTCGCCGACGCCCTGGGCCGGGACTACAACCAGGTCGCCAACTATCACCGCGAGGGAATGTGCGGCGAGCGCACCAGGGAAGAGATCGGCATGCAGACCGTGCGCGGCGGTGACATCGTCGGTGAGCATACGGTCTACTTCGTCGGCATGGGCGAGCGCATCGAGCTGACCCATCGCGCCATGAGCCGCGACATGTTCGCTCGCGGGGCCGTGCGCGCCGCCGACTGGCTGGCCGGCAAACCGGCCGGGCTGTACGACATGCAGGACGTCCTTGGATTGAAATGATTCCAAACCGCCGCGAAGGCGCAAAGACACGAAGAACGCCAAACTCAGAGGTTTATGCTTGATCTGCCTGATCGGTTGTCTCCGTGCCTTGCTGTCTTTCTGGCCAAAACCTGAAACACCGGAGGTTGTGAATTAATGGCACGCATCAACGACAATTACCTGAAATTGAAAGCCGGGTACCTCTTCCCCGAGATCGGCCGCAGAGTCCGTGAATTTTCCGCAGCCAACCCCCAGGCGAAAATCATCCGCCTCGGCATTGGCGATGTCACCCGGCCCCTCGCCCCGGCAGTGCTCAAAGCCTTCCACGATGCCGTCGACGATCTCGGCACCAGTGAACACTTCGCCGGCTATGGCCCCGAGCAGGGTTACGACTGGCTGTCCCAGGTGATCATCGACAAGAGCTACAGGCCCCTCGGCGTGAACCTCAAGACCTCGGAGATGTTCATCTCTGACGGCTCCAAGTGCGACTGCGCCAATATCCTCGACATCTTCGCGCTGGACAACGTGGTCGCTATCGGCGACCCCGTCTACCCGGTCTACAACGATACCAACGTCATGATCGGCCGCACCGGCGAAGCCGACGCCAAGGGCTACTACAAGGGAATCGTCTACATGCCCTTTACCGAGGCCAACAACTTCGTTCCCGACCTGCCGCAGGAGAAGGTGGACATCATCTACCTCTGCTTCCCCAACAACCCCACCGGCACCGTGGCGACCAGGGCCGAGCTCAAGAAGTGGGTCGACTATGCCAACGCCAACGGCGCCATCATCTTCTTCGACGCCGCCTACGAGGCGTTCATCACCACGCCCGGGA
>JAHEEU010000140.1 GCA_024640545.1 Geobacteraceae bacterium
ACTTGACTTTCGGTTAGCTTTAAGCGATAAACCCTTTTCCTTTGCGCCACTAGCTCAGCTGGATAGAGCGTCTGACTACGGATCAGAAGGCCGGGAGTTCGAATCTCTCGTGGCGCGCCATTTAAAGAAAGGCCCCAGCACCGCTAAAGTGCTGGGGCCTTTTTATTGCGGGAGCCCCTTGGGTTGCCCAAAAGAGTCCTCTAAGCGGAGAGGCCCTTTATATTCAAAGCCTTGATCGGCTGCGGATAAAGCCGGAAAACTCGGGGAGGGCCCGTGATTCGTCAGGGCCCTGAACCTCTGGCATAAAAAGATGTTGCCTGCGGCTTAAGTGATTTTTGCTTTGCATCCCCCAGCAAACTGCGGTGCGTTGTCCTTTGGCGATTGAACCTCCAGGCACGAGGACGCACCGGAAAGGCTCGCAATGGAAAAAGATATGCTAACCGGAATCCTGGTCGAGGAGACCGGGCTGCAAGCTAACCAGGTCCAGCAGACCGTCCTCCTGCTCGAAGCAGGGGCGACCGTGCCCTTCATTGCCCGTTATCGCAAGGAGGCCACGGGGGAGCTCGACGAAGTCCAGATTCGCCTGGTGCAGGAACGCCTGGAATACCACACCGAGCTGAACGAGCGTCGCCAGACGATTCTCAAGTCGATCGAGGAGCAGGGCAGGCTCACCCCCGAGCTGCGCCGGAAGATCGAGGCGTCACGCCAGAAAACCGAACTGGAAGACCTCTACCTGCCGTTCAAGCCAAAGCGCCGTACCAAGGCTTCGATTGCCAGGGAGCGTGGACTGGAACCCCTTGCCGAGCTGTTGCTGGCGGCGCACGGCGGCGGAGCCACGGCCCAGCAGCTGGCAGAGCCCTTCGTCAAGCCGGAGCTCGAGGTGGCGACCGCCGCCGACGCTCTCGCCGGGGCCGGCCATATCCTCGCCGAGCGGTTCGCCGACGATGCCGCGGCCCGGGCGCTGGTGCGCGACCTGACCTGGCAGCAGGGGAGGTTCTGTTCACAGTCGGTCCGCGGCAAGGAAGCGGCCGTCAGCAAGTATGAGATGTACTACGATTTCAGCGAACCGCTTCGGCAGGTCCCTTCACACCGCATGCTGGCGATGCGGCGGGGTGAGAAGGAGAATGTTCTGCGGCTGCGCATCGAAGCCCCGCAGGAGGAGATCCTCGGTCGCCTGAGTGCGCTATTCGTGTCGCCCGAGAGCCGTTTCGCCGGGTTATTGCGGGAGATCGTCGCCGATGCCTACCAGCGCCTGCTCACCCCATCGATCGAACTAGATGTCAGGCTGCAGGCGAAAAAGGCCGCCGATCAAGAGGCGATCCGGGTCTTTGCCGAGAACCTGCGCAACCTGCTGCTCGCGGCACCCGCCGGCAGCCGCAGGGTCCTGGGAGTCGACCCGGGGCTGCGCACCGGTTCCAAGCTGGCGGCGGTCGATGCGACCGGCCGCTTTCTCGAGCATGTCACCATCTATCCCCATACCGGGGGCGAGGCCAGGGTGACCTCCGCCAAAGCCGAGCTGCTGCGCCTGGTCGACGCCCATGCCATCGAGATGGTGGCGATCGGCAACGGCACCGCCGGTCGCGAAATGGAGCAGTTCGTGCGGCTCGTCTTCAAGGAGACGGGCTGCAAGCTGCCGGTGGTCATGGTCAGCGAGGCCGGGGCCAGCGTCTATTCGGCGTCCGATATCGCCCGCGAGGAATTTGCCGAGCTCGACCTGACCGTACGAGGGGCCATCTCCATCGCCCGGCGGCTCCAGGACCCCCTGGCCGAGCTGGTCAAGGTCGACCCGAAGAGCATCGGCGTCGGTCAGTACCAGCACGATGTCAGCCAGACCGCGCTGAAAAAAGCCCTCGACGAGGTGGTCGAGTCCTGTGTCAATTATGTCGGCGTCGATCTGAACACCGCCAGTTGGGCATTGTTGAGCTTCGTCTCGGGGATCAGCGCCTCACTTGCCAAGGCGATCGTGCATCACCGTGACAGCCTGGGCGCTTATTCCCGGCGGGAACAGTTGCTCGAGGTGCCGCGCTTCGGCCAGAAGAGCTTCGAGCAGTCCGCCGGTTTTCTCCGCATCAGGAATGCCGCGCAGCCTCTCGACAATACCGCGGTGCACCCGGAACGCTATGCGCTGGTCGAACAGATGGCGGCGGATCTCGGCTTGACCCTGCCCGGGCTGATTGCCGAGACGGCGCTGCTCGACAAGATCAAGCTGGAAAAGTATGTCGGCCCGGGCATTGGCCTGCCGACGTTGCGCGATATCATCGTCGAGCTGAAGAAGCCGGGGCGCGATCCCCGGGCGACTTTCGTGACCACCGGATTCCGGGAGGATGTCATGGAGGTGAAGGATCTCGAAGCAGGCATGACTCTGAACGGCATCGTCACCAATGTCGCCGCCTTCGGCGCTTTCGTCGATATCGGTGTCCACCAGGACGGCCTGGTGCATATCAGCCAGCTCGCCGACCGCTTTGTCAAGGACCCGAACCAGGTGGTCAAGGTCGGCCAGCAGGTGCAGGTCAGGGTTGTGTCGGTCGACCTGCAGCGCATGCGGATTGCCCTGACCATGCGCCGCGGGGCGCTGGACAATTCCCTGGAGCAGAAGAGGCCAGAGAACAGGCCGCGCCCGGAGCAGAAAACAGCCCGGCCGCGGTCGGAGCTGGCGGCGGCGTTGCAAAAGTCGGGCTTCCGGGGCACTCCGGACAAAGACGCCTAGGCCTTTTGGCCGGGGACGTCCAGCGTGCCTAACTCCCGGTGCGTTGCGCGGCATTCAAGAGGAAGGCAGGTTGCCGAGCTCCCGGAGCAGGACAGCGTTGTCCGGCATCCCCTTGTGAATAAAACGGATAACACCGGACTGGTCGATCAGGTAGCTGATCCGGCCGCCGCCATACAGCTTGCAGATCGCGCCGTCGTCGACAACCAGCGGAAAGCTCAGGCCAAGCTTGGCGGCGAATTCCAGATGCGTCTCCAGCGAGTCGGAACTGACGCCCAGAACCTGGGCGTTGTGCTCAGCAAAGCGCGCGAGGTCGCTTTGAAAAGCCTGCATTTCGTTGGTTCAGCCAGGGGTGAAGTCGGCCGGATAGAGGGCCAGGACCACCGGGCCCTTCTGCAGCGTCCGCCGGAGTTCGATCTCCCCCTTGGTCGAGGACGCACGGAACGCCGGCGCTTTGTCGCCGACCTTCAGGTCGACCGCCTTCGCGGCCAGCAAGTTTGCCGCGACGGTTGCGCCGGCACGGATGATGTTTTTCATCGAAACCTCCTTTTGTTTCTCCTCACTATACCGCAAGATCTCGCTTTCCGCCTTCAACTATGGGAATACTGGCCCATAACGGGGACGTAAATTTTCGGCTCTATAACCAATCAGTATGTTATTCAGCCACCAAATCTTAAAGCCACCAAGTAAAAACGATTTTCAGTAAAATCGGGTCTTGTGTATCCAGCATTCCTACAGGCCGTCGCAACCTGTTGATATCCCCTCGTGGTTTAGTGTCACCGCGGCTCACCTTGTTTTGGTTATCAATCCGTTATTTTTCATCTTTTCCCCAGACTTTGCCCAGGAACTGGTCGCGTCCCGAACCGTAGCGGTAGAATTTGTAGTCCACCGGGTGCGTCCTGCAGTAGCCCTGGTGGTAGTCCTCCGCCGGATAAAAGTGCGCGGCGGCGACGATCTCGGTGACGATCGGGCGGCTGAAGCGGCCTGAGGCGGCCAGCCGCTCCCTGGAGGCCTCGGCGAGCTGCTTCTGCCCCTCGTCGAGGTAGAAGATGCCGGTGCGGTACTGGCTGCCGCGATCGACGAACTGGCCGCTTTCGTCGGTGGGGTCGATGTTCATCCAGAACACCTCGAGCAGTTGCGCGTAGCTGATTTTGTCCGGGTCATAACTGACCTCGATCGCTTCGGTATGGCCGGTCGTCCCCGAGCAGACTTCCTGGTAGGTGGGGTTCTCCTGGTGGCCGCCAATATAGCCGGAAACGACGGCCTGCACGCCGACGAGTCTTGCGAAGGGGGGTTCCATGCACCAGAAGCATCCCCCGGCGAAGATGGCCCTGGCCGTCACCGCGCTGTTCTGTTCCATCCTGGTCTCCGTTTCTGCAGTCCCTGCGCCGCTCCGCAGCCCTGCCGGTCATGCGTATTGATGTTCTGCTGCATGCAGAATGTTTATTGTCTCATGGCTTTTTCTGGCGTGGTTGTGAGCTCTGCCTCCAGGGTGCTGACGTAGGTGTCGGCCTCCTTGAGCCAGGCCTCGAGCTGTTCGAGAGAGACTGTGCCTGGGTTAAAGACGACACGGTCGACTTCCCGGGCGCCGCTCCAGCCGCGCTCCACCGAAATGACCCCCGGTTTATCAATCAGGGCATTGGCGCCGACATCGTAACAGTGCACAGCGAAGGTCGCCTTTGCCATGCCACCCGGCATCTCGGCCGCGGCGTAGGCCGCAAACAACAGGCCTGTCAGGGCGATTGCTGGAATGAGAATGGAAGCTTTCATGGCTGTGGTCCTTTCCTTTGGTGTTTGCCAGTTGGAAGGACGATATCAGATCAATGTAAATGGGCGGGCAAGGTTTGGTAAAGATTTTGTAAAGTTCCTGAGCCGGGCGTTGCCCCGGCAGGCGCAAGCCCGGGGCCTTGCCCTTCCGGGCTGCCCGCAGTGCCGCTGCTGGTGAAAATTCGACCCGCCATTTCAGGCCGGGAGCTCGAACCAGATGCGGGTTGTGCCGGGCCTGCTCTCGGCGCCGACCCGGCCGCCGTGGGCTTCGATCAGCTGCTTGACGATCGCCAGGCCGATCCCGGCGCCGCCGGCATCCCGCGAACGCGACGGGTCGGACCGGAAGAACCGCTCGAAGATAAAAGGGACGTCCTGCTCAGGAATGCCGGGCCCGTTGTTGATGAAGTCCGCCCGGACGGCATGGCCGGTCCGCGTGCAAACGATTTCCACCGCGCCCCCGGAAGGCGTGTATTTCCAGCAGTTCTCCACCAGGTTGCGAATCGCCTGGAGCAGCTTGTCGCGATCGGCCTGCACGGTGGCGGGTGCGGTGAACCTGGTCTGCACGCCGATCCGCTTCTCCTCGAAATTCATCCGGTAGAGCGTGAGGATCTCGCTGATGCAGGCCGGCAGGTCGACCGCTTGGCGCTCGAGGTAGGCAAGGGCGGCATCGGCCCGGGCCAGCTGGCCGAGATCCTCCACCAGGCTGACCAGCCGCAGGTTCTCCTGCTGCAGCATGTCGAGGGTCTGCTTGTCCGGGGGGATGACGCCGTCACTCAACCCTTCCAGGTAGCCGCGCAGGTTGGTCAGCGGGGTGCGCAGTTCGTGGGCGACGTCGGCGACCATGGTTTTGCGCAGCCGCTCGAGCTGTTCCAGATTGTCGCCCATGCGGTTGAAGGCGGTGCCGAGCTCGCCGATCTCGTCGCCGGGGGCGGCATCGACCCTTGCCGCGAAATTGCCGGCGGCTATCTGGCGGCTGGCCAGGATCATCTGCGAAAGCGGTCGCAGGACCCGGCGGGTCAGCAGGTAGCTGAGCAGGAAGGCGAGGAGCAGGGCGACCAGGCTCGCCCAGAGCAGGTAGCGGTGCACCGCGGTCAAAAAGGCCCGGTGGGTGTCGGTCGGCGAGACCATGTACTTGTCCATCAGGACCATGAAGTAGTCTGCGGCCAGCTGGTCGAAGGCCAGCCAGATGATGCCGACGATCACGACGATGACCGGCACGGTGGTGGCCAGCATCAGCTTCCAGTGCAGGCGCAGGCGGCGCATCAATCGTGCCCCTTGTCGGAAAAGCGGTAGCCGAAGCCGCGCAGGGTCTCGATGAAGCGCGGCGCGGCCGGGTCGTCACCGAGCTTCTGGCGCAGGTGGCCGATGTGCACGTCGACCACCCGGTCGACCACGGACTCGCCCTGCTCGTAGACGTGGCTGAGCAGGTCATCGCGCGAAAAAGCCCGCCCCGGCGACCGCATCAGCGCCTGCAGCAGCTTGTACTCCACGGCGGTCAGTTCCACGGCCTGGCCTGCGAGGGTCACCCGGCGCTTTTCGGTGTCGAGCGTCAGGTCCCCGTGACGGAGCAGGCTTTCCGGCAGCGCCCGGCGCGTGGTGCGGCGCAGGATCGCCTTGACGCGTTCCACCAGCTCGCGGGGACTGAACGGCTTGACCACGTAGTCGTCGGAGCCGAGAGAGAGGCCCAGCACCCGGTCGATCTCCTCCTCGCGGGCGGTCAGCATCAGAATCGGCAGTTCGGCGGAGAGCCTGCGCAGTTCCCGGCAAATCTCCCAGCCGTCGACCTGCGGCAGCATGATGTCGAGGATGACGAACCCGGGCAGCTGCTGGCGGGCGATGGCCAGTGCCCTGGCGCCGTCATGGACGGTTTGCGTGCTGAAGCCCTCCCGTTCCAGGTAGGTGGCAATCAGGGCCGCGGTATTGCGATCGTCTTCGACGATCAGGATAGGGTCGGTCATCTTGGTCTGGTGCATTCGCGAACCTGGCGGCAGGGGTTTCGTCTGCTTAACGCGCTGCATCGGCACAGACACATGGCGCACTCCGCCAGTTTACATGGCCATGGCGGATTTTGCCACCCTCGGGCCCCGGGTGAGAGAGGCCGGTCGATTCTGTCCGCTGGTTTTCAGTAGACCTTGATCAGCCAGACCCCGCCGCAGACCAGCAGGACGCCGGCAATCCGCCCCAGGCTGATCGGGTGCACCGGATAACCCAGGCCACCGAAGTGATCGAGCAGCAGGGAGGCGAGCATCTGCCCGGCCAAAACCAGGGTGACCATGGTGGTCGCGCCGAGCTTGGGGACGAGGATGATGGTGGCGGTGACGAAAAAAGCGCCGAGAGCGCCGCCGATCCACACCCACCAGGGGTGGTTGCCGGCGTTGGCCAGGCTGGGCATGGGGATGCGGGTGACGAGGGTGTAGGTGATCAGGGTCAGGGTGCCGACGGCAAAGGAGATCGTCGCGGCCAGGACCGGCGACCGGGTCCAGATGCCGAGCTGGGCATTGATGCCGGCCTGGGTCGGCACCGAGATCCCGGCCAACAGGGCCATGAGGAGAAACAAGCTTGTCGAGGACATGGGAGCTCCAATCAGGGGAAAATAGCTGGAAGACAGAATGCAAAAGACAGAATACAGGAGGTGGCCGGGAGAAGGAAAGCGAGGAATAAACCCGGGACGTGGGGCGCGGAGCGAGGGGCGCGAAAATTCAGCTAAAAACCCCATGGGGTTCAACGCGGCGAATGATGTTTTTGACGTGCCTTACCACGTCCCGGATTGGTCCTCACTTACAGCTCTTCAAGGGTGAGGATGGCCTCGATATCGCGCCGGTCCGATTTGTTGATGATCACCGCGGTGCCGACCAGCGTCGCCCCGGCCTGCTCGATGATCTGCTCGATCGCCTTGCAGGTGGAGCCAACGGCGAAGAAGTCGTCGGCAAAGAGCAGCAGCTCGCCGGGCCGGAGCACCTCCCGGGAGACGTACAGGGTAGTCGACTCCTGCTTGGTAAAGGAAAAACTCGACGCGGCATAGAACTCCGTCATAGTCAGCGGGCGTTTCTTCTTGGCGTAGATGAAGGGGACCCTGAGGAGCCTGGCCATGGCCTGGGCGATCATGATGCCGCTGCTCTCCGCGGTAATGATCTTGTCGATCCTGTGCCCGGCGAAGCGCCCGGCGAGCTCGGCGGCGAGCCGGTCGATCAGCAGGGGGTCGACCATGTGGTTGAGAAACCGGTCCACCTTGATAACCCGGCCGTCGACCGCGCCCTCCCGCGCGATCCGTTCCCGCAGTTCTCTGGCCACGGGGTTCATTTGCGGTCCTCGCGGTCGTAGGGCTGGCCAAGCCCCTCGGGCTGCTGGGAGGCCCCTTTCTGCAGGCGGATGGTGGAGATGGCCAGGACCAGGATGGTGAAAAAGTAGGGGAGCATCTGCAGGATATGTGCACTGATCGTGGTGCCCATGGCCTGGAAGCGCAGCTGCATGGCGGTGATGCCGCCGAACAGGTAGGCGCCGGCCAGGGCCCGGTAGCT
>JAHEEU010000141.1 GCA_024640545.1 Geobacteraceae bacterium
ACCTTGACATTCCATTCCACGACCTCGGCTTCGGCAATGCCTTCGCCCACATCGGGCAGCTTGATGACGAACTCACCCATCTCAGGCCTCCATCATGCGTTTAAGGGCACTGCCGACCCGCGCCGGACCGGGGAAGTACTCCCACTCCAGGGCGTGCGGATAGGGCGTGTCCCAGCCGGTCACCCGTTCGATCGGTGCCTCGAGGTGATAGAAACAGCTCTCCTGCACCAGGGCGCAGAGTTCCGCACCAAAGCCCGAGGTCAGCGTCGCTTCGTGGACCACCATGCACCGGCCGGTCTTTTTTACCGATGTTTCGATGGTCGCCATGTCCAGCGGCAGCAGGGTGCGGAGATCGATGATCTCGGCGTCGATGCCGGTCTCCGCGGCAGCAGCCTCGGCCACGTAGACCATGGTGCCATAGGCCAGGATGGTGACTGCCGAGCCCTGGCGACGCACTGCGGCTTCACCGAGCGGGACGTGGTAATGATGCTCAGGGACCTCGCCCAGGGGATGCTTGGACCATGGGATGGAAGGCCGCTCGTGGTGGCCATCGAATGGCCCGTTATAGAGCCGTTTCGGCTCGAGGAAAATCACCGGATCATCGTCCTCGATGGAGGAGATCAACAGGCCCTTGGCGTCGTAGGGGTTTGAAGGCACCACCGTCTTGAGGCCGGAAACATGGGTGAAGAGAGCCTCGGGGCTCTGCGAATGGGTCTGGCCGCCGAAAATGCCGCCACCGGTCGGCATGCGAATGACCAACGGCGCGTAGAACTGGCCGTTGGAGCGGTGCCGCAGCCGGGCGGCTTCGGAGGCGATCTGGTCGTAGGCAGGGTAGACGTAATCAGCGAACTGGATCTCCACGCAGGGCCGCAAACCGTAGGCACCCATGCCGATGGCCACGCCGACGATGCCGCTCTCGTTGATGGGCGTATCGAACACCCGGTGCTTGCCGTGCTTGGCCTGCAGACCGGCCGTGCAGCGGAACACACCGCCGAAGTAGCCGACATCCTCGCCGAACACCACCACGTTGTCATCCTGTGCCAGCATGATGTCCATCGCATCGCGGATCGCTTCGATCATGTTCATGCGCGCCATACTCAAACCCCCAGCTGCTGCCGCTGTTTGCGAAGATGCGGCGGCATCTCCTTGTAGACATCCTCGAACATCTCCTTGATGCTCGGTTTGGAGCCGCTGTTGAGGGTCCCGAGGGCCTCGGCGCGCCGAACCGCCTGGCGCACTTCCGTCTCGATCTCCTCCTGAGCCCTGGCATGGAGCTCCTCCGACCAGGCGCCGCGACCGATCAGGTGCTGTTTGAGCCGTTCGACCGGGTCACCCAGAGGCCAGGCCGAAGCCTCCCCCTGCGGCCGGTATTGCGAAGGGTCGTCCGAGGTGGAGTGGGCGGCGACCCGGTAGGTCACCCATTCGATCAGGGTCGGCCCGAAACCACTGCGGGCCCGTGCGGAAGCCCACCGGGAGACGGCATGCACGGCCAGGAAGTCATTGCCGTCGACACGCAGCGAGGCAAGGCCGTAGCCATGAGCGCGCGAAGCGAAAGTGGCCGAGTCCCCAGCCGCGAGCCCCTGGAAGGTGGAGATCGCCCACTGGTTGTTGACCACGTTGAGAATCACCGGCGGGTTATAGACCGACGCGTAGAGCAGCGCCGAGTGGAAATCGTTCTCAGCCGTCGCCCCCTCGCCGATCCAGCCTGCGGCGATCTTGCTGTCGCCCTTGATCGCTGAAGCCATGGCCCAACCGACCGCCTGTACGTACTGGGTGCCGAGGTTACCGGAAATGGAGAAAAAACCGGATTCACGGAAGGAATACATGACCGGCAGCTGCCGGCCTTGCAGGGCATCACCCGGATTGGAGAAGATCTGGCAGGCCATCTCCTCGAGGGGATGTTCCGCAGCGATCAGCAGCCCCTGTTGACGGTAGGTGGGGAAATGCATGTCGCCCGGCTCCAAGGCCATCTGCTGGGCAACAGCCACCGCCTCTTCCCCGGTACACTGCATGTAAAAGGAGGTCTTCCCCTGCCGCTGGGCCATGACCATGCGCTGGTCATAGACACGGGTCTTCATCATGTAGCGCAGACCGCGGATGGCGGTTGCACTGTCGAGGGACTCATCCCAGGGGCCGACGGCGGCGCCGGCATCATCCATGACCCGGATGATGCTATAGGCCAGGTCGCGGATCTCCTCCGGGGAGACATGAACCGGCGGACGGCGCACGCTGCCTGCCGCGGGAATGTCCAGAGAGGAGAAGTCTGGCGTATCACCGGGGCGGAATGCCGGCTCGGGAACGTGCAACTTGATCGGGGAGTGAGCCTTCGCCATTAGCTGAACTCGTTTCTGTAGAGCGGTATGGGTTGCAACAAATCCCGATTCGCCGACTGCGAATCGGGCTATCAGGTATGGATTCCCACCAGGCTCGCGCTTCCGGTCGCCTGGTCATGCATCTGCCCTGCATCGTTCTGCGCCATCGTGGCCAGGGTCGACTCCGGTTATCGGGCCGATTGTTCTTCCGTTCAATTATACCCCAAGCCCATGCCGTGCGCAGGGGAAAACCCTGTCCAGTCAGCCCTCCCATACGGGACTCCTCGGGCAGGTTGCCAGTGGCGAGACCCCCTTACAAGGTTTCCAGAAAGCTCTGCAGGCGCTTGAGCTCGACGGCCAGTTTGCCGAAGCCGTCAGGGGTGAGACTCTGCGCACCGTCGCACAGGGCCCGGTCCGGATCGGGATGGACTTCAATCATGATGCCGTGGGCACCGACCACGATCGCCGCCTTGGCCATAGGCCCGACCAGGTTTCGCCGCCCGGTGGCGTGGCTCGGGTCGACCACGATCGGCAGGTGACTCAATTCACGGACCAGCGGCACGATGCTCAGGTCGAGCGTGTTGCGGGTGGCCTGCTCGAAAGTCCGAATTCCCCTTTCGCAGAGAATGACGCGCGAATTGCCTTCCGCGACGATATATTCGGCCGCAGAGAGAAATTCCTCGATCGTGGAGCTCATCCCCCGCTTGAGCAGGACCGGGTGACCGCTTCTGCCGACTTCCTTGAGCAGATCGAAGTTCTGCATATTGCGGGCGCCGACCTGCAGGACATCCGCGTAGCGGCAGATCGTCTCAAGTTGCTCGATGCGCATGACTTCTGTGATCACCGGCAACCCTTCGGCATCGCCCGCCTGGCGCAGAAGCTTCAGCCCTTCGACGCCCAGGCCCTGGAACGTATGCGGGCCGGTGCGCGGCTTGAAAGCGCCGCCGCGGAGCATCTGGGCGCCGTTTTTTTTCACCAGGCGTGCCGCAGCGATCATCTGCTCCTCGCTTTCCACAGTACAGGGCCCGGCGATCAGTACCGGCGGGTGACCATCGCCGAACTTGACGCCGCCGGCATCGACCACCGACGAGACGGGATGGAAGTCACGGGAAACCAATTTGTAAGGCTTGCTGACATGGATCACTTCGCGCACACCGGGGAGTTCACGGATCGACGTGTCGTCAACATAGCCCTGGTTGCCGAGCACACCGATCGCCGTCCTTAAACTCCCGGGGATCGGTTCAGCGATCAAACCCATCGCTTCAACAGCAGCGGTAACCGACTTGAGTTGCTCATCCGTTGCCGAATGATGCATGACAATCAACATAAAGGGGACTCCTTAGAAGGCCATAAGTCTGATTTGGTGCCGGGTACGGTGACATTTGGCAGAGCTGAGTCAGATTACTTGGGCAAAGAGATGATTTCAAGCTCTTTCCCGGTTTCCCGGCTTGGCGCGGGAGATAATTTTCGCTATGCTGTGCGGGTATCCTGGAAGCACTGTCAAGGAGAGTCCATGGCTCGCGCATTGCTGACTGTCGCCATCATATCCCTGCTGCTCCTGGCTGTCCTGGTGACCCGCAGCGTCGCCCTGGACGATGCCGAGGCGCGCAAGCTGATGAATTCCCAGGGTTGCAAAGCCTGTCATGCCCTGGAAGGCGACGGTGGCACGGCGGCTCCAAGCTTCGAGGAGATCCGCGCCAAGCGCTCCCCCGTGGAAATTCGACTGCAGCTGGTCAACCCGGGGCACCGGCACGGTAACGGTAAAATCCCCGACTTCAGCCACCTCTCTGACAAAGAGATCGACGCCCTGGTGAATTTCATCCAGCCGCGAACCGAATAATTCGCCATCGCGCGCCAGGGCACGCAAATGAACTGCCGCTGCGCCCTGCGCTTCGGCCACTCGACCGTTGCCGCGTACAGCAGAATTGACCAGCAACACCTGGAAGAACCGATGACCCAACGCATCATCCCGATAACTTCAACCAACTTCATTGCCGACCGGGCCTTGGATAACCCCCTGGACTGGGGCGCCATCTTCGGCCAAACCCGGCCCCTGGCCCTTGAGATCGGCTGCGGCACCGGCCACTTCATCCTCGAACAGGCCCTCAGGCGGCCGGATATGAATTTTGTGGCCATCGATATCTACAACAAGGGCTGCCTGAAGACCTGTGCCAAAATCGACGCCGCCGGGGTGCAGAACGTCCGCGTCATGCGCGTCGAAGCCCGCTGGTTGATGGAGAAGGGGCTGCAGCCGGAGAGTCTCGCCGCCGTTTACATCAACTGCCCTGACCCCTGGCCGAAGAAGCGTCACCGGCGCCGGCGCCTGGTCAACCGGGATTTCCTCATCTCTCTGGCCCATTATCTGGTGCCAGGCGGTGACTTCTTCTTCAGCACCGACTTCGATGATTATGCAGAGGATCTGTCCGGGCAGATCCGCGGGCTGCCCGGGTACCGCAACCTGCTGCAGTCTGACTGGGCACATGCCTTGGCCGGCTACCCGATCTCCAAGTACATGCAGCGCTTCCTCGACAAGGGTCAGCCGATCTATTTCATTCATCACCAGCGCGACCCGGCGGTATCCCGTCATGATCTGCCCTCCCCCGCCGTACAGCGCGGCTTTCGCGTTGACTGGCATAAGGCGGAAAATGACTGAGTTCCTGACCGCGCAGCTGCCGGGGACGGGAGGTGTCATCCGCCAGCGACCGGAAGATTTTCAGGTTGACGAGATTCCACTTTACCAGCCCTGCGGGGAAGGCGAACACTTATACCTGAGGGTCGAGAAATGCGGGTTGACCACTTATGACCTGCTGAGGGAATTGGCCAACGCCCTTGACTGCAACGAACGGGACCTCGGTTACGCCGGGCTCAAGGACGCGCGGGCCATCACCCGCCAGACGGTCTCGGTGCCATTACGCCAGCCCGAGGACGTGAAAAGGCTGCAGATCCCCGGGGTGACCATTCTCTCCGCGGTGCGGCATCGCAACAAGCTGCGCCCCGGACATCTGGCCGGCAACCACTTCCGGATTCGCATCCATCAACCGGTTGAGGGAGCCCTCCAGCGTGCCGAGGCCGTTCTCGGCGTACTCGAAGACCTCGGCGTTCCCAACCGCTTCGGCGAGCAGCGCTACGGTGCCCTGGGCAATTCCCACCGGATCGGCCGGGAGCTCCTGCGTGAGGACTTCAGCAGCGCCATTGATGAAATCATCGGCGCCCCAGCAGAGATCAGCCACCCCGGCTGGCGACTGGCGGCCGAGGCTTATCACGAGGGCGACCTCGCGACCGCGATCGAGAAACTGCCACGCCACTGCAGGCCGGAGCGCAGGGCCCTCGAGATGCTCAGAGACGGCAGGAGTGCGCAGAAAGCTGTCCAGGCCATGCCCCGCAAACTGCTGAGGCTCTACCTTTCGGCATACCAGTCGAGCCTCTTTGACCGCCTGCTCGAGATGCGCATGGCCACCCTGGAACGGATCTGGACCGGAGACCTGGCTTACAAGCACAGCAACGGCGCCTGCTTCCTGGTCACCGACGCCGCCGCCGAGCAGCTGCGCGCCGATTCTTTCGAGATCAGCGCCACGGCTCCGCTGTTCGGTTACAAGACCAGGCTGGCCGAAGGACCGGCCGGCCTGCTCGAACAGAGCCTGCTCGACAAGGAAGGCCTCACCCTGGAGTCGTTTCGGCTTCCGGGCGGCCTGGCCATGGAAGGTGAGCGGCGCCCCGTGCGGGTACCGATCCAGAACCCGGAATGCGCCATGCAAGGAGAGGACCTGCTGGTCAGCTTTTCACTGCCTAAAGGCAGTTTCGCGACAACCGTGCTTGCCGAAGTCATGAAAACAGGGATAATGACCTGAAATTGGCAAACCCCTTGCAGCAGACAACCCTAGATGGAGTCTGCCGATCATGCATGGCGCGGCGGCTTTCCAGGCCGTCTGGCGGGGGACGGCACTCCGTGATGCCAGCTGATGCACTGACACGGTCTTTGCCGTTGATCGTTTACCGCTCTCGACAGGAGTAGAAGCCCATGGCGCAACCCGAAGGACAAGCTCCGCCCGGCAGGCAAGAACTGCGCGTAAATTTCTTCCGCCCGCGCGCCGGCTTCATGCGCAAGGAGGTCAGAATCATCTGGGCGACTTTGGCCGCCTGGGCGATCATGACCTTCGGCATGCCGATCCACCTGGCATTGACCCACAGCGATCCGGTGCGCACCATAGTCGAAGTCCCCTACATCTTCGGTATCCCGGCCTACTTCTGGTTCAGCGGCCAGTTCCTGATTCTCTGGTTCATCTTTCTCTGTTTTGTCTTCAATGTCCTGATCGACTGGCTGACCTCCAGTTATCGCAGACGCCGCTAGGAGGGTGAGCATCATGGAGCACTCGTTAAAGTTGACGCCTTTTTTCCTGCTCGGCTGCGTCCTTATTGTCTCACTGCTGGTCGGCCTGATGACCCGTCGTCATGACCAGGGCGGCTACGGCGTCCAGGTCCACTCGATCGGCCATGCCAGGATCGGCGCGGCCATCGCTTCCAACTGGATGAGCGCCGCATCCTTCCTCGGTATAGCCGGGGTCTTTTTCCTGAACGGCTACTTCGCCTTCGCCTACATCCTCGGCTGGACCGGCGGCTACGTCCTGCTGCTGGTCCTGATGGGCAGCCAGATCCGCCGGTTTGGCAAATACACGGCCCCAGACTTCGTCGAGGCACGCTACGATTCCTCGGTCGCCCGGGTTTGCTCCGCCGTCATAGCGATCATCATCTCGCTGATCTACTGCGTCGCGCAATACAAGGGCATCGGCCTGGTCTTCGCCTGGATGTTCGGTATCGACTATACCCAGGCCCTCTTTCTGGGCACCTTGGTGACCTTGCTCTTCCTGATGACGGCAGGCGCCTTGAAGGCCTCGCGCAACCAGCAGATGCACTACCTGATCCTGATTCTCTCTTTTGTGATTCCGCTGATGGTGATTGCGAAAAAACTCGGCTACAACTGGCTCTTTCCCCAATTCAGCTACGGCAGCGCCCTGCGTGACCTGCCGATCGACATCTCCAGCACCTACCTGTACCCCTGGACATTCGGAACTCCCTACGAGTGGATCGCGCTCTGCTTCACCCTGATGGTCGGCACGGCCGGGCTGCCCCATGTCCTGTCGCGTTTTTACACCGTGCCGAACAATCGTGACGCCCGCTGGGGTGTGGTCTGGGGACTCTTCTTCATCGGCCTGCTCTACTGGAGCGCGCCGGCATTCGGTGCCTTTGCCCGCTCCTGGCTGGCCACCTCGGGGACTGAACTCGACCCGGCGACGGCTCAGGCTCTGGCCGACATTATCGTCATCAAGACCGCCGAGTGGGTCGGGCTCAACGAAATCCTGGTCAGCGTACTCGCCATCGGCGGCATCCTCGCTGCCATGAGCACCATCACCGGCCTGCTGGTCAACGGCGCCGGGGCGATTTCCTACGACATCTACTACCGCCTGATCAATCCCAAGGCCAATGAACGCCACCTTTTGCTGGTCGCCAAGGGTGCGCTGCTCGTCCTGGCGCTGCTGGTCCTGGTGATCGCTGTCAACCCGCCCGGCATGATCGCCCAGATCACCGCCGTCGCTTTTGCCCTGGCCGGCAACACTCTCTTTCCAGTCTTCCTGCTCGGCATCTGGTGGGATCGGACCAATAAGTACGGGGCGATCGCCG
>JAHEEU010000142.1 GCA_024640545.1 Geobacteraceae bacterium
TGATCTCGTGGGCCAAAAGCTCCGACCAGTTGCCGCACAGGATCCCCTCGTCGATGCGATCCTGGTAGTAGAGCGAGATGTCGGCGACGATGATGCGGGCGAGCCGCTCGGCCCGTTCGCGCTCGGGCACGTGCTCCGCGGCAACCTCGTGGTGCTCGGCGGACTGGATGCGCTGGTTGACCGAGTTGATGAAGACGTGTGACTGCGAGGCCTGTTCTGCCGCCGACAGCTGCTGACCGGCCGCCTCGGCTTCACCGTGCTCGGCCGGTCCCTCGGCGGGGGCGGCACCCGCCAGCAGACGGTTGATCTTCAGGACCAGGTCGTCGGGGATATGGTGCTTTTCGATGTAATCGTCCGCACCGTAGAGCGAATCAGGCGAACGCTTGTAGGCGGCCTTGTTGTATACGGACGACAGCAGGATGATCTTGAGGTTTTCGAGCCCCGGGCGACGCCTGAGCGTGTCGACCACTTCGAAGGCGTAGAGCCCCTGCAGGGCGACGTCGACCACCGCCACCTGGGGACGCAGGGCATCCATGGCCGCGAGGGCCTCTGCGCCGCTGTGGCCGAGCACGGCTTCAAAACCGGCGTCTTCGACAAGGGTCCTGATCGTGCCGCACAGTTCGCGGTCGCTGTGGGCGATCATCACGCGGTTCCTGGGCGCAGCCGCGCGCGCGGCGCAGTGCGGCAAATCCACCACAAACGGCGTGCGGCAGCGGACGCAGCGCAGGGTGATACGTTTACCGGCAAGCTTCTCGCGGTCCAGCCGGAAACGGGCGGCACAGGAAGGGCATTTTACAATCATCAATCAACCTCAGCGGGGAGACCGGCTTCGGGCAGGATCCTGAGTTCAGCCCCGGCCAGTCGCATTTTTGGGGTGGCTCAGCTTCTGCAATTCGATTTTTTCGTCGCTCGACAGGACCTTTTCCAGGTCAATCAACATGATCAGCTCATCGTCGCGGCACGCCACGCCGAGGAAATAATCCGCATGGGGGCCCTTGATGAACTGGGGAGCCGGCGCAATCTCCTTGCGGCCGTAGCGTTTCACTTCGGTCACTTCGTCAACCAGCAAACCGATAATCTTGCCGGCGAGCGAACAGATCACGACACGGTTTTTGCGATTGTCCTGGCTGATTGGCTGGTCAAAGCGCTTGCGCAGGTCGGCGACCGGGATCACCGCCCCACGCAGGTTGATGACGCCTTCGATAAAGGAAGGGGCCTTGGGAATGGGGGTCAGCTTTTGCGGACGGATGATTTCCTTGATTTTCATGATATCCAGGGCATACAGCTCCGCCCCGACCCGGAAGCAGGCGAGCTGGATCTCCTGGCGCATTTCCCTGCCGTCAGGGGTTGTCGTGGTGAGGGTGCCGGTCTGCGCAGCCATGATCACTCGATAAAACGCTGGATGGTCTCTATGACCATCACTGATTTGAACGGTTTGGTGATATACCAGTCGGCGCCGACCTGCTCACCGCGGGCCATGTCCTCGCGGCTCTTCTTGGCGGTCAGCATGATCACCGGGATATGCTTGGTCTCGTCGTTGGCCTTGATCCGCCGGCAGACCTCGAAGCCGTCGATTTCCGGCAGCATGATGTCGAGCAGCACCAGGTCCGGCTTGACCTTCGCCAAGGCATCGAGGGCCGCCCGTCCGTCACCGACCCCATGAACCTCGTACCCCTTCGACGTCAGCAGGATGCTTTCCAGCTTGAGCAGGCTCTCTTCATCCTCAACGATGAGAATTTTCTTCTTGTTCACGGCAAGCTCCTTTCAGAACTCAATTCAGCGCGACGTTCAGGACGTTTTTCAGGTTCAGCAGAATGATCATGCGCCCGTGGCAGCGGCCGATCGAGGCCACCATGTCCCGGTCCAGGCCGGACAGAACTCCGGGGGGCGGCTCCAGGTCGTCGTCAGCGAGGTTGACCACCTGGTTGATGCTGTCCACCAGGAGACCAACGGTTATGTCGTCTTGCTGGGACACAACAATGCGCGATGTCGGCTGTATTTCCGAGGCGCCGAGGTTGAGCCGCCGGCGCAGGTCAAAGACCGGCACCACGACACCGCGCAGCGATATGATCCCCAGGATGCACTCCGGGGACCGGGGAATGTCAGTAAACTCCCTGACTTTGATTATCTCGCTTATTAGCGTGATGTCCAGTGCATATTCTTCATCGGCCAGGTGAAAGCCGAGATACTGCCGGCTGTTGCGCCGCTGGGCCTCCGCCTGGTTTTCCAGGGAGTCGGCATAGGAGGCTTCGGTCGCCAGGGTGAACTCGTCGCTGACCGCAAACAGCCGGTCCAGCGCGTCGACCGGTGCGCGGCTGACCAGCGCAGCCTCGCTGTCGGGCCCGGCAGGAGACTGCTCCGCGGGCCCCTCCTGGGCGGCGCTGACGACCGGCTCCGCAGCCGGCGCCTCCGGCCTGGTCACCGCGGGTTCGGCCCGGTCGGACTGGTCCCCGGCCTTGGTTTTGGCTTTGTCCTTGGCTTTGGCCTTTTTGCGTATCTCGGCAATATCCATGTTCAATCCGATAAAAGGGCAGATGTCAGCTTACAGCTTACAGCGTATCGCTTAGTTCCATCATCACCGCCTCGATGACGGCCTGGTCGACTGTCTCCCCGCCTCTGCCGAAGCATTCGAGGAGCGCCAGGGAAGCGGCATGGTTGATCATGCGCGGCGTACCCTTGGCGTAGGCGAAGATCGCCGCGACGGCCGCCTCGTCGAACAGGCCCGGCCGGCCGCCGGCCTTGACCATGCGGAAGTCGAGGTACTCGGCGGTTTCCGCCAGGTCGAGGGGCTTGAGATCGTACTGCATGCCGATCCGCTGCCTGAGCGGCTCGTAGGCCCGGTGGCGCAGGCGCCGCCTGAGCTCGGGCTGGCCCATGAGGACGACGCTGACCAGGTTGCGGTCGTCGAGCTGAAAATTGGTCAGCAGCCGGATCTCGTCGAAGGTCTCCTTGTGCGGCACCAGTTGCGCCTCGTCGATGACCACGACCGGCGTCACGCCGTTTTCGTAGTCATCGTACAGGCACTTGCCGATCTGCTCGAGCAGGTCGACCTTGAAGCGGGCCGGCTCGGCCGCGCCGAGATGCCGCGCCAGGCTGCTCAGGAACTCGAGCGGCGTCAGGCGCGGGTTAATCAGGCAGACCACCTTGAAGCTGTCGTCGAGGGCGTCCATCAGCGCCCGCGACAGGGTGGTCTTGCCGCAGCCGATCTCGCCGGTGAGCAGCACCAGGTCACGCTCCTCGACCGCGTACTGCATGCGCGCCAGGGCTTCGCGGTGACCGCGGCTCAGGTACAGGAACCGGGGGTCCGGGGTCTTGCTGAAGGGCCTTTCCCGCAGGCCGAAGTAGGTCTCATACATTGAGCGAAGACTCGCCGCGCAGCGCTTCGTTCATCAGCCCGGCGACATCGAGCACCAGGATGGTCTTCTGGTTGCCCAGCTCGGCCGCGCCGGCGATCCCCCTGATAAAGCCCAGCGCCTTGCCGAGGGACTTGATGACCACGTCCTGCTGGCCGAGCAACTCGTCGACGACGAAGCCCATGCGCTTCTCGGCCAGGCCGACGACGGCCACGAAGAGCCGGCGGTCGGGATTCTGGTCGGTCGCCGCCAGGCCGAAGGTCTGGTCGAGGCGCAGCAGCGGCACGGTGGCCCTTCGCAGCTCGATGACCTCGCGCTTCTCCACGGTATCGATGGCGTCGGCCTCGATCATCAGCGTTTCCAGCACCGAGTTGATCGGGATCGCGTAGGTCCGGTCGGCGACCTGCACGATCAGCGCCTTGATGATCGCCAGGGTGATCGGCAGGGTGATGGTCATGGTGGCGCCCTGCCCCGGCCGGCTGTCCACCTCGATCATGCCCGAGAGCGCCGCGATGTTGTTTTTGACCACGTCCATGCCGACGCCGCGCCCGGACATGTCGCTGACGTCGTCGCGGGTCGAGAAGCCGGGCATGAACAGCAGGTCGTAGCACTCCTCATCGGTCAACGCCTGGTTCGCGCTGATCAGCTTCTTTTCGAGCGCCTTGCGGCGCACCTTGGCGAGATCGATGCCCCGGCCGTCGTCGTGCACCTCGATCACCACGTGGTTGCCCTTCTGCGACGCCCAGAGCCGGACCAGCCCCTTCTCCGGCTTGCCGGCGCTGCGCCGCTCTTCGGGCAGCTCCAGGCCGTGGTCGATGGCATTGCGGATGATGTGCATGAGCGGATCGGAGATGTCCTCGATGATCAGCTTGTCGAGCTCGGTGTCCGCGCCGCGGATATCCAGGTCAACCTTCTTGCCCTGCTCGTTGGCGACGCGCCGCACGATCCGGGTCATCTTCTCGAACAGCTGGCCCACCGGGACCATGCGCACGTCCATGACGCTCTTCTGCAGCTCCTGCAGACGGCGTTCGAGGATGCGGGTCGCCTTGCCGAGTTCGGTGGCCAGCGCCTTGTCCCCGGAGGACTTGAGGCGGTCATTGATGTCGGCGATCGAGCTCTTCGACAGGACCAGCTCGCCGACGATGTTCATCAGCAGGTCGAGCTTGTCGATGTCGACCCTGACCGTGCGGCTGATCGAGCGCAGCGAGCTGCCGCCTTCGCCGTTCTCGGCATCCGCCGGGCCGTCCGGCTCCGTTACGGCGAACTCCGCAAGCGGCCCTGCTGCGATCGGCTCTTCCGGCGGCCGGGCGTTGACCCCGCCGCCACAGGTGCGGATGTCGAGGTCTTCGCGATCGAGCAGCACGGCGATGCCCGCCTGGTCGAGGTCACTGCCGAACAGCACCTGGAATGCGATCCGCGCACCGAGTTCCCCCGCCGACGGCAGGGTGCTGATCACCTCACCGTGCTGCTTGAGCTGCTGGGTGATCTCGGCAAGCTCCTGGTCGAAGCTGGCCAGGTCGAAGCTCATGCGCAGCAGGTGAATGCGCCGTCCCTTGCGGACGTTTTCCACCAGGCGGTGCTCCTCGTACTCGGTCAGCACGTTGAGGATGCCGGCGTCGAGCTCGAGGCCGGCCAGGGGGCCGCCGGCTGCCGGGGCCTGGCCCTCGGCGGCCTCGCCGAGCTGTGCCAGAATGCCGGTGAGATCGAGGGTGAAATGCTCGTCGCCGCTCTTGCCGTCGATCAGCCGGATCAGAGTGTCCAGGGCGCTGAACAGGGTGTCGACCAGCGCCTGGGTAAACGGGACCTTGCCGAGGCGCAGGCCGTCGAGCAGGTTTTCCATGGAGTGGGACAGCCGCGACAGGTCGTCGAAGCCGAACATCCCGGCCAGCCCCTTGATCGAATGCGCCCCCCGGAAGATGCCGTTGAGCACGTCCGGGTCGCAGTCGCCGCAGTCGAGGGAGTCGGCCAGCCGGACCAGGTCAAGGTTGAGCGAACCGATGATTTCTTCGGTTTCGCTGATAAAATCCCTGAGGGCTTGGGAAGAACGCTTGTCGGCCAAGAACCGCCTCCGTTTCAGTCGAGGTATTCGCGAATCAGCTGCTGCAGCTGATCGGGAGCAAAGGGCTTGACCAGGTAGGCGTTGGCGCCCAGGGCCATCCCCTTCGCCCGGTCGCGCTCGCTGCCCTCGGTGCTAATGATCAGGAGGGGCGTGTCCCGATAGTTGTCATTGCCGCGGATGAAGCTGACCAGTTCGAGGCCGTTGATATCCGGCATGTTGATGTCGGTGATGATCAGGTCGACCTTTTCACGCGGCAGCAGGCGCAGGGCCTCGAAGCCGTTGGCCGCTTCGACGGTCTCGTAGTCGCCCATCGCCGCGATGGTCGAAACGATCAGCGAGCGCATGGTCAGCGAATCTTCAGCGATGAGAATTTTCTTGGCCAATGCGGGCGGCTCCTTGAGGTCGAACCTGAACCGCTGAATCCCGGGCAAGGGCGCAAGGGCGTGGCCTGGCAAGGTCAACGGCCTGCGCGCTCTGCCGACAGCGGACTCTTTAAGTTTCAGGGTTAAAGAATGTTGCGATTGCTCGTCATGCGCCGTTCGAGCAGGGCTTTTTCCATCGCCATCCCGGCCTGGGACAGGAATATCTCCAGGGATTCGGTATCACCGATCTCCCTGGCCTCGGGCAGGTTGTCACCGTACAGGACGGCGACCACGCGCCCTTCGCTGACCAGCGGGCCGACGAACACTTCCTCGGGGCGCTGGCCACCGAGCTGGTTGAAGAGATAATCGTTCCATTTGCTCTGCTGCGGCTTGACGCAGCTCGGCGCAAAAGCTGCCAGGGCCTCGCTGAAGACATGCTCCGCGTCCTTCGGCATGCGGGTGTTGCGCACCCGGGCGTCCGCCGCCGCCCCCTCCAGCTCGATGCCGAACTGGCCCAGGCCGACGATCTCCTCATCCTTGACCAGCAGGATCACGGCCCGGTTCATCAGCTCGCTGGCGAAGCGCAGGATCAGCAGGATGATGCCGCCGCCGAGCGACGGGTTGTTCAGCTCCTGGAGCATGCCGCGCAGCAGGTGCAGCCCCGGGCTCTGCTGCGGCGGCTGCGCTGCAGCCTCCGCCGGAGCTTCACCCATCTCGCGGAGCAGCTCCGCGCCCAGGTTGTAGAGCTTCTCCCTGGCAGGGGCCTTGGCGGGCGCCGCTGCCGGAGTCCCGGCCGGACCGACCAGCGCCTCGGCCAGGGCCGCCAAAATGTCCCGGCCGCGCTCGGCGTGGACCTCTGCCCGGGTCGGTTTGCGCAGCAGCTGAGCAACACCGAATTCGCGGACGCTCTGTTCCTCCTCCTCGCCGGGGTGGTCCGACATGACCAGGACCCGGAAAGCCGGGAAACGGCCGTGCACTTCCCGGAGCAGCTCGAGGCCGCCGAGGACGCCGCTGCCGTCGCGGTGCGGCATGATCAGGTCGATCACCAGGGTGGTCGTCAGCGGGTCGGCCTGGGCGACCGCCTCGAGGAAGGCGCTGCCTGCGGTGAAGGCATGAACCTGCACCTTCAGCTCCTGGAGCCGGCCGGCGATCTGCTCGGCGGTGTCGGGGTCGTCATCGACCACCAGGAAGCGGTGGGCCCGGGCGGCAGGCTGCGGTTCGGCGGCCGCGGCGGCCGCGGCGGCCAAGGCGCCGGTCTGGGCGTCGAGGTTCTCACCCCGGACTTCGGCGAGCAGCTCGTCAAGGTCGACCAGCGATTCGCCGTGCATGTCGACATCTTCGCCGCGATGACGCTTCTCATCGAGGATCCGGCTGCCTTCCATGGCCAGCCACTGGGGATTGAGCCCCTGGTCGAGCATGAACTGCAGCGGGTTGAGATTGGTGGAGGCCCGCTCGGACGGCTCGCCCAGCTCGAAGGAGAAGGACCCCTCGTTCCAGCTGAAGAAGCTGTAAACCACCTTTTCGATCTGTTGGCGCATGGCGCTTTCGATCGCCTCGCGCTCCAGCCCTAAATCACTGGCCAGGATATCGCCGATGCGCCGCTCGCCGCCGCTCTCCTGCTGGATCTGCAGCGCCTTCTTGAGCGTGGCCCGGTCGGTCAGGCCGTCCCGCAGGACCAAATCACCGAGGTGCTCGGGGAAAGTCGAGGCCGTGGCCCGGATCACCTGGCCGTCCTCGAAGATGACCCACCCTTCCCGGCCGCGGCTGATCAGCTGCAGCACTCCGGACTTGCGGCTCAGGCTGACGATCTGCAGGATTTCACCCAGACCGAGATCTTCAAGGTTGCCGACGAGGCTCATAAACCTATCACCAGGATATTCGCGCCAAAATCATCTGACATGACGTAACAATCGGAAATTAAATAGGAATAAATATACTGCATGGAGCGCCGTCAAGTAAAGCAGCTTTTCGGTAAAATCGGCAGGCCATAGCGCAATACGCGAACGAGAAAAATCAACCAGCGACCCCGGCCCCGCATACCTATCTACCAGTTCTTGACCTGGTTACGTGGCTTAGGGGTCAGGTCTACACATTTCACAAATTTAGTACCTGAGGTGCGAGGCGCAAGGTGAAACCAGGGACACCTGGGGGCACTCAAAAGGGACACTCAAAATAGAGTGTCCCCAGCTGTAGCTTGAGGTTTTGCCTTTCC
>JAHEEU010000014.1 GCA_024640545.1 Geobacteraceae bacterium
CCCGGTTGAATCACGCTAAATCTTTGCGGCTTGCTTTGTTCTTGGCGTCTTTGCGTTAAAGAAGCCTTTTGCTTAACCTTCTGTTCGGTTGTAAATCGGCTATGTTTCCGCAGGCTGCAACCTGCTTGACGAAAAGCGGCTTTTTTACGGGAGACGATAGCAACCCGCTGATTATGAGGTATTTTTAAAGAAGAACTTGTCACTTTCGTTGTGGATTCCCGGGAGGCCTGCTGCCTTTTGGAAAGGATCGATCGATGAAAGATTTCTATCCGTTCTATGATGACCTCGGCCCGGCCAAAATCCTCCATGTCTATGAACCAAGCAGCAAACTCAAGGCGGTACTGGTGATCGACAATGTTGCTGCCGGGCCATCCGTCGGCGGCATTCGCATGGCACCGGATGTCAGTACCGAAGAGTGTTTCCGGTTGGCCCGGGCCATGACTTTGAAAAATGCTGCGGCGGGCCTGGCGCACGGAGGCGGCAAGGCCGTGATTTACGGTGACCCCAAAATGCCGCGTAATGAGAAGGAGCTGGTCATCCGCGGCTTCGCCAATGCCCTGCGGGATATCAAAGAATATATCCTGGCCCCCGATATGGGCACGGATGAAGAATGCATGGCCTGGATCAAGGACGAGATCGGCCGGGTGGTCGGTTTGCCTCGCGAGCTTGGCGGCATTCCCCTGGATGAAATCGGCGCGACCGGGTGGGGCATCCGTCATGCCACCGAAGTCGCGCTGGCAGATTGTGGTTTCCAACTCGACGACGCCAGGGTCGTGATTCAGGGATTCGGGGCCGTTGGCAAGCATGCCGCTCGATTCCTGGTCGAGCAGGGCGCCGTTCTCGTCGGTGCCTGCGATTCGGTCGGATCCGTTTACAACCCGAAGGGGATGGATCTGACCCGCTTGCTGGAACTCAAGGCTGCGGGTAAAAGCATCGTAGAATACGCCGACGGCCGGAAAGGCGAACGGGATGCGGTGATCGACATGGAATGCGACATCTGGATCCCTGCCGCGCGTCCCGACGTGATTCACGCAAACAACGTCGCACGGCTGAAAACCCGCCTGGTGGTCGAAGGCGCCAATATTCCGATCACCCATGAGGCGGAGAAAATTCTCCATCAGCGGGGCATCCTGTGCCTGCCCGATTTTATCGCCAACGCGGGTGGTGTGATCTGTGCTGCCATGGAATACAAGGGTGCGACACAGGCCGCCGCCCTGGAAGCGATCGAAGAAAAGCTGCGTCGCAACACCCGGCTGGTTCTGGACGCGGTCAGGGAGAAGCGGATTCTGCCCAGGGAGGCTGCGCTTGAGCTTGCATTGCAGCGAGTGAGAACGGCGGTCGGCTTCAAACGCTGGGCAATCTTTTAGCCGGCGCTCTTGCCGATGGGTCGGTTGCACGGAGACTTGGAACGGCGCTCCAGGAGACGGGTGCGAGATGTATCGAATACGTTTTCATGGCCGAGGCGGGCAGGGGATGAAAACCGCGAGCCGCATTCTGGGGACAGCCTTCTTCCTGGAAGGGTTCGAGGTTCAGGATGCGCCCCGCTACGGTGCAGAACGGCGTGGCGCGCCCATCTCCGCCTATGTGAGAGCGTCCCACCAGGAGATCAAGGAGCGCGGCATCATACGTGACCCCGGCCTGGTGATCGTGGCCGATGAAACGCTGGTGCCGATGCCAGCTGCATGCGTGATGCAGGGGGTCGGTGCACAGACCCTGCTCCTCATCCACAGCCTCGAGAATCCGCAAGTCTGGCGTGACCGACTCAACCTGCAGGGTACTGTCCTGACTCTGCCGTCGGCTGGAGAAACTGCAGACCCTATGGCCTGGCGTTGTATCGGAGCCGCCTGCGCCGCTGCAGCCGCAAGGCTGGTCGGAGTTATATCCCGGGATTCCCTGGGCTCTGCCCTTGAGCAGGAACTTGCCGGCCTGAAAGCTGCCCTGATGGAGGAAAACCTGGGCCGTGCGCACTGGGCCTATGACCTGATGGAGCCGGAGCAGGGTCGAGTCGTCTCAGGCAGGCTCTTGCCGACCGGGCCGTTCTCCAGTCCGGAATGGGTCGATCTCCAGTACGAGGAAGCACGGGTATCGGCCCCGGCCATCCACGCGGCGATGACCAGCGAACAGGTCCAGACCGGTCTGTGGCGAACCCGGCGCCCGGTCATCGACTCCGGCCACTGCAAAAGGTGCTGGTGGCTTTGCAGCACCTACTGCCCGGATGGCGCGATCAAGGTCGACGAAGCCGGCCTGCCGGAGATCGATTATGCCCATTGCAAAGGCTGCATGGTGTGTGTCGCCCAGTGTCCGAACCATGCCATCGAAGTGATTCCCGAGCGGAGCGTGTCACGTACAGCAGTGGCCGGAAAGGACAGCTGATGCGCGTCATGTTGACCGGCAACGGTGCGGCCGCGTGGGGTGCCCGCCTGGCAGGGGTCGAATATCTGCCGGCATTTCCGATCACCCCTCAGACCGAGATCATCGAAACGATCGCGAACTGGATCGATTACGGGGAATTCGACTGTCGGGTCGTCATGCTCGATTCGGAGCATTCGATGATCACGGCGGCCGGCGCAGCGGCAACCACCGGTGTACGGACCTTCACCGCGACTTCCAGCCAGGGGCTGCTCTACGGCATGGAAATGCTCTATACCGTGGCCGGCTGGCGAGCGCCCTTTGTGCTCGTCAACGTTTCGCGCGGGTTGGCCTCGCCGATCACGCTCGAGCCGGATCACAACGATATCCTGGCGGCCCGCGACTGCGGCTTCCTGCAATTGCATTGCGCCACCTGCCAGGAGGTCCTCGACAGCATCCTGCTGGCTTTTCGACTCACAGAGGACAACCGGGTTCGGCTCCCCGCCATCGTCAACCTGGATGGTTTCTACCTTTCATTCACCCGTGAGCCCGTGCAACTGCCCTCGGAGCAGCAGGTCGCCGGTTTCCTTCCTCCATTCGACCCGCAAAACCAGGGGTTTCGTGCCGGGGCCCCGTTCAGCCAGGCCGTGGCGGTGCTCGGCGGCAGCGCCTACTCCTATTTCCGTTACCAGTGCCACCTGGCGGCACTGAACGCCGAACAGGCCTTCAGCGAGAGCGCCGCCCTGTTCAGCGAGGCATTCGGTCGCAGCTACCAGGCGGTCGAGTCTTACCGCTGCGACGATGCGGAAGTGGTATTCGTCATGATGGGCTCCTTTGCGACCAAGGCCAAGGCGGCGGTCGATCAGCTGCGTGCTGCCGGTCAGGCAGTCGGCCTGGTGAGGCCGCTTCTGCTGCGGCCTTTCCCGGTAAAGGCTTTTGGTCGCGCACTGGCCGGCAAGCGCGGGGTTGCGGTCATCGACCAGAACCTGTCGCCGGGTTATGGCGGTATCCTCCATGCTGAACTCGCTGCAAACCTCTACGGGCACAGCGGCTCCAAACCGGTCCTGGTCAGCTTCATCGGCGGTCTGGGCGGGCGTGACATCAGCTCGGAGGAATTCTTCGAGATGGCGAAAATAACCCGGCAGGCTGTGGCCGATGGCAGCGCTCCTCCCCCGAGACTGCTGTACACCGGTGACGAGCTGAGAGAGATGAAAAAATGGCAAGCGATCGCACTTCAACAGAGCGGCAGGGGAGACCAGACATGACCGAACTCCGTTTCAGAACTTTCAGGGATTTGCCTGCGGATCACCTGCTCGGGACCGGCACGGCGATGTGCGCCGGTTGCGGCGGCTTGGAGGCGCTGCATGAAATCTATGACATCCTCGGCGAGAAGACGGTCATCATCAATGCCGCCGGCTGCATGACCTTGCTGGCGGTCTACCCCTTTACACCATTTCGTGGTTCGTGGCTGTACACCGCCATGGCTTCTGCCCCTGCCGGCGCCCAGGGCGTCAGGGATGCTCTGGATCTCCTGCTGGCCAGCGGCCGCATAACCGCCGCCGAAGACCTGCAGACGGTCGTGCTCACCGGGGATGGCGCCGCATACGGCATGGGGCTGTCGGCAACCTCCGGCGCCATCGAGCGAGGCCTGGATTTCCTCTATGTCTGCTATGACAACGAGGGCTATGGCAATACCGGCCAGCAGAGCTCCGGGGCCACTCCCCACGGTGCAGGCACGGCCACCAATAAAGGTCCTCTCGGTTACCCGGGTTACAAGAAGGACCTGTTCGCCATCTGGGCAGCGCACCGCCCGGCCTATGTTGCGACCGTGATAGGTGCTGAACCGCTTGATCTGGCCCGCAAGGTCGAACGGGCCATGCGCCTCAAGGGGCCGAAACTGATCCTGGCTCTGGCGCCATGCCCGACCGGATGGGATTTTGCTCCCGAGGAAACCGTGCAGTTGGGAAAACTGGCGGTCCAGTGCGGAGTCTGGCCGTTGAAAGAGTATCGAGACGGCACGGTTGTGCATACCAAGGTTCCCAAACAGAGATTGCCTGTGGAGGAATATCTTAAACGTCAGGGCCGATTTTCGCAGCTGTTTGTCCCCGAGCGGAATGAAACCGTGCTGGTAGAGATCCAGGCAAAGATCGATGATTATTGGTGTGCGGTCGAGCGACATGGGCAGGTCGAAGAGTAGGGCAGGGGTATTAAATTACGGATTTATAACCGAGAAGAAGGTTAAGGCAAAAGGCTTGTTTAACGCAAAGACGCAGAGAACAAAGCAAGCCGCAAAAATTTAATTTTCATATAAAGAACGTTTTTTTGCGTCTTGAATGACCTCTTAGCGTCTTTGCGTTAAAAAATCTGTTTTCGATCGTGGTCTTCACCTCTTGGCGGTTAACCTTTGTTTTGGTTATAGATCCGTTAAATTAAGCGTTGCTGGACTGACTTGCCGGTGGATGCCGTCAATAACGTCCCCGGTCCCGCGCTTCAAGGTTCATCCCACGCCGGCTGCTGAGCACAAAAAATACCCCACGGTCAGGAGGCCAACAGTGGGGCGAAGAGTTGCTGCTGTTGTTTTGGAAAAGGGAGGAAGAGTCTTTAGAGTCTTCGCTTGGATGAAAATGCAATGGGCGGGCCAAGTTGGCTCAGGGGGCTAAAAAAGCTGGAAACGGCAAGAATCCCTGGTTGAATTGCAGAATAATCGGTGGTATGACGGACGCCGGTGCCCATTTGGGGCAGCGGACCATTTCGTGAATAGCGCAACGGCTGTGCCGCTGGAACAAGGTAAGCCCAGCTCCCAGGACCTGGGGCGGTCGCCGGTGCAAAATGCTTCTGCCTGGTCTCTTTGCCTTGGACAGTTCGAGAGCCTTTTCAATCATCCGGGCCGATCCGCAGCACCTTGGCTCCGCGGATCTTCCGGTTTTTCAGTTCCAAAAGCGCGCAGTTGGCTGCTTCCAGGGGAAATTCCTCGATCGTCGGCTGCAGCGGAATCTCTGCGGCCAAAGCAAGAAATTCTCTAACATCCGCGCGAGTCACGTTGGCTACGCTCTGTATGGTCTTTTCCATCCACAGATCGCGCGGGTAATCGAGCCCGGCAAGCAGGGCTTGATCGCTTGATTCCTTGCGGATGGCGTTGATGATCAGGCGCCCGCCCGGTTCGAGCTGACCCAGGGCCCTGACCACCGGTTTCCAGGCCGGCGTGGTATCGATCACCGCCTGCATCGATCCGGGGGCTTGCGCATCGCCGTCGCCGGACCAGGCCGCCCCCAGCTCCAGGGCGAAGCGGCGCTCCTGTTCGCTGCGGGCGAAGACGTAGACATCAAGCTCGGGGTGAAGACGACGAACCAGCTTCAGGACCAGGTGGGCAGAGGCACCGAAACCGGTCAGCCCGAGCGGCGATCCCGGCTGCAGCTTGGCCAGGCACAGCGAACGATAGCCGATGGCGCCGGCGCAGAGCAGCGGAGCGGCCTCGGCGGCCGTGAAAATGTCCGGAATCGGATGGGTAAATACCGCGGGCGCCACCATGTATTCGGCATAACCGCCATCGACATCGCGGCCGGTGCCCCGAAATTCGGGGCAGAGATTTTCTCTGCCGCTCCGGCACCACTTGCACTTTTCGCAGGCCGAGTGAATCCAGGCGACCCCGACCCGTTTGCCGAGGTAGCGGTCATCGACACCCCGGCCGAGCTGGTCGATCCGGCCAACCACCTGGTGACCGGGGACCACCGGCAGTGCGGGTGGTGGGGTGCGTCCTTCGATCTCGTCCAGTTCCGTGTGGCAGACCCCGCAGGTGGCAACCCGAATCCGCACTTCGCCAGGACCGGGTTCCGGGACGGGGCAGGACACCATGCGCAAGGGTTCCCGGTCCACTTGCAGATCGACCAGCTTCTCCAGGCGCAACGCTTTCATCGGGGCGCTCAAAACATGTCCTTGTGATTTGTCACCTGGTGCCTTTTTTAAGCTTTGCCAGATTGGCAATCCAGGTCGGTGGAGGGCAAACTCTCGACGGCACGGATCGAGCAAAATCTCTGACAACTCGCCCTGAAGAACTTCTCAAGACCTATTTTTTGGCTCGTTCGGCAGTTCTTTCCACCCAGTCTCCAGCTTTCTGGACATCTTGCCCAAACCCTTTGAAGGTCTCACAGCCAGAGCAGATCAGGCAGGTCAGCAGCATGATAATCAAATAAAACCGCATAAAAGTCCTATCCCTTCATTAAATCGGATAACACTCGAGGAGTGTGTGCCCCAGGCCCAATCCATCTGTATCGCCACGAATCTCAAACCCGGAACTTTCGATGCAACGGATCATCTCTCGAGATCGATAAAAGCGACTGTTGCCATTTGCCAAACAGGTAAAATACAGCGAAATCGCATTCAAGCTGAATGCTGCGCCCTCGAACCTCTGCCTGTCCCAGAACAGCTCCAAAATCATGATGCGGGCGTCGGGCTTCATCGATCTGCGTATTCCGCTCAGGATATGAACGATCTCAGCCTCAGAAAAGCAATCCAGGAACTGGCTCATCCAGTAGATGTCCGCCCCCGTTGGGAAATCGCTGCTGTTTAAAACATTGATGGGATGAAAGGCGACCCTTTCGTCATATGCATAATCTTTGCCATTGTCTCTGGCGAGCTCAATCTGCTCAGGGATGTCGAGTATCGTCACCCGGACCGCAGGATCATAATCAACAAAGCATTTCGTCCCTCGGCCGGTATTGCCGCCAATATCGAAAATCAACGATGGTGAAGATTTGAAAATGTATGGCAAGGCATCGTTAAAGGCTCTGTCGGAGTAATAATGGTCCAGTTCGAACCATGAAGAGCGGGCAGGCTCTGGCAGGACGGGCAGGGCCGGGTAGATGGTCTCCCATTCACCAAAGAATTTCAATCCCTCCGGCCGGCCGCTACGGATCGACTCGATCAACCTCGACATCGGCTGATAACAGACATTCTGGGCGAAGTTCATGTTGATGCGGGTCATCTTGTCGTTCTGGATGAAGTGACCTGTCTTGCTGATGTGATACCTGGCGCCGTCCTGCAGGACGATTCTCCCGGACAGCCCCATGTCGAGCAGTACGCTGATGCCATATGGGCTGATATTGAGGGCTTCAGACAACTCGAGAATGGTCATTCCGCTACTGTCGGCTCGATCCAACTCGGCCAGGATCCCCAGTTCTCGCAAGGCCCATGCGGCTTGAAACAAAACCGGTGCAAAGGCGATCTTCTGGGCCTCGGTGACAGCCTGTAGTGCTGAAAGGTCTTGTTCGCTGAGGTCTCCTGCCGGGTGACGTCCTGGCTTCTTCATTTATTTCGGTCTGGCCTCTATGAGATTAACCTGAATCCGCTGATCAAGGGCTGCAACCCACACATTATAATGCTTATGTATCTGCCCGTCCTCGTATAGAAGATTTACGCTGTTTTTATATATAATTGAATAGGTCTTATCATTGTAGCTGATGTCAACAAGAGCTTTATGTGCCCTGAGGTTGAGGGTGGCATGAATCAGCCCTGGTTTGGCAACCATCATTTCCCAGCCACTTTCGAGCCCAGCTTTTAAAATAGCGGTCTCAACATCCCGCATAGGAAGGTCGAAATTGATCGCCTGGTTTTCGATATTGCGCAGCGGTTCCGTTCTGATGCAAGCGATAAGCGTGAGCAATAAGAGAAACGGAGTGACAACCTTGAAGGTGTTTTTCATCAGAGCCTCCTTATGCTATTTTGTGTGCATAAAACGACCGTGTACATGGATTCTACCTGATGAACTGAGGCGGCTCAATCCGATTATTGACAGGCTTATTTTTGACGAGTCATTATGCAGGTTGAATTTAAAATATCAGACTGGCAGGCCATAGCCCCCGGAGTTTCCTCAGTGGAGGACTGGCTTCTGTGGGCAAGCTCCGGGCAAAGAACCACAGAGGTTTTGCCGGCGTTTGATCTTATCCCTGCCAGTTTGCGCAGGAGAATGAGCCTGCCCAGCAAGTTGGCGGTGCACATTGCCCTGTCGCTGGCATCCAGGCATCAGCTGGATTATGCAATATTCGTCAGCCGGCACGGCGAGCTGCAGAGAACCTGCCAGCTCCTGGACGAGATACTCAGTGGTGCAGAGGCTTCGCCAACCGCTTTTTCCCAGTCGGTGCACAATACGGCGGCCGGCCTGTTCACCATCGCCGCGCACAGCAATCTGCCCGTCACTTCACTCGCCGCTTGCGAAGACAGCTTCTGCCAGGGAATGTTGGAAGCTTTTGCGCGCATAAAGCAGCCGACCAGAGATAAGCTCCTATTGGTCTGTTTCGATGAACTGGTCCCTGATGCTTATAAGCCATACGCAGCAGAAGAAGTGTTCCCCTATGCCCTAGGCTTGATCCTCGAGCATGGCGCGGACTGGAGCCTGGCGACAAGCGGGAGCACCGCCGCGAGCCTTGGCGCAAGGGTTCCCCAGGCCCTTGAATTCCTGATGCACTACCTCAACAAGGACCGGGAGTTCGTCATCAGCGGCAAGCGTCACGACTGGTTCTGGGCATGGACGCGATAAGCCGTGTATGGCGGTTCTTTGCCGCGGCTTTATGTTTCTTCTCCTTTGGGGCGGGTGGGCTCCTCCTGAACTTCGTAATATTTCCTGCCGTGAATCTTTTGACCGGCGACGAAGAAAGACGTCAAATGATCGCCCAGGCGATCATCAGGCGGTCGTTTCGGTTTTTCGTTGGCATGATGCAGGTGCTCGGAGCAATGAACCTGAAAGTCGAAGGGACTGAGATTCTTGAGGAGGATGCGGGCTGTATTGTGGTCGCCAACCATCCGACCCTGATCGATTATGTGCTGCTTGCTGCGCTGCTGCCCAGGTGCGTATGCATCGTCAAGCATGCGATGTGGCGCAACCCGTTTGCCAGGGGCGCGATCTCCGCTGCCGGGTACATCGATAATTCGGATACTTCGGATATGTTGGCAAACTGCGCAAGCGTGTTGCAGAGCGGTCATGTCTTGTTGATTTTCCCGGAAGGAACCAGGACTTCCCCCGGGAAAGACCTCCAGTTGAAGCGGGGTGCTGCACAGGTTGCCGTGCGGGCCCGTGCCGATGTGAGAATCGTTCAGATATCCTGTAAGCCACCCTACCTGAACAAGCAGGAAAAATGGTATCGGGTGCCTCGGCAAAAACCTTTTTTCTTGGTTCGTGTCATGGAAAAAGTTAGTATTAACAAGTTTGTTGAGGATGCGCCATCCGATGCTGCTGCGGCCAGGAAATTGAATGAATATTTGACAAAAGCCCTGCTGCCGAAAACTGTTTAAGGGGAAAGTGAATGGCCGATCTGGAGATGGAAATAAAACAGCTCATCGTTGATGCCTTGAGCCTTGAAGACATCCTCCCCGGGGAGATCGAAACCGATGCCCCTCTGTTCGGCGAGGGGTTGGGGCTGGATTCGATCGATGCTCTTGAACTGGGCATGGCGCTCAGGAAAAAGTTCAACATCAGTATCAACTCGGATGACAAGGAAACGCGCGAGTCTTTTCAGTCCGTTGCCCGTCTTGCCGCTTTGATTCGATCACAAAGGTATAATTGAGCTATGGCTGGGTATTCTGAACATGAAATCTTCCTCCAGGTCCGTGCCGCAATGGTGGACCTGTTTGAACTTGAAGAGGCCAGCATCACTGCGGACGCACTGTTGTTCGACGACCTGGGGTTGGACAGCATTGATGCCGTCGACCTGGTGGTAAGATTAAAAAACCAGACCGGGATAAAGATCCGCCCTGATGAATTCAAGTCGGTCCGGACTGTTGACGACGTGGTCAAGACTGTCACCAGATTGTTGTCGGAGGAGAATGCCTAAATATATTGCTTTTGTTTCAGGCCTGATGATCATTGTTTATCCGTTCGCAGTCTATTGGGGGGTCAGCTCACTCGGCATTGGTTGCTCGGCGTTGGTCATTGCAGGTCTTTTCCTGCTCAGATTCTTTTTCCCGCCAGTCTCCAATAACTTTTCGAACTATATTCGCGCCGTCCGTGTTTTAGCCGCTTCTGGGGTTGCCCTGGCGTTACTTTCCTGGGCCATGCACGACACGCAATGGTTCCGTTACTATCCTGTCGCGGTCAACCTGATTTTTTTAGTGCTGTTTGGCTACAGCCTCTTCAGACCTCCCTCCATGATCGAACGATTTGCCCGCGTGAAGAACCCTGACCTTCCTGAGTCTGGGGTCAACTACACCAGGCGAGTGACTGGCCTATGGTGTGTTTTCTTCTTATGCAACGGGCTGGCTGCGCTTTATACTGCAGCTGCTGCGACTTTTAAAATTTGGGTGCTGTACAATGGATTGATAAGTTATCTGTTGATTGGCGCTCTTCTGGCGGGTGAATATTGTTTCAGGCTTTATTGCCTTAAGAGGTCTAGATTTTGATCGGCCCATTTACAGGCCTGCTTGGCAGCACGCTGCCAGGAGATCATCCGGTTGCCCTGAGTCGTTCCGGACGCTCGATCTCTTGGTCGAGGTTTCGCAGTGATGTGGAAGCCCTGTCTGCCAGCCTGGCAGCAATGCCGGAACTGCGCTGGGCACTCTGCTTCAGCGACAGCTACTGGTTTGCCGTCTCGCTGTTCGCCGCCGGCCTGGCCGGCAAGGAAATCATCATCCCGGGGAACATCACCAGCAAGAACGCTCTGCTGGCCATCGAGGAGCATTATGATGCCGTGCTCGGCGACCTCGGGCTGCGCGTCAATCGCCGCCAGTTGCGGCCGTCGCCCGGGCCGGGGCTGACCCATCTTCCCGCACGCATCCTGCCGGAGACGAAAGTCACCTTGTTCACTTCGGGCTCGACCTCCGAGGCCTTGGCCATTTGCAAGTCCTTTAAAGACCTTGAAAATGAAGTCACCGTTTTGCTGGAACTGTTCGGGCCTTGCTACTCGCACAGAGAGGTCTTTGCCACGGTTTCGCACCAGCATATTTATGGCCTGCTGTTCAGGTTGCTGCTGCCACTGGCTGCGCATGCGCCGTTCTCGTCGCGACAGCTCGAATACCCGGACCAGGTCGCGAGATCTTCGGCTAAAAATCGCGTGCTCGTAAGCAGTCCCGCGCTGTTGAAAAGACTGGCTGGCGAAATCGTGGCAAACGGCTATGGCAAGGTGTTTTCTTCCGGAGGGCCTTTGCCAGGTGTCGCTGCTCGGCAATGCCGGGAGCTTTTCGGCAGCTGGCCGATCGAAGTTTACGGCAGCAGCGAGACCGGGGGGATCGGTTGGCGCGAACAGGAGTCCGAAGAGCAGCCGTGGCAGGCTTTCCCGGGTATCGATCTGCGCTGTGCAGAAGAGGACCGTCTGGCGATCCGTTCGCCGTTTATTGCTGCAGACGATTGGTATGTAACGCATGACCGGGTCTCTCTGCTTACCGACAGGACCTTCCGTTTGCTCGGCCGCGTGGACCGTATCGTCAAAATATCCGAAAAAAGAATTTCCCTGGTAGATGTCGAGCAGCATCTTCAGCAACTCGCGGAAATCATCGAGGCGGTTGTTGTGCCGCTGCAGCGTGCCGAACGCCTGGAACTCGGAGCCGTCGTGCGTTTGTCCGGTGAAGGCTTAAGTCTCCTGACTCAGCACGGGAAGCATGCTTTCACAAGGAGGATCAGGCGTTCTCTGGCCGCTTATATCGAACCCGTAGGGGTTCCCCGGAAGTTCCGGTTCGTCGACGAAATCCCGGTCAACAGCCAGGGGAAACATGTGTTGAGCGTTCTGGGGGAGCTGTTCGAGCGATGACATTGGAGGAACTCCCGGAGGTCACCGACCTGGAGATCGACCGCGACCACGCGGAATTCATGGTTCTTTTGCACGGGGACTTGCTCTTTTTCCAGGGACATTTCCCGAACGGGGCCATTCTGCCTGGCGTTGCGCAAATTCATTGGGCAATGCAATGGGGCCGGCGCTACCTGGATATCGAACGGCATTTTGTCGGCCTGGACCAGGTCAAGTTCCATATGCCCGCCAAGCCGGGTGACCAGCTGCTCGTCGCGCTTGACTGGGAGGCTGAAAAGTCCCTTTTGTCTTTTCGTTACACGCTGGCCGGGCGTGTTGTCAGCAGCGGGCGAATCAGGGTGCGGTAATGGATTACAGGCCATGCTTCATTATCCCTTGCTACAACCATGGCAACACCATGCCGGCGCTGGTCGCCGCACTCGGCGAATACGGCCTGCCCTGTTATGTCATCGATGACGGCAGCTCGTCGGAAACGTCCCGCATCCTCGACGACCTGGGGTATCAACATGGCTGGCTGAGGCTTCTCCGCCATGAACGCAACCAGGGGAAAGGCGCCGCCGTGATGACCGGGATGCGTGAGGCCTGGCGGCGGGGGTTCACCCATGCCATTCAGCTGGATGCGGATGGCCAGCATACTCTTGGAGACCTGCCATTGATCCTCGAATTGTCCAGGCAGGCCCCGTCAGCGCTTGTCTCCGGGCGGCCGGTTTTCGATGCAACGGCGCCAAAGTCGAGAATTTACGGGAGGTACCTTACCCATGTCTGGGTCTGGATCGAGACCCTCTCACTGCAGATCAAGGACAGTATGTGCGGTTTTCGGGCCTATCCCCTGAGCCCTTGTGTCGAGCTGCTGGAGCGGGCGCCCATGGGCCGCCGCATGGAATTTGACGTTGAAGTCATGGTGCGCCTGTTCTGGAGGGGGGTCCCCATAAAGTTCTTCGATACCCAGGTCGTTTATCCTGAAGGCGGAGTCTCCCACTTCAGGTCCATCCAGGACAATCTCCTCATCTCCTGGATGCATACCCGGTTGTTCTTCGGGATGCTCGTTCGCCTGCCTGATCTGCTCGCGAGCAGGTCCGGGAGTCAGCGCCATTGGTCGACAGAGAAGGAGCGCGGCGGCACGGCAGGCCTGCGATGCATGCTGTGGGCCTATAGAGCTGCCGGGCGCAGCTTCTTCAACCTGCTGCTCTACCCGGTCATGGCATACTTCTGGGTAACAGGGAGAACTGCGCGGAGGGCTTCGCGGGATTACTTGCGCCGCATCCGGGATTATGCGGCGAAATCCGGGCGCCCTCTGCCCGAGGGCTTGAACAGTTTCAGGCATTTCATCAACTTCGGGCATTCCATCCTGGACAAGGCCGCAGCCTGGAACGGGGATCTGAAGCTCGCCGATGTCGAGTTTCCCGCGATTGAACTTTATCGTCAGGTCGTTCAATCCGGAAAAGGCATTCTGGTCATAGGTGCGCACCTCGGCAACCTTGAGCTGTGCCGGGCCCTGGGAGATCAGACCGGCGACGTGACGGTGAACTCCATCGTGTACACGCGACACGCTGAGCGATTCAATCACATGCTGCAGACAATTAACCCGCGCACCGCCATCAACCATATCCAGGTCTCTGATATGGGCCCGGCGACCGCGATCCTGCTGCAACAGAAAATCGACGAGGGCGAATGGGTGGTCATCGTTGCCGACAGGACTCCCTTGAACAGCAAGCGGGGAAGGGTCCGGGTCGACTTCCTGGGCGACCGGGCTGCGTTTCCGCAAGGCCCTTTTATCCTGGCCTCGTTGCTGAAATGCCCGGTTTTTCTGATGTTTGGCCTGAGAGAACCAACCGGGCTGAAAATTCATTTTGAGCTCTTCTCCGAACGTCTCGAGCTGCCGAGAGGAGAACGGGTGCCAAGCCTTGCTAAGACGGTACAGGCTTTTGCCGACCGTTTGGGCCATTATTGCCTGAGAGCGCCTCTGGAATGGTTCAACTTTTATGACTTTTGGGAAGGACCGGATGAAAGCAATTGATCGCAAACCCGTGGTTTTCGGCGAGGGTCACATCTCCATAGAGAATATCGTCGCTCTGGCACTGGGGCTCTCCGATGCAAAATTGTCAAACAGCCCCGCCTGCCGCAGAAAACTGCAGAAGAGTGTCGATTTTCTGAACACCCTGCTGGCAGAAGACGGCCTGATCTACGGTGTCACGACAGGCTACGGGGACTCCTGTACCGTGGATATCCCGATGGAGCTTATTCCCGAATTGCCCGCACACCTGACCCGTTTTCACGGTTGCGGCATGGGAGACGACTTCAATATTGAACAGTCCCGGGCCATCATGGCGACCTGCCTGTCTTTCCTCTCCAGGGGGCTCTCCGGTGTCAGGCCGGTCATCCTGGAACGGCTGGTCACGCTGCTCAATAGCGATATCGTGCCAAGGATTCCCCAGGAAGGTTCTGTGGGGGCCAGTGGCGACCTGACCCCGCTGTCCTATGTCGCAGCAGCGATCGCTGGAGAAAGAGAGGTCTTCTCGAACCGCCGGCTGCTGCCGACACTCCAGGCCTACCGGCAGCATGGGTTGGAACCGGTCCCGTTGAAGCCTAAAGAGGGCCTGGCGCTGATGAACGGCACCGCGGCAATGACCGCGCTGGCTTGCCTGGCCCACGATCGCGCCGATTATCTGATGCGGGTCGCCACTCGCGTTACCGCGGTTGTCGTTGCCGCCATCAGGGGGAATTCATTCCATTTCAACGAGAACCTCTTCGCCGCCAAAGCTCACCCGGGACCGCAGCGGATTGCCGCCTGGTTGAGAAGCGACCTTGGCAGCGAAGAGCTCCCCCGCAACAGCCACCGGCTGCAGGACCGTTACTCTCTCCGTTGTGCACCCCACGTGATTGGCGTTATGGCAGACAGCCAATCATGGTGGCGCCAGTTGATCGAGAATGAACTGAACAGCGCAACGGACAACCCCCTCATCGACGGTGAAAACGAAACCGTCATGCACGGCGGACATTTTTACGGCGGTCACATTGCCATGGCAATGGATGCGATGAAAACGGCAGTTGCCAACGTTGCCGACCTGCTCGATCGTCAACTTGCGCAACTGGTGGATACGAAATTCAATCACGGGCTGCCCGCTAACCTGAGCGGTTCGGTCCCCGGCCGCGCGATGATCAACCACGGCTTCAAGGCCGTGCAGATCGCCGTGTCGTCTTGGACGGCAGAGGCCCTCAAGCTGACCATGCCCGCCAGCGTCTTTTCGCGGTCGACCGAGTGCCACAACCAGGACAAGGTCAGCATGGGCACGATAGCAGCAAGGGACTGTTTGAGGATCCTTGCCTTGACCGAACAAGTCGCCGCGGCCTGCCTGCTGGCCGCGTTCCAGGCCCTGGAGCTTCGCAAGCGCATGGACGGGGCGGAGTCGCTGGAAATTTCCAGGGATCTCGAAGCGATGTGGGCCGATTGCCAGGCAGAGTTCCCGTTCCTGGATGAAGACCGCCCTTTGGAGAAGGAGCTTCGAAAATTCGTGGCAATGATCCAGGAAAAGAGATGGGACCTCTACGATGATTGATCTAACTGCAGAAGTCACAATCAAAATCCCTTTTCAGGATGTCGATATCATGGGGGTCGTTTGGCACGGCAACTATCTGCGCTATTTTGAAGAAGCAAGGGCCGCGCTCCTGGATAAGATCGACTATGGCTATTTCAAAATGAAGGAGTCGGGTTACGCCTGGCCCATTGTCGATGCGCGGGTGAAATACATCAAGCCATTGACCCTGCATCAGGTAGTTCATGTCAGAGCCAGGCTGGTCGAGTACGAGTGCGGCATAAAGATTGACTATGAAGTCTACGATTCCGGGACGGGAGACAAAACCACCAAGGGGAAAACCACGCAGGTTGCCGTGGATATGCGGAACCATGAAATGTGCTTTGCTTCCCCCCGGGTATTTCTCGAAAAGCTGGGGGTTTCAACATGAGGCTGCTGTGCATCAGCCTTTGCCTCCTGTTGATCTGCACAAGTCCGGCGTATGCCGTGACCCTGGACGAGGTGAAGAGTCATTTGGCCGCGGTCGATGTCCTGCGTGCCAGTTATCGCCAGACCCGGGTCGTGACCGGCCTCAATGAACCCCTGGAATCAGCCGGGACCTTGCTGCTCGCACGCAACACCGGCCTGGTGTGGTCGCAGCAAGAGCCTTTCCAGGTGCAGTACGTGATGACTGACGAAACCCTGCTGCAGCAGTTCCCCGGTCAGCCGCGCCAGGTCAAAAAAAAAGCTGACAACCGGGAACTCTTCAAGTTTGTCAGTCTCGTCTCTTCGCTGTTTGCCGAACAAGGGACAGGCCTGGAACAGTCTTTCGACATCGTCTTTGCCGTGCAGGCCGGCGAGGCATGGAAAATCACCCTGACCCCCCGGGCCGCAAATATTCGAAAGGTTTTTACGTCGATACAGCTGGCAGGCAAGCAGCTGGTCGAAGACGTGGAAATTAATGAAGCCAGCGGCAACAAGACCTTGATTCACTTCAGCGACATGGACACCTCTCCGGCATTTCTGAGCACCGATGAGAAACTTTACTTCCAGAATTAAGCTGGTCATCGGACTTGCCTGGCTCGGCGCGACCGGCGTGGCCTTCTGCCTGTTGATTGCCCTGCAACCAACAGGCGGCCTCTTGAACACGGACCTGATGGCCTTATTCCCGGCGGTGGAAAAAGATGCCCACATCGAAGAGGCTGTGCATCTTGTTCAGCAGGCCGCCGACCGGCAGGTGATCTTCCTGGTCGGCCATCCTGACCCCGGCGCAGCAAAAACTTATGCTGCAAAACTGACCGTAGCGCTTGCCGGACTCCCTGGCATTGGCACTGTTCAAGCGCGCCAGACCGGCGAAGATGAACAGCGCTGGTGGCAGCTTTATACCCCGCACGCCACACAACTCCTGTCAGCTGAAGTCAGGGGGCTGCTGCAGGATAATCAGGGCGATGTCTGGGTGCAGCGTGTCCTGGCCCAGGTATACAACCCCTTCGCCGGAGTCGGAGCCGGGGAATTGCGTGCCGACCCCATGTTGCTGACACGCAACTTCCTGATGAGCCTGCAGGAATTCCGTGGCCGGCTGCAGCTTGATTCCGGCTGGCTGGTCGCCGAGGGCGACGACGGTCTGAGTTATGTCATGCTGGCCTCCGAACTGGCGATCACCCCGTACTCCATGTCCGGCGCTAAAAACCTGGCTGAAAAAATGGATGAATCCATCAAGGAGCTTGAAGCGGAGCAGCCTGACTTGAAAATCTTAAGACAGGGGACGCTGTTCTATGCCGCCCACGGCATCGGGCAGGCACAGCAAGAGATATCGACGATCGGTCTCGGCTCCCTGCTGGGCGTCGTCCTTTTGCTCTGGCTGGTCTTCAAGGGCCTGAAGCCTCTGCTGTTGAGCGGCCTGTCGATCTTGAGCGGACTGCTCTTTGCTTCAGCGGCGACGATGCTCGTCTTTGGGAACATCCATATCTTTACCCTGGTGATCGGTGCCAGCCTGATCGGTGTTTCGGTCGACTATTCGTTCCACTACCTGAGCGAATGGCTGTCTGAAAAACATGATTGGCGGCCGCTGGCGGCATTGCAACGGATTCTCCCGGCGATATGCATGGGGCTTGTCACCAGTATCCTGGCCTACCTGGTCCTGTTGATGACCCCGTTCCCTGGCTTGAAGCAACTGGCCGTATTTTCAAGCGCCGGGCTGTTTGCCGCATTTCTGACCGTGGTCCTGCTGTACCCGCTGCTGCTCGATTCGCTGTCGGTAGCACCTTTCCCCTGGAAGGTCCCGCTCAACAAGTGGCTGAGCTATATCCGGGCGCCCGGAAGGGCCCTCATCCTGAACGGCTCGCTGTTGGCCATGGTGCTTGTCGCCCTGCCATCGCTCAAGGTCAACGACGACATCCGGCAGCTGCAGGCCTCACCGGCCTCACTGCAAGACCAGGGCGAGCAGATAGCCGCCATCATCGGGACCGGTGCGACCCAGCGAATGCTGATCGTTCGTGGCGCGGATGACGAGCAAGTGCTGCAGAAGCTGGAAATGATCACTCCCGGACTGCGCAAGGCCGTCGCGCAAGGCACACTGGGTGGTTTTCGGAGCCTTTCGACGATGATTCCCTCGCGGCAACGCCAGGAAAGCGATTTCATCCTGGTGCGGGACCGCCTTGTCGGCCCCTGGCTGCCTGCCCTGGAAGGGAAAATCAAGCTCGGTCCTTTTGACGGCGGCCGCTTCTATCCTGCTGATTTCTCCCCCTTGACGATCGATGAATGGCTTGCCAGTCCGGCGAGCAGGGGGTTGCGCAAATTATGGCTGGGCCCCGTCGGCGATCAACCCGCCGCCGTTGTGCCGCTGATGGCCGTCGCTGACGGTCTGATAATCCAGTCCATTGCCTCGCAGCTCGACGACGTTTATTACGTCTCCCGAGCAGATGAGCTGTCGGCGCTGTTCGGTTCCTACAGAGTGAAAATCAGTTTTTTGCTGCTCGCCAGCTATGCCGTCATACTGCTGCTGCTCTGTTATCGCTATGGCTTGCCGAGAGCCGTGCGCATTGTCTGGGCGCCGTTTTTGGCCGGCGCGACGGCCCTGGCCATGTTGGCTGTTTTGGGGCTGCCTTTGAACCTCTTCGGTGTCCTCGGCCTGGTGCTGGTCCTCGGCATCGGAATTGATTATACTTTGTTTATGGCAGAATGCCGAACGAAGCCAGCGTCGACCCTGTTGGCGGTGGTCCTCTCCGCCGTTACGACCCTGCTGTCCTTCGGCTTGCTGTCTTTGAGCCAGACCGCAGCGATCCAGACCTTCGGCCTGGTTGTCCTGGTCGGTATCCTGGTGGCATTTGCGCTGTCTCCATCGGCCTGTGCCTGTCCGCCTGATGTCACGGCCCCTGAAAAGACGCGTGAGCCATGATATTCGTTAATTCGGTCGGCATGATCAATGCTATCGGCAGTGAACCTGCCGACATCCGCAGCAAGCTTCTGCAGGGTGTCAGCCCGGGGATGCGCGCTGCAGGGGAATGGTCCAACAGTGGAGCGACAACAATTGTCGGCGAAATCACTCGACCAATCCCCGCCCTGCCGGCTGCGGTTGCAGAATTTGATTGCCGCAACAACCGACTGCTCCTGGCCGTCCTCAGCCAGATCAGAGCTTCGGTCGATGCGGCCATCAAGAGGTACGGCCCCGCTCGCATCGGTGTCGTCATGGGGACGAGCACCTCAGGGATCTCCGCGGGCGAGGAGGCCCTTGCCCACCATAAGCGGCACGGGACGTTTCCCGAGGGCTACCATTATGTCCAGCAGGAGATTGGGGCCCTCTCGGAACTGCTGGCGAGTCATCTCGGCTTGCAAGGCCCGTCGTACACCTTGTCGACCGCCTGTTCGTCAAGCGCCAGGGCCTTTATCAGCGCCAAGCATCTGCTGCAAGCTGAAATCTGCGATGCGGTCATAGTCGGCGGCGTTGATACGCTCTGCCGGTTGACCCTGAACGGTTTTGCCGGGTTGGAGTCGCTCTCCCGCGGGGTATGCAACCCCTCGAGTGCCAATCGAGACGGCATCAATGTCGGTGAAGGGGCGGCTCTTTTTCTCCTGAGCAGGGAGCGGGCCGAAGTGTCTCTGCTGGGGGTTGGCGAATCTTCCGATGCTTATCACGTCTCGGCACCCGACCCGGAAGGGCGGGGCGCCGCCATCGCCATGAAACATGCTTTGCTGGATTCAGGCCTGTCGGCGGGCGACATCGGCTATGTGAACCTCCATGGAACGGCAACCCGGCTGAACGATCTCATGGAGGCCGGGGCCGTCGCGGAGATCATCGGTTGCTCAGTCCCATGCGGGTCCACCAAGCCTTTGACTGGCCACACCCTTGGCGCGGCCGGTGCTGTCGAGGCGGCGCTCTGCTGGCTGGTTCTGACCCAGCGTGGGGAGATGAAGGTCCCCCCCCATCTTTGGGATGGTGTCGTCGACCCGGAACTGAGTAAAATCAGGCTGGCCGGACGAGGCGACCTGCTGGCTTCACCCGCTTGCCTTTCGAATTCTTTCGCGTTTGGCGGCAATAACGTTTCCTTGATCTTTGGGAGAACAGAAGCCTTTGCAAGCTGTCCTTGAAAACCTGCTCCCGCACAGACCGCCAATGCTGCTTTTGTCAGGCGTCCTCTCGGTCGATGAAGAGGGGGCGCGTTGCGAGGCTGTCGTTTCCAAAGACATGCCCTTTGCCGATCGGCAGGGGAACCTGCCCGGCTGGGTAGGAATTGAATTAATGGCCCAAACCATAGCTGTCTGGGGAGGCCGGAACGCTCAATCTGAGGGCCGCCCCGTGGATATCGGGCTGCTGCTGGGCAGTCGAAAATACACCAGCAAGCTGAATGCCTTTCCCTGCGGCGCCCGCTTGATCATTGCCGCGGAGAAGATTATACGGGATGGAAATATGGGGGTTTTTCATTGTACAATCAGCTTCAACCAGTGCACCGTGGCCGAGGCGCAGCTCAGTACCTACTTGCCGCCGGCGGATGAGTTGCAGCAGATACTGGAGAGAAGGTTCTGATGAGTCGACGAGTCCTTGTTACCGGAGCGAGCAAAGGCATCGGTCGGGCCGTAGCGGTCAGGCTGGCGGCCGATGGCTTCAGCGTCGTCACCCACTTCAACCAGGACCGTCCCGGTGCTGAGGAGACTATACGTCTTATCCAGGCGCAAGGCGGCTCCGGGCGGCTGATCCAGTTCGATGTCAAAGATCGTGAGAGCTGTCGTTCCAGGCTGGAGTTTGAGATTCAAAGCCGCGGAGCTTTCTACGGTGTCGTAACCTGCGCGGGCATTGTGCGCGACAACGCTTTCCCGGCGATGCCTCCCGGCGAGTGGGACGAGGTTGTTCGTACCAATCTCGACGGTTTCTATAATGTCATTCACCCTTGCGTCATGCCGATGGTGCAGGAACGCAAGGGGGGGCGCATTGTGGTCATGTCCTCGGTGTCCGGGGTGACCGGCAATCGTGGCCAGGTGAACTACAGTGCCTCGAAGGCGGGTCTTATCGGTGCAGCGAAAGCCTTGGCCGTGGAACTGGCCAAAAGAAAGATAACCGTGAACTGTATAGCACCAGGCTTGATCGACACCGGGATGGTTGCCGAGGAAGTCCGTTCCGAGGCACTCAAGATGATACCGGCCCAGCGTCTGGGAACGCCCGAGGAAGTTGCCGGGCTGGCCGCTTACCTGGTCTCGGATTCGGCGGGATATGTCACCCGGCAGGTTGTCTCGATAAACGGGGGGATGATTTGAACAAACGGGTCGTCGTAACCGGAATGGGCGGAGTGACTGCTTTCGGCGGTGATTGGGGGGTGATCCTCGAGAGGCTCAAGCTGCTGGAGAATGCCGTGGTCAGAGTTGACGAATGGTCCGTTTATCAGGGGCTCAACTCCTTGCTTGCTGCTCCCGCCCCGGATTTCTCGACGCCTCCCGGTTACACGAGAAAGCAAACCCGCAGCATGGGGCGTGTCGCCAAGATGGCCACGGTCGCTACCGAAGATGCCCTCAAGGATGCCGGGCTGCTGGGTTCAGACATCCTGAACTCGGGCATGACAGGGGTGGCCTACGGGTCGTCGACAGGCAGCCCGGACACGCTCAGTGGGTTCGGGGTGATGCTGGCGGAGAAGACCACGCGCTGCATCAACGCCAACACCTACATGCAAATGATGAGTCATACTGCCGCGGTCAATGTCGCGATTTTCTTCGGCTTGCGGGGCCGGCTGATCCCCACGTCGAGCGCCTGCACGTCGGGCAGCCAGGCGATCGGCTATGCCTACGAGACGATCCGCAACGGCTACCAGGCCGTCATGGTCGCCGGAGGGGCCGAGGAGCTTTGCCCTTCTGAAGTGGCGGTCTTTGATACCTTGTTCGCGACCAGCCAGAAGAACGACAGCCCCAAGGCCACGCCCAGTCCCTTCGACGTCGACCGGGACGGCCTGGTTATCGGCGAAGGCGCGGCGACGCTTGTCCTGGAGGATCGGGATCACGCCATTGCGAGGGGCGCGCGCATCCATGCCGAGATTGTCGGCTTCTCAACCAATTGTGATGCGGCCCATATCACGCAACCGAACCTGGAGACAATCCAGAGATGCCTGGAGATGGCCCTTGACAGTGCCGGGACGGACCCTGCCGAGATCGGCTATGTGAGCGCACACGGCACTGCGACCGGCTATGGCGATATTACCGAAACCAGGGCCACGAACAATATTTTCGGGCCGCGCATGCCCATCAGCTCCCTGAAGAGTTACCTGGGGCACACCCTGGGGGCTTGCGGTGCCATCGAAGCCTGGCTCAGTATCAGAATGATGCAGGAGGGCTGGTTCTCTCCGACCCTGAATCTACGCAACCTGGATCCCGCATGCAGCGAGCTCGATTACATCTGTGGTGACGGGCGCAACCTGGATATCGAATACCTGATGAGCAACAATTTCGCTTTCGGCGGGATTAATACGTCCTTGATCTTCCGGCGCTGATTGAAGCTGCAGCGGGGTGGGGTGCCGGTGCATCCGTGCAACCAGCTGTGCTGAGGCTTGCCGCTTTCGAAAGGCGGGTTTTCAAAAGCATCCCTGCGAATAAGGCGGCGTCATCGTTCGGCAGGGGGCTTGCGCTTCAGTTCCGGCATCGTCATCGACACCACAAACCCTGACAGCAGTATGGCGCTGGTGAGCGCGGAAACGATTATGGTCAAAAACCCGTCGATGAAATGGCTGAAGACGATCGCAAAACCGAAGAAATAAACGACGGTGGCCGACGGGATGCTTTCGAATAGCGCATGCATCCGGTACTCGGGTTTTTCATTGAAATTGCACTTTTTGCCACAGGCCCAGGCTATTCTCGTACCATAAAGGAAACTGACGACTGCTGTCACAAAACAGGCTATTCCCTTTAATGCCTCGAACATCGCTCTGTCCCCTGTATTAAAGTCGCATTACAATTCTATCAAATATATACTGGGTTTGTAATGCTTTAATATAAATACCTCTGTTTCCTTAAAGTATTACTTGAAAGATTTATGGCCCTGGTCTTTTGCCGATCCCATCAAGATTGACTTGCTGAAGCGACTCTAGTAAAACTTTCTGACAAACCTAATGCGCACCCACCCAATGAACGACCAAGATGAGTGAGCCGTTGCCCGTGATCAATATTGTCAACCTGGACCGGCAGCATTTTGTCTTCTGGCAGCCTCCGGAAGGTCATGTGATTCATGTCGGGCCAGAGCAGGAGCCGGTCGCCCTGCCGCCAATCCCCCTGCCGGTCAAGCGCGGCGCCATGGCGGACGCCGCTCCCAGCGACAATGCCGTCGGCGAAGGCGTCTACGATTATTTGCGCCAGTTCCCCGACTGCCGGTATAATTTCGAATATGCGGCCCTGCTGCGTGAAGGTTACCCGCATTTCCTGGCCGACCTGGCCGCTCACGTGGTGATGCTTGACTCCAAGGATGTGGAGCCGGCTTACGTCTTTCGCAAGCTGGCCTATCTCAAGATCCTGCACCTGCTCGAGCCCGGCAATCCGGGGCTGGTCTGGCAACTCGCCCAGGGATTTTATAACCTGGCCATGACTTTCACCGAACTGCCGCAGGTTCGACGGCACCTCCTCGATGCCATGCGTTACGGGCAGGATCTTCTGAAACTCAAGGAAGGTGATGCCGCAGCCCTGAATCTGCTCGCGGAAATCGACATACTGATCGGAGACTATCCGGCCGCCGTCGCCCGGTTGCGCAAGGTTGTCGCTGCCATCACTGACCCGCAGCTTATGAAGCGAATAGAAGAGCGCCTGCAGTCCTGCATAGCGACAGGTTTTCCTGACCACCCTCTGGTGGATGACCTCGAACAGGTCGGTGAGGCCATGCAGCGCTATGCGGAACAGGAGTACCCTCAGGCGACCGAACTCCTGGAACGACTCGAAACGGACGAGTATTTCATGAGCGAGTTCAAGTCGGCGGACTTCCTCTGCCTGCTGGGCATGTGCCGCATCAAGACCGGCGACCTTGGCGGAGCTTTCGACGCCTTGAGCCAGTCGCTGGCATTGGCTCCGGACCACGAGCAGGCCCGGGAGGCCTTGCAGTCAATCTGAATTTCCGGGAGATCTTATGCAGAATATCGGTATCGGCGATGTGGTTTTCATCATTCTGGTCCTGGGAGTGATCCATGGCATTATGCTGCTGGTGAACCTGGCCAAGAAACGCGGCTCGAAAAGCCGGGACGAGTCATCCCGGGAGTGAGCTCCGCAGGCCCCCGGCTCTTTTTGTTGTGACGGATATATCCCCATGATATGATTACAAAGTTTCTCCGCTTATCAACATCTTCCCGGTTTGATTGATGAAACGTGGCCCTTTACTCCTGCTGCTGCTCGCCATTGTCTGGTGTGCAGACCCTGCGCTGGCAGATGATGCCACGGTCTCCACGTTTTGGCCTTTTTTCGATTACCGCTCCTCGGAAAGCGCCGACTACCAGAGCCTTCACCTGCTTGGCCCGTTCATCAAATACGAGACCAAGGGTGACGAAACGGAATATGCTCTGAGGCCGCTGTTCTACCGGGCCGTCGATGAGGAGGGCCGTTCCAGCACCGATGTCCTTTACCCCCTCTTCGGCGCCACTAACAAGGGGGATTCCAGCCGTTTTCATTTCTTCCACCTGTTCAGTTTCGATTTCGGCGAAAGTGAGTCAGGCAGCCGCAACCGGGGCTATCTCTTCCCATTCTTTTTTTACGGCGAGGAAGAGCAGGGCAGCTACAAGGCGTTCTTCCCCTTTGGCGGCACCCTTTACAACTGGTTCGGCCGGGACCGCATCTCTTTCGTGCTCTTCCCGATTTACAGCCAGACCGAGCGCAAGGGGACCCGGGTCGACAACATCCTCTGGCCTTTCTTTGCCAGTATCTCCGGCGAGAATGAGTCCGGTTCCAAATTCTGGCCGCTTTTGGGGCAGAGCCGCAAAGAGGGGGTCTACCGGAAATCGTTTTTCCTCTGGCCGATCTTCTTCTCCGAGAGCTTGAAGCTGGACACTGATAATCCGGAGGAAAGGAGAGCCGCCTGGCCGTTCTATATCAGCATGGAATCGCCGCAGAAGTCCTCCACCACCGTCCTCTGGCCGTTCTTCACAAAAACGGAAGACCGGGTCAAAGGCTACACCTCGTGGGATGCCCCCTGGCCGCTGGTGCGCGTCACCGAGGGGGAAAAATACCACGGCAAGAAATTCCTGCCGTTCTATGCCGATGAAACCATAGATGTTAAAAGAAATAGGTGGTATGTTTGGCCTGTCTACAAGATCGAGGAGATGAACTCCGAATTGATCGAGCGCCGCCGCGACCGCGTGCTGTTTTTTCTCTATTCCGACACCAGGGAGGCCAAGCTCGAGACCGGTGAGTCGATGCGCCGTATCGACTTCTGGCCTTTTTTCGGCTACAAAAGGACCAACGGGGTCAGCCGCCTGCACGTTCTATCGTTGATCGAGCCCTTCTTCCCGAACAACGAGTCGATAGAGCGTCTCTGGGCCCCCCTCTGGCGGGTTTACCAGCAGAAGTGGGACCGCCAGGGCAACCACGTCGTCAGCCTGCTCTGGAACCTTTACTGGCACGAGAAGCAGGGCGACAAGGTCGCCTGGGAGCTGTTCCCGCTGGTTGCATACCGCAAGGAGTCCGAACAGGACAAGGAGCTGAACATCCTGAAAGGTTTGTTCAATTATCGCAGCAGCGATCAAGGCAAGCAGCTCAATCTCTTTTATACACCCTGGGGCCTGCGCTGGGGTGCCCCCCTGCCCGAGCAGCTGTGAGACTGGAGCTTGATGCGCTTTATCACCTTCATAGGCGGGAAACTGCTGAATGTCGCGCAAGGTCTCGGCGAGATGCTGGCGTTGCTCTGCGAGACGGTCTATTACTTCAAGGAGGCCCCGCGCAACCTGCCCAGCATCTTTCGACAGATGAACCTGATCGGGGTCGGTACCCTGCCCATCGCCATGCTGGTGGCCCTGTTTGTCGGCATGGTGCTCTCGGTGCAGACCGGCACCCAGCTGGCCCTCTACGGATCCCAGGAGGCGATCGGGGCGATCGTCGGCATGTCGATGGTCAAGGAACTCGGACCGGTGATGACCAGCCTGCTGGTCGCCGGCCGGGTCGGTTCGGCCATGGCCGCCGAAGTCGGCGCCATGCAGGTTTACGAGGAAATCGATGCGCTGAAGACCCTGGAAATCAGCCCGGTCCGTTACCTGGCGATGCCGAGACTGATCGCCTGCCTCTTTACCGTGCCGGCCCTGGTCTCTTTCGCCATTGTGGTCGGCATCATTGGCGGTGGCGTGATCGCCGAGGTCAATCCAAAGATCAACGTTCCATTCACGGTATACTACGACAACATGATTCGCGCCCTGACCTACAAGGAGATCTTCAAGGGCCTGTTGAAGGCCATGGTGTTCGGGGGGATCATCGCCCACGTCGGCTGTTACGTTGGCTTCAAGACGACCGGCGGCGCGCGGGGGATCGGCGAATCGACGACCCGTTCGGTGGTCCTGTCGTTCCTGCTGATTATGGTCGCCAACTATTTCCTGACCCGTTTCATGATTTAACGAAAGTCGTTCGATGGCTCCTGACAAGTATTATAAAAGTCAGCGACACTTAGATTCTCAAGGCCCGCTGGGCTCCTTCTGGAGCAAGCTCGCGCACGGCTTCGCCCCGCCCATCATGGAGGGCGACTTCTGCGCGGTCGATTTTTCCGGCTCAAGCGGTGTCAGCATCAAGATCAGCAAGCTCAACAAGTTCTTCGGCGACAACCACGTCCTCAGGGATGTCGACCTTTCCATAGAACCGGGTGAGACCTTTTCGATCATCGGTCCGTCAGGGACGGGCAAGAGCCTGCTGCTCAAACATATCGTCAAGCTGGAGAAGGCCGACAGCGGGCAGATTCTGATCAACGGCCATGACGTCAACGAGCCCCAGGAAAAAAATGCGCCGCGCAACTTCCGCTACAGCATGGTGTTCCAGTCGTCGGCCCTGTTCAACTCATTGACCGTCGGCGAAAACGTCGGTCTGTGGCTGCGTGAGAACCGGGTCTACGGCGAGGTGCGCATCCGCCGCATCATCCGTGAGAAGCTGCGCCTGGTCGGGCTGGCCGGCAAGGAGGAAATGCGCACCGAGGAGCTTTCCGGCGGCATGAAAAAGCGCGTCGCAATCGCCCGCTCCCTGGCCATGGAACCTGACCTGATCCTGTATGACGAACCGACCGCGGAGCTCGACCCGGTGACGTCCGACGAACTGGCCCGGGTCATCATGTCGCTCAAGGAGAAGGTCAAGCTGACCACGATCATCGTCAGCCACGACCTCAACTTCGCGCTCTACCTCTCGGACCGGGTGGCCATGATGCACGGCGGGGAAATTATCGCCATCGGCACCCCCAGCGAGATCAAGAAGAGCCAGAACCCGATCGTGCGCAATTTTATCTATACAACGACCAAGGGCATCAAGGGAGAAGGGGATTAGTATGGCAATGTCAGCCGAGCAGAAAGTCGGCCTGTTTTTTCTTGCAAGCCTGATTTTGCTGGCCGTCATGATCGAGCTTGTTGAAGATTGGCGGCCGTTCGAGGACCAATATGCATACATCGCCTATTTTAACTCCGCGGTGGGTTTGAAGGTCGGCGACCCGGTGAGGATCGCCGGCGTCGATGTCGGCAAGGTCAAGAAGATCGGCATCGAGGAAAGCCAGGTCCGCGTCGATTTTTTCATCAACCGCGAGAACAGCGTCCGTGAGGACACGCTGGCGCGCATCCGCCAGACCAACATGCTCGGCGGGGTATTCCTCGGCCTTGATTTCGGCTCGCTGCAGAGCCCCGTGCTGCCGCCCGGCAGCCCGGTGAGGACCGAGGATGCAGTGAATATCGACGAGCTGATCAGCAACCTCGACCGTATCCAGGAGCGCGTGCTGAAACCGCTCGGCGACATGGTCGAGGAGAGCCGCGAACCCCTGTCCGAGGTCGTCAACCGTCTGGAAAAGATCGTCACCAAGATCGACGAGGGGGAAGGCACCCTGGGCCGCCTGGTCAACAACCCGGCCCTGTATGACGAGATGACCGCCATGTCCACCCGGCTCAATCACATGCTGGCTCAACTCGATACCGGGGAGGGCACTCTCGGCAAGATGATTGCCGACCCGACCCTGTACGACAACCTCAATCACACCCTGGTCAATCTTGCCGATCTCTCCGACCAGCTCAAGTCGGGAAAGGGGACGATGGGGAAGCTGTTGGCTGACGACCGGCTCTACGACCAGGCCGTGCATGCCGTCGCCAACCTCAACGAGATCACCGACAAGGTCAACCAGGGCCAAGGTTCGCTCGGCAAGCTGCTCCAGGACGATGCCCTCTACGACAACGTCAGCGGCAGCATGGCGCGGATCAACAGCATTGCCGGCAAGATCGACGACGGCCAGGGCACGCTGGGGCGGCTGGTCAATGAAGACGACCTCTACCGGGACGCCAAGACCACGCTGCACAAGGTCGAGAAGTCCGTCGACGGCATCAGCGACACCGGCCCGCTCTCCGCCCTCGGGATTGTGCTGGGGACGCTCTTTTAAACCCCGGCGGGTTCTTTAGGGGTCAGGTCTACACATTTCACAAAAAATGCATTGCGAAGTCCGCGGCGCGATCTCCGGCACATCCTTTTTGCAGCCTTTCATTTCCAGTGGTCATTCTCCCTTTTTACAAAGAGTTTGCCATTGACAATTCTTAACTTATGCTGATTAAATACTGCCGCGCCCGGAGGCGTATTATCAACCACCCGCTGGAGGTAAAAAATGAACCCCTTGGCCAAAGAACTGAATGACCAAATCA
>JAHEEU010000143.1 GCA_024640545.1 Geobacteraceae bacterium
GTGGGCAACAAGCAGAAACGCTTGAAAAAAGAGCTGAGGCTAAGGGATGTCTACACCATCGCGACTGGGGCCACCCTGAGTGCCGGGTTCTTTCTGCTCCCCGGGATTGCTGCCATTCAGGCCGGCCCCGCCCTTGTCTTGGCTTATATGCTGGCTGCGCTGCCGCTGATTCCGGCCATGTTCAGCGTGATAGAGCTTGCGACCGCCATGCCACGCGCCGGAGGCGTCTACTATTTTCTCGACCGCTCGCTAGGGCCGTTTCTTGGCTGCATAGGCGGGATCGGTACCTGGCTGGCCCTGATCCTGAAAGTGACCTTCGCGCTGGTCGGGATGGGTGCCTATATCTCCCTGTTCCTGCCCAATCTGTCGATTACTCCAGTCGCCGTGACGATCGCCTTGGTCCTGGCAGCAATCAACCTGGTGGGGGCTAAGAAGAGCGGCAGGCTCCAGGTTGTGCTGGTGATTGGCCTGCTGGCGATCCTGGCCATATTCCTCACCAGCGGCGTGGCCTCTTTCCAGCCTGATCATTTTCAGGACTTCTTTGCGGCTGGCTTCGACTCAATCATCGCGACGGCTGGCATGGTTTATATCAGCTACGTCGGTGTCACCAAGGTGGCGAGCCTTTCGGAAGAGGTGAAAGATCCGGAGAAGAACCTGCCCCGGGGAGTGATCTTGGCACTATTGACCGCGATCCTGATCTACTTCCTCGGTACGCTGATGATTGTCGGTCTGGTCCCGCCGGGTGAACTGCGCGGCAACCTGACCCCGGTCGCTACCGCAGCCGACTATGCGCTTGGGCGTCCGGGCGTCATTCTGCTCTCCCTGGCGGCGATGCTCGCTTTCATCTCAGTCGCCAACGCCGGCATGATGAGCGCATCACGCTATCCCCTGGCAATGAGCCGCGACCACCTGCTTCCCCGCCGGTTCCGGGAGTTGGGCAAGTTCGGGACGCCTTTCTATTCGATTGCCCTGACCCTCAGTGCCATGATCCTGATCCTGGTCCTGTTCGATCCGATGCGGATTGCAAAGCTCGCCAGTGCCTTTCAATTGCTGATGTTCGCCCTGGTTTGCCTGGCGGTCATCGTCATGCGTGAGAGCAAGATCCCCTCCTACGACCCGGGGTACAAATCCCCGTTTTACCCGTGGATGCAACTGGCCGGGATCATCTCGCCTTTTTACTTGATTTTCGAGATGGGGGCTCTTTCGATCGGCTTTTCGGTCGGCCTGATCGTGGTCTCCTCCCTGTGGTACCGTTATTACGCACGCGGTCGGGTCGCACGCACCGGAGCCATCTATCATGTCTTCGAGCGACTCGGACAGCACCGCCACCATGACCTTGACGCCGAACTGCGCGGCATCCTCAGGGAGAAGGGTTTGCGCGAAGAGGATCCTTTCGACGAGATCGTCATGCGCTGCCTGGTGTTCGACCTCGCTGACCGGACCACCTTTGAAAAGGTCGTAGAACGAGTTGCTGACAATATGGCCCCCCGGGTGTATCTCTCGCCCAAAGCAATCATGACGCAAATCATGGAGGGGACCAGGGTCGGCGCCACGCCGGTGAGCCATGGCGTAGCATTGCCGCACTTCCGAACTGAACGAATCAAGCAGACGGAAATGGCCCTGGTCCGTTGCCGACCGGGAGTGCAGATGAGGACTTATGACCCACTGACCCACGAAGAGGCGGATGAGGTTCGGATCCATGCGATTTTCTTCCTGGTCAGTCCGGATAGCAACCCGGCCCAGCATCTGCGGATCCTGGCGAGGATTGCAGAGCGGGTGGATGAGGCGAGCTTTCCGATCGAGTGGGATCAGGCACGCAATGAGCTTGAACTACGGGAATCGCTGATGCACGACGATCGCTTCGTCAGCTTGCCGATTCGCGCCGAGGAACCGTCCGGTGTACTGATTGGTAAACTGTTGCGTGAAGCGGGAATCCCGCGAGGGTGCTTGGTGGCGATGCTGACACGGGACAATCAGCCTTTTGTGCCCAGCGGGCGCACGGTTCTGCAAGATCGTGACGAACTCACCATCATCGGTGAGGACGAGGGGTTGGAACTTTTGCGTGATACATACTTTCGGAATCGGTGAGGAGCGCTGATCTGCTCCTCTGCGTTCGGTTTTACTTATGCCTGATATTGAATCCTTCGCACCCGCGCCCCCTGTCGTCCGGCCCGGGGTGTCACAAGAGGGAGTTAACCGCAAAGCTAGCGCCCTTTCCTTTTGCCCTGCAGTAAATCTTGATGTAACCTCCGCTTTGCTGCCGTCCTGCTGCTCTGAAAGATAAAAACAATATGTTCAGCGTGAAATGCGAGCGAAGAGTCAAGGAGAGTCGGACTGCAGGTCATGCACATAGGAAACCCTCATTACAAACCGAGGACACCTGATGGCCCACCCATACAGGCTAGGCCATTCATGAATTGCAGGGTTTCCAAGGGTTCCTCCTTTTGGGCGATTTCAGCCCCCGAAGACACAGTAAGCCAGCAAGTACAGCGATGCCCTTACTGAAAAAAACCAAACTCGATCGTCTATCCGTAAGCCACGTGAAATAAATGTTAAGCATATATTATGCGGAATTTCTCGGGGGATGTTATGCGGTACATTTCACGTATAATTCTTATGCATGCGAGGTCAATGCTTCCGGGAAAGCATCCCGGGACGCATGCAAAACCTATCCACACACAGGGAGAGGTCGTCAGGAATGAGAACAACCAAGGTCATTCATGTGGTCAGCTGCCACGCAGAAGGTGAGGTCGGAGATGTGATTGTCGGGGGCGTCACGCCTCCGCCCGGTGACACGATTTGGGAGCAGCGTTGTTTCATCGAGAAGGATGATCGACTGAGACGCTTTGTGCTGAACGAACCACGCGGCGGGGTGTTCCGACATGTAAATCTGCTGGTCCCCCCCAAAGATGCCCGTGCGCAGGTCGGCTGGATCATCATGGAGCCGGCATATACTCCACCGATGTCCGGTTCAAACTCGATCTGCGTAGCAACGGTGGTCCTTGACACAGGCATTGTTCCCATGACCGAGCCGGAAACCGAACTGCTGATCGAAGCGCCGGGCGGTATAGTGAAGGCGCGTGCGCTGTGCCGCAATGGCAAGGCGGAACGGATTACAATCACCAACGTGCCGTCGTTTGCCGATCAATTGGGATGCTCCCTGGAAGTAGAGGGCGTCGGCACACTCACCGTCGATACGGCCTATGGTGGCGACAGCTTTGTCCTGGTCGATGCGAAAGTGCTGGGATTTGAACTCGTTCCGGGAGAGGCTTGTGATCTTGTCGAGATGGGTATGAAGATAAGCTCGGCAGCCAACCAACAGTTGGGCTTTCGGCACCCGTTGAACGCCGAGTGGAACCACTTGTCGTTCTGCCAGTTTACCGGACCGCTGGTCAGGGAGAACGGCGAGCTGGTCGGACCAAACGCGGTGGTTGTGAGGCCTGGCAAGATTGATCGGTCGCCAACGGGCACCGGGTGTTCGGCACGAATGGCCGTCCTGCACGCACGGGGCCTGATGCAGATCGGGGAGCGGTATCGAGCGCGCTCGATCATTGGTTCCGAGTTCCTGTGCGGGATTGACTCGGTGACCTCAGTCGGAGATCGCAACGCGATCGTCCCGACCGTCTCAGGCCGGGCATGGATTACCGGAATACATCAGCTCATGCTTGACCCCGACGATCCCTGGCCCGAGGGTTATCGGATTGCCGATACCTGGCCGGCAGGATAAGGACGCCCCCTGCCTGCCTCCGAACGGAGAGGGCCAACGGGTTACGGTATAATCACGTCATCAGCGTGGGCTCAGGGCCGGTCAGCTTGGCCGGAGTAGGGGCTGCCGCCGGGATTACGGGTTGAGAGCATGACGACACCGCCTGGGGAGGGTTTGTCGCACGCGGGAAGATAAACTGATCAAGCCAAAAACCAATTCCTATTAATCGGTGTTTCTGTTAAATTGAGCTTCTCACAAAGGCAAAATCGGAGTAATCCGGTGACGCAAAGCCATGGGTCCTATGTCAGGATGGCCAGGTTGCATGGGTATAGGTGAGAAAAAATACGGGCCATCCGCACGCAATGTGGGTGGCTTGATTTGTCCTGGTAGTATGGCAGGCGACTGAAAGGCCGGTTGAAAATAATCGCATTTCCCGAGGAGGACACTATGCTGAATGACCCACGGATAACCTTGGTGATGTTCATAGGATTTCTGCTGATTCCTTCTTTTGCATGGTCGGAAACTCTCTATATTTCCGACCAGCTGGTTGTCTCCCTTCGGGAATTGCCTCAGGAAAATTCCAAGGTGATGACCTACCTTAAGACCGATACGCCGGTAGAACTGATCGAAGATGGGAAAGCCTTCGCAAAAGTGAAAACGGCAAATGGCGAGATTGGCTATATCCAGAAGGGTTACCTGGAAGAAAGCTTGCCCAAACCAGTCATTATCAATCGGCTGACTCGGGAAAATGAACGATTGAACGGGCGGATTCGGGAATTGGAAGCACAGTACAAAGAAGCTTTTACCAGCGGGGACGAGACCCGGGCCAGGCTAGTGACTGAGATGGAAGAATTTCGCGCTCAGGCGGGCAAGCTTCAAACGGAACTCAATGACTCGAATAAAAAATTGGCTGAGATTTCCAAAGCTTATGAAACCTTAAAAGAAAATTCTAAAGATATTGTCGCTATCACCGATGAACGCAACCAGCTCAAGCTGAGCAATAATGAATTGTCGGTGACCTTGAACAACCTGGAACAAGAGCGCAACGTATGGTTGAGAAATGGAACTATCAAATGGTTTCTTGCCGGAGCGGGGGTCCTCTTCGTGGGTTGGGTCCTTGGTAAATTTTCCAAGCCGCGGCGAAGGAGTTCTCTCTATTAACAGTAAATTGTTCTTCTCGTAATGTTTTGTGCAATAAAAAACATCAAGGACAGTGAATGGTAAATAAAAAAAACAGGGGCAGTAATGATATGCATAGTCCTGGCATAAACCAGATAACGCAATAAACCAATTATCAAACGGCGTTGATGGAAAGCAACTTCTTTAGCAAATGAAAGAGCTTGGCGAATGGCTCTCTTGAGCATGGCAGCCGCGACAGGGTTGCAAGACGCTTTGGAGCAGGCAGGCAGACCGTTCAGACATGGACGTCGCCGAAAGTCAACTCTCCCTCCACTGTCCGATGCCGGATCATGACGTAGAATAGCCAAGCATAGAAGATCAGCACGCCCGCCAGGACAACCCAACCCGGGATGTACCCGACAGCGGTGTTGTTCAGAAACTCCTGGCCCGAGTGGATGAACTCAGCCTCTCCAGTTCTGGGTTGCAGTACCGCGGTGGTGGTCTTCAACAGCCATGCCCCCAGCAGAATCAGGAAGATCCAGCAGTAGTTCCGTGCCAGTCGGCGTGCCATGGCCTGGCGACGACTTATGGTGAACCTTGGATGCCGCAATGTTTCCGCAAGCTCGGCCGCCCAGCCGAGAGTCGTGGCCTGCTTCCCGGGATCGAAAAACGGACCGTAGTAATTTCGCTCCAACAGGCGTACGCGGGTCCGGAACAGGTGGAAGAAACGATATCGTCGTGACTCGATCTGGAGGAGCAGGAAGACCAACACCATGGAGAAGATGAGCACGCTGTGGTGCGCACTGGTCGTGGAGAGGGTAATGGAAAGCATGGCTGCCACGGCGCCGATGGCCCAGTTAGTCGTACGATCAAGCCGGTCGCGCCAGCTCATCATGCGCGCCATTTCACCGCGGTAGTAGTGGGCCAGGGTGGTAATGTCGTCCTTTGCCCGTACCGGAAACATCAGAGATGAGCCCCCCTCTGGAAGATCAACGAGGCCGGTCGGCGAATCCCCGCTCATGGGTTCAGGTGCGTCGGTCATGGCTGTTCACCGATGTCGCTTTCTTTCTTTTCAGGTCGGCCATTTCCCGAATAAGGGTGCCCGGCCGAAGGCTGCTTCTCGGAGGTTGTCGTCCTGTCCCTGCCATCGGCACAGGACCTCGCTGACAGCTGCTTTTCGGGGGCCGCGCCTGCTTTGCCGAGGCTTCCTCCTCCCTGCCAACTCCTGCCCTTTACTACTATCAGAGGATCATGAAAGATCAAGCTCTGTGGTAGCTTTTGGATTGCCTGCATTCCATGACACGAGCAATGGGTAATCCTGCCGCTTGGTTCATCGACTCAGATTGTTATAATAATTGAGTGCCTGATGATTCACGACTGACTGTACGGATTAAAGGCAGGCGCGGTCTAATAGTTGACGGCAAAAATGAGCTTTAAGATGATACAAAAAGAGACATTGATTGAAGACCTTATCAGAGCAGTTCCAGAGTCCGTGCGCTTCTTGATGAAGAAGGGAATCAAGTGCATAGCCTGTGGTGAACCATTCTGGGGGACCTTGGAAGAAGTCGCAAGGGGTAAAGGATTTTCATGCGAACAGATTGCGCAGTTTGTACAGGAACTTCAAGTGCTCAAAAACGCAAATTAGGTGCCGTAGGTTTTTTTGCTGATGTCATATGGTTGCGGCCTTGATGTGGGCTGGCCGCTGGAATTTGCACCATCAACGCTCTCGCCTCACCGCGGCACATCGACCAGGGTGGCAGCATCACCTTCTATGACAATCGAGCGGAGGTGCGCAAGACTGGAACGCCCGGTTCCGTTTCATGGCCGTCCGCCTTTCAAAGCCGGCGTCATCCAGGGCGGTAAGAGGCGCAGGTGAAGAACCGGGGCTCCAAGACTGATCGACCTTTACCTCAATAACCTCAATCCACGATTCTCCATATCTTTTCAAAACACGTGAAGCCCCGGCCTGTTCCCCGAATGGGGCTTTGCCTTGCCAGAAGAAATATCAGCTGCGAAGCCGAGTTTGTGAAAAGCAATTTTAATCATGCGACCGAGTCCCGGTTTTAAGGCTCTCCTGAAATTAATGAAAGAATAATTAGCCAGTAACTACAGTTCTTTAGGTTGCATGATGAGTGTTATGATGACAATCCAGTGAATCACTGGAAAACGCTGTTATTATTTAGTTGACAGATAAATTGGTATTGGGGTACTTATTTACATGAATGCTATGTTTTTATCGACAGGCCGGTGGCGGCCAGGGTCACGTAGAACGAGACCGGCCAGCTCACCGTTGAGAATGATCCGGGGTCTTTGCCGGGATGCAAAACACGCTATGCCAGGCGATATTCACAACCTGCGGGCGCAACGTCCGACGAACTAGCAGAAGAGGGAAGAACGATGAGGTACGCAGAGACAGGCTACAACCTGGAAATTGATCTCTCCCGGGGCAACATCGAGAAAGTCGCAACCGATCCGAAGGAGACCGAACTCTACCTCGGCGGCCTGGGGACCAACGCCAAACTTCTTTGGGACCGGGTTCCCCCGGAGGTTGAGGCCTTTTCTCCTGAAAACCTGCTGATTTTCGGTGCCGGACTGCTCTGCGGCACACCCGCAACCGGTTGCAACCGGACTATTCTGACAACTATCTCTCCGCAAACCAAGCTGATGGCTTTTTCGATGATGGGCGGTTTCTGGGCCCCGGAGTTGAAGTATGCCGGCTACGATAAGGTGGTCCTGCGTGGCAAATCACCCGAACTGGTCTACCTGTGGATCAAGGATGACAAAGTTGAGATTCGCGACGCCGCGCATCTGGCCGGCAAGGGGGCCATCGAGACCGCGGAGCTCATCAAAAAAGAACTCAACGAGCCAAAGGCGCAGGTGGCGGCGATCGGCCTGGCCGGCGAAAACCGTGTCTACTATGCTTCCATCGAACAGGGGCGTTCGAGCGCCAGCCGCGGCGGCATCGGCGCGGTAATGGGCGACAAGGGAGTCAAGGCGATCGTGGTGCGCGGCACCAAGGATCTCAATGTCGCCGACCCGGCTCAATTCATGGGGCTGTGCAACGAGGTGCTGGCATATATCAAGCACCGCGAAGACAACCCGATCCCCGGCGTCATGCCGATTCTCGCCG
>JAHEEU010000015.1 GCA_024640545.1 Geobacteraceae bacterium
AGGTCAAGCGCCGGGTATCCGGTGGTCGGGCCGATGCCCTGAGCGTAGAGGATGCCGTTCACCTCGCCCTCTTCCCAGACCCCCTGGAGATGCTGCACGACATGGTGATTGCCGCACCCGGGGGCCAGGGTCCCGTAAGCGAACAGGCGTTGGCAGACCTGGGGGATGGATTTGCTTGGCGGCATAAACCGGGACCAGCCTACCGCTCGGACTTGCCTGCCGAGGCCGCCCATTTGCTGCCTTCGAGCAGTTCGAATTCGGCGTTGACGAAGGGCCGGTCCTGCTGCCTGACCAGGTCGATATACACCCGGCCCTGGTCACTGGCGGTTTTTTTCTTCGGCTGCTGATCGGCGACCCGGAGCAGTTCGAGATTCATCTGGTGCTTCCTGAGCCCGATGATCGGCACAACGATCGCCACCACCAGGGCGACCAATGCGATCAGGTAGAGCAGGGAGCGGTCGATCGCGAACGGCAGCGGCGCCCACAGCGCCAGGTTGAACACGATGATGCCGCCCCAGAAAACGCTTTTGAACAACAGGATCGACTTTTTGCTCCGGGCGCGCAGGGCCCGGACGTCCTTGGCCTCGAGTGCGGCACCCTGGTCGATGGCCTGCTGGACAATCTGCTTGATCGGGTTGATCCGGTCACTCATGCCCTGCACGGCCCCCCTGTCTGTCAACGACATTGCCCCCCTGGACGATGCGGCCCTTGGCGGAGAGGTCGTCCTTTTTACCGCCGGTGCGCCGGCTGCGGATAAAGCGCAGGTAACTGCACAGGACCCACCCGATAACCAGGCCGGCGCCGAGCATGACCATGAGCATGACGACAATTGACATTTCAACCGACCAGGCCAGGAAATTTACCTGCACAGGGTGGGTATTCTGGATGATGAAAATGAAGGCCAGAAAAGCCAGGAGTAGACTAACGACGAGCTTGATTTTCATGCAGCAACCTCCGCAGTGGAAAACCTGTTAACGAGAAGGCCCGGATGAGCGTGGTAAATACCCGGGGGAGAGAAGAAACTTGTCAAGGATGCAATTCGAGGGTAAGCTGTCTTAAGTTTACAAACCCCTTATTTTACACAGTTTCCCGGAGATGGCCATGAACAAGACGTTGATTGCTCTCGGCATCCTCATCATGACGGTACTCCCGGCACAGGCTATCGAGGCGCCCTCCTTGAGCCTGGGCAAGACCCTGTTCGAAGCCACGCTACTCGGCACCAAGGGCAAAAGCTGTGCCTCCTGCCACCCGCAGGGCAAGGGATTGGCCATGGTCGGCGACTTCAACGACTTGGAACTCAAGGACATCATCAATGCCTGCCTGCGTGACGCCCTCGGCGGCGCCCTGATCTCCACCGACTCCCAGGAGATGAACGCCCTGCTCGCCTATGTCAGGAAATTTCAAAAAAACCAGCAATAAACAGCTGTTCAGGAAACTATCCCGGCGCAACCATGTGAGATGACATCTTCAGACATCCTGGCGAGGACAGTCCCTGCTCACTTCTCACTTCGCGCTGATCAACTCTGATCAACAACCACAACCGCAATTGTGACAGACCACCTTGTGGCTGCCTTCCGGTTCGATCATCTCGGGGGCAAAAGCCACCCGGCAGACCCCGCGGCGGATATCTTCGAACAAATCGCAGTTGGCGCTCTGGCCGATGATATGACCAAGGCAGAGGTTGCCAATGTGGTCCTGCGGGGAACGCAGCCGCACGGTATTGAGCAGGTCAGCGTAGCCTTTCACTTCAAGCAGATTATCAAGCTCTTTAAGACATATTACCGTAATACCGTAAGATTTCATCTCAACATTCAAGCCATGGATAAACTCGTCAAGGGCTTGGGCATCATGGCCGGGCGACCAGTCACGGCTGGCGAGGCGGTAGCCGTAAAGAATGACCGCGATCTCTTTGGGCATGGTCACTTTCCCTTCTTGTTCGGCGAAGGTCCGCTTTGGACCGCGGGGGTAACAGTCAGGCGCGGGTCGATTTGCGAGCGCTGCAAGACCACCCTGCTGACACCGGCCACACCCGGACGACGATAAAAGAGTTCGACCGAGCTGCCGACCGGGCCCCACAGGTGTTCGGAAATAACCTTGCCGAAATCGCTGCCCTTGAGCATGAAATCATCAACCTTGAAGATCAGGTCACCAGGCAGCATGCCCTTCTGTGCGGCCGGTGCGTTCTCCAGCACGTTCAGCACCACCAGTTCACCGGTGATGGTCGGCACGACCTGCAATCCAACACCGCCGAAGGCTTCCTTTTCGGCCATGGCCGGCGAAGCCAGGAGGCCGCAAAACAGCAGCACGACCGGCAGAATGTGAACGTGACGGGTCATAGCTGGTCGATCCAGGACGTGTCGCCACAGCCTTCGCGCAGCACTTCGACGCGGTCATCGATCAGGCTGATCACAGTGGAAGGGTCGCCGTAGCGGATACCGCCATCGACCACCAGGTCGAGCATACGCCCCATGGCGGCCTCAATTTCCGCCGGGTCATGCAGTGGCGACTCTCCGGTCAGGTTGGCGCTGGTCGTCACCAGGGGATGCCCCAGTTCACGCACGATCGCCATGGCGATTTCATCGTCGGGGATCCGGATCCCGACGGTCTTCTGGCGCGTGGTCAGGCTGTCCGGAACAATCCGGGTGGCCTCGAGGACGAAGGTATACGGACCCGGGAGATGGCGCTTCATGATCTTGAAGGCGAAGTTGCTGACATGGGCGTAGTTGGCCGCATCGGAGAGGTCGGCGCAGATGAAGGAAAACGGCTTGCGGGCGTCACGCTGCTTGATCTGGTAGATCGACTTGACGCCGCGGCGGTTGAAGATGTCGCAGCCTATCCCGTAGGTCGTATCGGTCGGATAGGCGATGACACCGCCCTGTCTCAAGGTCTCTACGATCCTGGCGATCAGTCGGCCCTGAGGATTTTCCTGGTTGATTTGCAGCAGCATATCCCTCCCCCGTTCGGCAGCAGCAGGCCGCCTATCGACCCTGCAGTTGAAAGTTTACCTCCGGCAGCCAATTTCGCCTGCCATTCTATAAAAATCACAGCAGATATTTCAAGCCATCGATTTTACGCAGTGCGGTATAGACCGCGTCGAGCTGGGCTCGGTTGTGCAGGGTGACCAGCACGCTGATGCACTGATACCTGCCCGCCGAACTCGGGCGAACCCGCATCGCCTGCCGCGACACCGGCACAACCGACGAGACAGCTGCCTTGACCTGGGCAAAGAAACGGCCGTCCTCGTCACCGGGCCCGAAGGCCTTGTACTCGAAATGACAGGGGAAAACCACCAATTCCGATGGGGAGTCAGCTGCCGGCGTCACTTGCTGTTGACTCCCGTATGACCGAATCCACCGGAACTGCGCACCGACACGTTGAGCTCTTCGGCCTCAACCAGGCTGGCCCGGGTCACCGGCGCGATGATCAACTGCGCGATCCGGTCTCCGGGGAGGAACTCCACCGGTTCGCTGCCATGGTTGATGACGATGATGCCGATTTCACCGCGGTAGTCGGCATCTATGGTGCCCGGGGAGTTGACCAGGGCGAGGCCCTTTTTCAGCGCCAGGCCGGAGCGTGGCCGCACCTGGCCTTCGAAACCCGGCGGGATTTCCATGGCCAGGCCGGTGGGCAGCAGGGTGCGCTCGCCGGGCCGGAGTACGCATGGAGCATCGATCACGGTGCACAGGTCCATGCCCGCGGCATGTTCGGTCATGTAGCCGGGGACAATCGCCTTGGGGTGGAGTTTCTTGACTTTGATTTCAAGCATGGTGTGCCTCGCCTTGTATTTGATTCAGCTGAACTGCAGATCGACGTCTGGGAAATCCGTCCGGTTGACCCGGCCGACGACCTGCAGGTTGAGAGTGTCGTTGACGAACAGAGTTTCTGCCAGGTACTGCACCAGGTCAATGGTCACCGCGTCGATCATCGCCCCGCTCTCGGCCAGGCAGATGCCGGCGTTCCGCAGGAAAATTTCGTTCTTGGCCAACCGGGTCATGCGGTTATCCATGCTCTCCATGGAGAGCAGCATGCTGCCCTTGAGATAATCCTTGGCGCTCTGCAGCTCATCGCTGGAGACGGCCGTGCTGCGCAGCCTGCTCATTTCGCTGAGGATCGAACGCACGACCAGCGAGGCATCGTCGGCCGAGGTGCCGGCAGAGACGATGAAGGCACCGGTGTCGGAGTGATTGTGGTGATAGCTGTAAACCGAGTAGACCAGGCCGAGTTCCTCGCGAACCTTCTGGAAGAGCCGGGAGCTCATATTGCCGCCCAGGATGGTGTTGAGCAGGAAGACACCGTAACGGTCCTTGTGATTCTGCGGCAGGCCCTCCACACCGAGACAGATGTAGGTCTGCTCGAGGTCACGGAAGGCGACCTTGATGTGTCGTTTGACCACGGGGGCGAGATCATGAAGATTACAACAGGGCCCGGAGATGTCACCCAGGGATTTTGCAGCCAGGGCGACCAGCTCCGCGTGTTCGAGGCCACCGGCAGCCACCACGCAGAGATTCTCGCCGACGTATCTCTCCCCCATGAAATTGAGCATCTGCTCTCGATCGACGGCCGCGACCGTTGCGCGGGTACCGGTGACCGGCATGCCGAGCGGATGGCCGGCCCAGAAGGTATGGGCAAACTGGTCGTGGAGTGATTCCTCCGGATTGTCCTCGATCATGGCAATCTCCTGGAGGATAACCCGGCGCTCCTTCTCGATATCATCGAGATCGAACCTGGGATGGCAGAGCAGCTCACCGAGCAGGTTGACGGCCATCGGCAGTTTCTCGGCGAGGATCTTGACGAAATAACAGCTGAATTCACGGCTGGTAAAGCCGTTGAGGTGGGCGCCGACCGAATCGATCTCGCGGGCCACGGCCTGCGCGCTGCGCCGCTCGGTGCCCTTGAAGAGCAGATGTTCGATGAAATGGGAGATACCGTTGAGCTCGGCCGGCTCGTGACGCGACCCGTTGTTCACCCAGATGCCGAGTGAAACGGAATGGCACCCGGGCACTTTCTCGGAAAGCACCCGGATGCCATTATCCAGCGTCGTGCGTTGAATCATGAATGGCAGAGGTTATGCATCCTCGGGCATGGTTTCGCCGAGGGCTTCTTTGCGGGACAGCTTGATCTTGCCCTGCTTGTCGATGCCGATGCACTTGACCAGCACCTTGTCCCCTTCGTTCAGAACGTCGGTCACGGCTCGGACCCGTTCCTTGTCGAGCTCCGAGATATGCACCAGACCGTCGGTCCCCGGGAAGATCTCGACGAAAGCGCCGAATTCCATGATCTTGCGGACCGTACCATTGTAGAGCTTGCCGACTTCGGCTTCCTGGATCAGGTCACGGATCATTTTGATCGCCAGCTTGGCGGCTTCGCCGTCGTTGGAGGCGATATGGATGGTGCCGTCGTCCTGGATGTCGATCGCGCAGCCGGTCGCTTCGATGACGCCACGGACGTTCTTGCCGCCCGAACCGATCACGGTACGAACCTGGTCAGGCTTGACCTTGATGCTGGTGATGCGCGGGGCATACTTGGACAATTCGGCGCGCGGCTGCTTGATCGCCTTGGCCATCTCGCCGAGGATGTGGATACGGCCTGCCCTGGCCTGCTCAAGCGCCTGCTGCATGATCTGCTTGGTGACGCCGGAGATCTTGATGTCCATCTGCAGGGCGGTGACGCCATTGGCGGAGCCGGTGACCTTGAAGTCCATGTCGCCGAGGTGGTCTTCATCGCCGAGGATGTCGGAGAGGATGGCGACATCGTCGCCTTCCTTGATCAGTCCCATGGCGATGCCGGCGATCGCTTCCTTGACCGGCACGCCGGCGTCCATCAGCGACAGTGATGCGCCGCAGACCGAAGCCATGGACGAGGACCCGTTCGACTCGAGGACATCGGAGACGACCCGGATCGTGTAGGGGAAGTCTTCATGCTTCGGCAGAATCTTCGAGGCGCTGCGCTCGGCGAGCATGCCATGGCCGACTTCGCGGCGGCCGGGGAAGAGGCGCATGCTGGTCTCGCCGACACAGAACGGCGGGAAGTTGTAGTGCAGCATGAATTTCTTGAAGTCCATCCCCTGGACATTGTCCATGCGCTGCTCATCGACCTTGGTGCCGAGGGTCGCAGCCACCAGAGCCTGGGTCTCGCCGCGGGTGAACAGGGCGCTGCCATGGGCACGCGGCAGGATGCCGATCTCGCAGGTGATCGGGCGGATGGTGGTCATGTCGCGGCCGTCGATGCGGATGCGGTCCTTCGCCACCATCTGCCGCACGATGCGCTTCTCCACCGAGCCGAGGACGGCGCCGATTTCTTCTTCACGGCCGGCATACTCATCGGCCAGCTTTTCCTTGACCACGGTGCGGTTGTCGGCCAGGGCGGCGTAGCGCTCCTGCTTGGTGCGGATCTTGACGGCTTTTACGACCCCGGCTTCAGCCAGCGCAGTGACCTTGGCGGCCAGCTCGGCATCGGTCTCGGCTACCGCGAACGCGCGCTTCTCGAGGCCGACCAGTTTGGCCAGCTCGGTCTGCATATCAATCAGCGGCTGCAGCGCCTCGTGACCGAAGAAGATGGCGTCGAGCATCTCGGCTTCGGAGAGAAAATCTGATTCACCTTCGACCATCATTACCGCACCCTTGGAACCGGAAACGACGATTTCTACGTCACTCTGGGCCCGCTGCTCAAGGGTCGGGTTGGCGATCAGCTGGCCGTCCACCCGGCCGACGCGCACGGCAGCGATCGGCCCCTCGAAGGGGATGTCGGAGACGGCTACCGCTGCGGAGGCCGCCACCATGGAGAGCGTGTCCGGATCGTTGATCATGTCCGCCGAGATGACGGTCGGCATGATCTGGGTCTCGAACATGTAGCCTTTGGGGAAGAGCGGCCGCATCGGGCGGTCGATCAGGCGGCAGATCAGCGTTTCACGCTCGGTGCTGCCGCGCTCACGCCGGAAGAAGGAGCCGGGGATTTTACCGCCGGCATAGAATTTTTCCTGGTAGTTGACGGTCAGGGGGAAGAAATCCTGCCCTTCGCGCATTTTTCTTGCCGAGACGACGGTGCAGAGCACCTTGGTCTCGCCGTAGGTGATGACGACAGCGCCATCGGCCTGACGGGCCATCTTGCCCGTTTCCATGATCAACGGCTGGCCGTTGAACTCGATTTCGACTTTTTGATAAGCCATGTTTTCCTCTTTCTGACCGGACATCCGGTCACCTGTAATGACGCTTCCTAAAATGGCAGAGGAGGATGGCCTGAGACAGGTACTGATGCAGAGACTGCTCAGAACCTCTCTCCGGACAACCTCCCGGCCATGACACTAAACTAACAAAAGGCAGCAGGCCCTGGTTGATCAGAAGCTTGCTGCCCGTTTTTAACGGCGGATCCCCAGCTCTTTAATGACTGTGCGATAACGTTCGACGTTCTTGCTCTTCAGGTAATCGAGCAGACGACGGCGCTGGCCGACGATCTTGAGCAGACCACGGCGGGAGTGATGGTCTTTCTTGTGGGTACGGAAATGATCGGTCAGATAAGTGATCCGCTCCGAAAGAAGGGCAATCTGCACTTCAGGGGAACCCGTGTCACCCTCGTGGGTCTTGAACTTTTCGATAATCTCTTGTTTGCGTTCTGTGGCCAGCACGGCGCCACCTCCTTGATCTTTATTTATGAGTTATTGTCATTTTCGGCAACACCGAAGAGATGCTTTATCTACCATAAAACCGAATCATAGTAAAGCATTTATCCTCAATCGTCAACCTTTGGAAAAACCTTTAAAATCTCGAAATCTCCGGGCCTTTTGCCATACCCCCCGGGTGCGCAGCGGCCGATGGCGACCAGCGTGCCTTCGGTAAGGAACCGCACCAGCTCGCCGGCAGCGGGCATGGTGCCGTCGAGCTCGGCCGTCGCCGGGGCGACGCCATTGCGCAGCCGCTCCAGGACTGGCCCGTCGACAGCCAGGGCCGGCCAACCGGCCAGGGCTGCGGCAGGCGACACCAGCGGCAGCGGCAGCCCCTGCTCCGCCAAAGAGTGCAAATCCTCGAGGCTGTGACTCTCTACAAGGGTGAAGGGCCCGCAGGCCAGGCGCCTCAGGGCGGCCATGTGCGCTCCGCACCCCAGCTGCTGACCGATGTCGTGGCAGAGGGTCCGTACGTAGGTGCCCTTGCTGCAGCGCACCGTGATGGTCACGTCAGGCGGCGCGAAGGCGTCGACCGCCAGGCTTGCAATGCGGACCGTGCGGAGCTGGCGCTCGACTTCGATCCCCTGGCGAGCCAGCCGGTAGAGCGGCTGGCCATCCTTCTTGAGAGCCGAGAACATCGGCGGCAGCTGCCTGATCTCGCCGGCGAAGTCGGCCAGGACCGCGTCGAACGCCGCGCGGTCAACCTGCTGCCAGGGAGATTCCTGCAGGATTCGGCCCTCGCTGTCCTGGGTGTCGGTAACGATACCGAGCCGGCAGGTCGCCTGATAGCTCTTTTCACCGGCCATGAGGTATTCGACCAGGCGGGTCGCCTGGCCAACCGCCACCGGCAGGACACCGGTCGCCAGCGGGTCCAGCGTGCCGGCATGCCCGACCCGCCGGGTCTGGCAGAGGCGGCGCACCTGACGCACGACATCGAAGGAGCTCAGTCCCTTGGGTTTGTCGACAACCAGGATACCGTTCATCGATGCCCGGCAAGCAGTTCGGCCACTTTTTCGTAGACCCATTCCTGGACCGCCGCCAGGGAGCCCGGCACCTCTGCACCGGCGGCGTTGTGATGCCCACCGCCGCTCATGGCCCGGGCCAGGGCACCGACGTCAATGTTGCCCTTGGAACGGAAGCCGACCTTGAAGCGGTCCGCGGCCAGCTGGCGGAAGAAAATCGCCACCTCGACGCCACGGATCGATCGCGGGTAGTTGATGAACCGGTCGGTATGTTCCTCATTGGCACCGGCGCCGGCATACATGTCCAGCGTGACCGCCAGGGATGCGTACTGGCCGCAGGACGAGATGCGCAAGGTCGCCAGGGACAGGCCCAGCAGGCGCAGACGCGCGAGGTCCTGGCTTTCGTAAAGACCGGAGGCGATCGACCAGGGGTCGACCCCGGCAGCGACCATCTCGCCGGCCACCTGGAAGGCTTCGGGGTTGGCGTTGGAGTAGCGGAACGACCCGGTATCTGAAAGGATCGCCGTGTAGATGCAGGTCGCGACGTCGTTGGACAGGCGGTGCCCGGCACTCTGCAGCAGGCGGTAGATCAGGATGCCGGTGGCACTGGCATCGACGTCGACGAAGTAGATGTCGCCGAAATCTTCTGAAAAGGGGTGATGGTCGATATTGACGAGGCAGCGACAGCGTTCACGGATCCAGCTGCCGGCCCGGTGCAGCTCACCGGCATCGAGCACGAAACCGGCATCGAAGGTGCGCGAAGCGTCCACTTCATCGACCACCGTGGCATGCCCGGGGAGAAAGGCGTACTCGACGGGCGCGCCGTCACGATTGAAGGCGACCACGTCCTTGCCCATCTCGCGCAAGGCGTTCGCCAGGGCCAGGGTCGAACCGATCGCGTCACCATCCGGACTCTCGTGGGAAGCGATCAGAAAAGTCTGGCTCTGTTCAATCAGCCGCAGGATCTCAATCATCTTGCTGTTCGTCTGTCTTGACGTCGCGGAGCAGCTGTTCGATGTGCTGACCGTAGTCGAAGGAGGCGTCATATTCGAAGCGGACTTCGGGAATGTAGCGCAGCCGCAGGTGGCGGCCGAGCTGCTGGCGGATGTAGGTGGAGCAGCTGTCGAGTCCGACCTGAGTCTGGGTCCGCTCGTCCTGGCTGCCCATCAGCGTGTAGTAGACCCGCGCCTGGCGGAGATCGGGGGTCACGTCGACGGCGGTAATCGTGACAAAGCCGATGCGCGGGTCCTTGAGGCCTTTGATCAGCAGGCTGGAGATTTCCTTATGGATGGTCTCGGCCACCCTTTGTGCGCGTTGAGAGGACACGTTCGTTATACCTAGGTTTCAGTAATGGATAAATTCCGTTTCGGCACTGATCAGGTCGACATCGCCGGAGGCCAGGACATCTTCCTCGAGACGGGAGAGGATCGGGGCCGCCACCTGCTCCGAAGAGCTGACCACGGCAAACCCGAGCAGCGTTCTCTGCCAGAGGTCCTGGCTGCCGACCTCGGCACAGCTGACCGGGAAGCGGTTGCGGCAGCGCGCCAGCAGTTTCTGCAGGACGCCACGCTTCTGCTTGAGGTTCTGCGGCCCATGCAGGCGCAGATCCAGCTGCAGTATACCGATCACCATGCGAAGAATTCGTCGGTCCGTCCGGAACCTGCCCGGGCGGCCGGGTTAAAGGGTCGTCTTGACTTCCTTGATTTCGTAGGCCTCGATGACGTCACCGGGCTTGATGTCGTTGTAATTCTCCAGGCCGATGCCGCACTCGTAGTTGGTGGTGACTTCCCTGACATCATCCTTGAAGCGGCGCAGCGAGGAGAGCTTGCCGGTCCAGATGACCACATCGTCACGCAGCAGCCGGGCATGGGCGTTGCGGACGATCTTGCCGGAGACGACGTAGCACCCGGCAATGGTGCCGACCTTGGTGACGTTGAACGCTTCGCGGACTTCGGCGCGGCCGAGGTCCTCTTCCTTGAGGGTCGGGGCCAGCAGGCCCTCCATGGCGCTCTTGATGTCGTTGACGGCATCGTAGATGACGTTGTACAGGCGGATATCGACACCTTCGGTCTCGGCCAGGTGAGTGGCCTTGGGTGCCGGGCGCACGTTGAAGCCGAGCACGATGGCGTCGGATGCCGAAGCCAGGCTGATATCGGTCTCGGTGATGCCGCCGACGCCGGAGTGAATCACGATCAGGCGGCAGGCTGGGGTCGAAAGTTTGGTCAGGGTGTCGGAGACGGCCTCGGCAGAGCCCTGCACGTCGGCCTTGACGATAACCTTGAGCTCCTTGACGTCACCCTCCTGGATGCGTGCATAGAGCTGCTCCAGGGAGATCTTGCTGCTCTTGGCGAGCTCCGCTTCACGCATCTTCTGGTGGCGATGCAGGGCGACTTCCTTGGCGACCTTTTCATCTTCGACCGCGTAGAAGGATTCGCCGGCCTCAGGCACGCCGGTCAGGCCGGTGACCTCCACGGGGAAGGACGGGCCGGCTTCTTGCACGGCATTGCCGCGGTCGTCGCTCATCGACCTGACCCGGCCGTGATGCAGGCCGGCGACGATCGGATCGCCGATCTTCAGGGTGCCCTGCTGGACCAGGACCGTGGTGACCGGTCCGCGACCTTTATCGAGCCGGGCCTCGACAACAGCGCCCTTGGCCCGCTTGTTCGGGTTGGCCTTGAGGTCGAGCACCTCGGCCTGCAGCAGGATCATCTCCAGCAGCTGGTCGATATTGGTCTTCTCCTTGGCGGAGACGTTGACGTAGATCGTCTCGCCGCCCCAGCTCTCCGGCAGCAGATCCAGGTCAGACAGCTCCTGCATGACCCGGTCCGGGTTGGCTCCGGGCTTGTCCATCTTGTTGACGGCGACGATGATCGGTACGCCGGCCGCCTTGGAGTGATTGACCGCTTCGCGGGTCTGCGGCATGACGCCGTCATCGGCGGCCACCACCAGCACCACGATATCGGTCACCTGGGCACCGCGGGCACGCATGGAGGTAAAGGCCTCGTGACCGGGGGTGTCGAGGAAGGTCATCTTGCGGCCTTCCAGATCGACATCGTAGGCGCCGATGTGCTGGGTGATGCCGCCTGCCTCGCCCTCGGTGACGTTGGCATGGCGGATGGCATCGAGCAGACTGGTCTTGCCGTGGTCGACGTGCCCCATGATGGTGATGACCGGCGGACGCGGCACCAGGTTCTCATCTGCTTCAACCTTGGTGTCGAGCCCCGAATGGGAGAGGATGGTGTCCTCGTCGAAGGCCACGTTTTCCACTTCGTAGCCGAATTCAGAGGCCAGGATAGCGGCCGATTCGAAATCGAGGGGATGGTTGATCGTCACCATCTGCCCCTGACGCATCAGCTCCTTGATCAGGTCGTTGGCCTTGACGCCCATACGCTTGGCCAGTTCGCCAATGGTGATGACGTCGGTGATCCTGATCTTGCGTTTGATCGCCTTGGATTGCGTGATCTCGGTCTTCTGCGAGGGACGGGCCGCCTTCCTGCCTTTGCGGTAGCGCTCGTTGCGGTCCGGCTCGTAGACCTCACGGCGGCTCTTGCGCCGCAGGCCATCGGTCTCGGTGCGGGCGACGTTGTCACGCCCCTTCTTCTTCTTCTTGTTTGAACGACCTTCTTTTTCCGAGAGGAGATCCGGCTGGGCCATCGGGGCCGCCGGCATGACAGGCGCCGAGGGACGACCTGGCGCTGCAGGGCGGCTCGGTCGCTCAGGACGGTCCGGGCGGACACGGTCCCCAGGAGCGGGAGCCGGCCTCCGGCCCCGATCCATGGTGACTTCCTGACGGCGCGGCCGTTCGGCCGGCTTCGGCAAATCGACGCGGCCGAGGATCTTGGCCCGGGTGACGGTTTCCTTCTTCTCCTTCTTCAGCTCAGGGGCCGCTTTCTCGGGCTTCTCGACCGGAGCTGCCGCCGGTGCTGCATCGGCAGCAGGCTGGGGTTCCTGAACAGCCTCTGTGGGCTCTGACGGGGCTGGCTCCACTGCAGGCTCAGCGGCTTTCTGCTCGGCCGGCTCGGCGGCTGCGGGCGCGGCCTCAGCGACCGGCGCAGCAACTGGCGCTTCTTCAGAGGCCGGCTCTTCCTTGGCGACGGTCTTGCGACGTCGACGGATCAGGCCGGAGCTGATGCGCTCCTCGTTGACCTTGACTTCAACCGACTCATCGGCCTGTGCCTGGTCACCCTTGCTGGATTGTGCGGCTTCGAACTTGAGCGCCACCTCTTCTTCAAGTGCACTCATGTGGTTCTTGACCTCGATACCGGCCTGGTTCAGCTTGTCAACAATTTCCTTGTTGTCCAAACCCAACTTTGTCGCCAATTCATAAACACGAATTTTAGCCATCAACATTCCCCTGAGATATCCTGATAACGGAGCAGCTCTTTCAAAAACGCTTCCGCCAGCTTTCCATCGGGCAAACCAACCACACTTCTTTCCGCACGCCCGAGAATGCGGCCAAGTTCTGCTTTGTCGAGTAAATCAGTCGTCACAATCTTCTGCATAGCGGCCTTGCGCCGGACTTTCTCACCGATCTGCGGTGATATGTCCCGGGCCAGGACGACTACGGCCAACGAGCCCTTGCGGGTCAAGGCGTCCAGCACGGCGTTGCTGCCGGAAACGAACTTTGCCGATTTGCGCGCCATGCCGAGCAGGCTGACCAGGTAAGCAAGCAGCTCCCCGGCGACGCCGCCAGCCAGCTGCTCGGCCGTGACCGGCTGGCAGCTCTGCCGAAAGGCCCGGTCAAACTGTTTCCTGCGCAGCGCCGCATCAATACAGTCGCGACGGTTGCACAGATAGGCTCCGCGACCGGGCAGCCGGCCCTTGAGATCGGCCAGGATCTCGCCGTCCGGCGAGCGGACGAAGCGGATCAGACTGCCCTGTTCCTTGACCTCGCGGCAGCCGAGACAGGTCCGCTGAGGCTGTCTGCGACCCTGAGCCACCGCTACTCCGCGCTCTCCACGTCAGCCAACTCCGCCAACCTGGCTTCGAGAGCACGCTGCACGGTGACGCGCGTCTCCCCCTCGGCCCTGCTGGTCAGCTCTTCTGCGAATTCGCTCGTCTTGATCGCCTCGATCGCGTCCTTGGCAGACATCGAGCTGAAAAGTTCCTCGGTGACCGCCGTCTCTTCGACAGTATCTTCGGCGCGATTGCCGCCGGTCAACTCTTCTAGTTCCGCCTCCGCAGCCCGGGTTTCGCTAATGATGTCGATCTTCCAACCGGTCAGTTTGGCAGCCAGGCGGACATTCTGACCCTTCTTGCCGATCGCCAGCGACAGCTGGTCATCCGGCACGATGATCTCCAGCGACTCCTCTTCGTTGTCGAGATAGACCCGGGTGACTTCGGCAGGTGCCAGCGCGGAGCAGGCAAACCGTGCGATGTCCGGGGTCCAGTTGATGATGTCGATCTTCTCGCCGCGCAACTCGGAGACGACGTTCTGAACACGCGCGCCACGCATGCCGACACAGGCGCCGATCGGGTCGACATCGGGGTCATGAGAGACGACGGCGATCTTGGCGCGGCTGCCCGGCTCGCGGGAAACCGCCTTGATCTCGACGATCCCTTCGGCAACTTCCGGGACCTCGATGCGGAACAGCTCTGCCAAGAGGCCCGGATGGGTGCGCGAAAGGATGATCTGGGGACCCTTGGTCGCCATGCGCACATCGGAGATGTAGGCACGCACCCGGTCGCCCTGGCGATAGTTTTCACGGGGGACCTGCTCGCGGTGCGGCAACAGGGCCTCGGTGCGGCCAAGGTCGATGATCAGGTCGCCACGCTCGTAACGACGCACGATGCCGTTGACCAGCTCGCCGATCCGGTCCTTGAACTCGTTGAAGACCCCTTCGCGCTCGGCTTCGCGGACCTTCTGGATGATCACCTGCTTGGCGGTCTGGGCCGCGATGCGGCTGAAGCTGCTGGCATCCATCTTCATGCCGAGAGAGTCGCCGACTTCGACATCAGGGTCGATTTCACGAGCCTCGCCAAGGTCGATCTCCTGGTAGGAGTTCTCCACCTCTTCGACGACCGTGACGAATTCGAAGACCTCGACCTCGCCGACCTCGTCGTTATAGTGAGCCTCGAGATCACGGGTGTTGCGGTACTTCTTGTTGGCCGCCGACAGGACCGCAGCCTCCAGAGCTTCGACCAGCACGGCACGATCGATTCCCTTGTCTTTGACCACCTGGTCGATAATGTGATTCAGGTTGATATTCATCCCTTCCCCCTGCATGCCCCACACCGGCGTGGTGATGGCTGCTGTTGAAGTCTGTATTTGGTGAAACGATAAATTGTTAGAATTCTTCTTCCAGGTTGGCCTTCTCGACTTCGTCCAGCGCAATCACGGCCAAGCCGCCGCGCTTGTCGTTCAGTTCGAGACGAACCTGGCCGGCCTCGAGACCGAGCAGGGTCCCGGCAAAAGTCTTGCGGGTATGGCCACGCTGGTCCGGGTCGAGCAGCTGCCGGGTCTTCAGCTTGATCTTCCGACCGGCAAAGCGCTCGTAATCGGCAGGTTTCTTCAACGGCCGATCCAGGCCGGGCGATGACACTTCGAGCCGATAGGCAGACTTGATCGGGTCCTCGACTTCGAGGATCGCGCTGACTTCGCGACTCACCTCGACGCAGTCGTCGAGAGTGATACCACCGGGTTTGTCGATGAAGATGCGCAGGGCCCGCTGGCTGCCTTCATTCAGCAGCTGCAGGTCAACCAGCTCGAAACCGAGATCGTCAAGGATCGGCATCACCAGTGTCTCTATCTGCGTCAGGATCGTGTCTTGCATCACTTTTTCCAAAACAAAAAAAAGCGAGCCGCTAAGCTCACTTTTCATATGAAAAGTTAATTGGAAGTCTTCTATCAAAGTTCCCCGGGGAATGCAAGTAAAAAGTCATTCCAGGGTTTTCTCGCGCCCACTTTGCGGTTCGATCCTCGTCAGCAAGGTCATGCTCTCGATATGCCAGGTCTGCGGAAAGAAGTCGAAGGGCTGGCTGGCCAGAACCTGGTAGCCGTCGTTGACCAGGGGGACCAGGTCGCGCGCCAGGGTGGCCGGGTCACAGGAGACATAGAGAATCCTCTCCGGACGAATCGTCAGCAGCTGGCGCGCGGCCTGGTAATTGCCCGTGCGGGGAGGGTCGAGGATAACCAGGTTAGGGACATTGCCCCGGGTGCCGGAGATGATGCCTGCGGCGTCAGCCGCGTGAAACTCGACATTGTCGAGCGCGTTGGCTTCAGCGTTGCCACGGGCGCTGGCAATCGACGGTGGATAATCTTCGACGCCGACCACCCGTCCTGCCCGGCGCGCAACCGGCAGGCTGAAGTTGCCCATGCCGCAAAACAGGTCGAGGACGTTTTCCGTGCCACGCAACTCGAGCAGTGCGAGCATGGCCGCCACCATGTTGCGGTTCTGTGCCGAGTTGACCTGCACGAAGCCGCCCGGACCGTAGCGCAGCGGCATGCCGGGTTGATCGACCGTGACGGTCAGGTCTCCCGTGCCCTGGACCACCTCGAGAGTGTCCTTGCGGCCCGACTGCAGGCACGCGTTGAAGTCATGGCGACGGGCGAAATCCTGCAGCCAGGGGCGCAGCTGCCGAACGCCTTCGGGCAGGACATGGAGAATGATGCGCACCGCACCGTCATCGCCACAGGCCACGTCGACCTGGGGGATACTGCCGCGGCAGGGCGCAGCCTGCAGTTCCGCGCGTAAAAGCTGCAGAGCCCGCTGGATGTGGGGCGAGACAATCCGGCAGGTGTCAACGTCGACGACGAAATGTGAACCGTGACGGTAAAAACCGACCAACAGCCGCGCAGCCGTGTCATGGCATTTGAGCTGGACGCGGCTGCGGTAGCACCATTCGTCCCGGGCCGCCATGATCGGTTTGAGCCGGTCAGCGGGCATGACCTTATTGCGAAGCATCAACTCCTGGAAAAGCTGCTCTTTCCAGCGGAGCTGCTCCCGGTACGGCAGGTGCTGCCACTGGCAGCCGCCACAGTCCCCGAAATACGGGCAAGGCGGTTCGCGGCGTAGCGGCGAGGGGACCAGCACGGCACAGAGTTCGGCTTCGATGAAGCGACGCTTGCGCCTGACGACCCGGCAGGCGACCCGGTCCCCGGGGGCCGTCATGGGGACGAAGACCGCCTGGCCTTCGTGGCGGCCAATGCCGCGGCCGCCATGAACCAGCGCCGTGATATCGAGGTTCTTGATAATTTCAGCCATGGAACCGCGGCGTGCGCCGCTTCTTCAGTTCGGCGGCGACCAGCGAGCTTGGGTAGCCGGGCCGCGCGAGGTAGATGGAGGCATGCCGCAGGTAGTCCTCGACCAGGGCCGCACGCACCGCGTCGATTTCGGTCGTCGGCACGGCCATGCGTTCAAAGCGTTTAACAATGCTGAGCTCATCGCCGAAGGTTTCGATGGCCAGACGGCGGAAATCTGCTTCATCCGGATTGGTCGACGGCAGATCGTGGAGGTTGCAGACGATGGTGGCCACCACGCTAACCCGATGGTAATCGCCGAAATAACGATTGCTCTGGTCGGCGAAGTTGATCTGCAGGCCGTTGGCCAAAAGCTCTCCCCTAATCGTCGTCATCTTCGCTTCCCGCCAGTGCCCGGCGCTCCCCTTCGACCCGGTCGATTTCGCTCAGAAGGCCGCGGATGATACGCACGTCGCGATCGTCCAGGGCCGCGCGGCCGAACATCTGGCGATAGGAACGCAGGATGTGCTCCGGGTTCTGCGGGTTCAGGTAATTGATCCTGAGAAAGGTGTCGCGCATGTGGGCAAAGAGGACCTCCAGCTGTTCGACGGTTGCCAGACTCTTCCCGCCCTGCCCCTTCCCCTGGAGTTGACCGTGCCGTTTGGCCACTTCGTAGAGGCAGATGACCACGGACTGGGCCAGGTTCATCGACTGGACGCTGCCGCCGGTGGGGATGGTGATCAGGCGCTGACAGAGATCGAGCTCCTCGGTCTTCAGCCCCTTGTCCTCGCGACCGAAGACCATGGCGACGCGGCCGCTCTCCAGCAGGGGCAGCATTTGCTCCGCGGCATCGTCAGGGTGCAGAAAGTCGACCCGGTACTTGCCGAAACGCCGCGTGGTCGCATAGGCGTAATGGCAGTCGCCGAGCGCCGCCTCCAGGTCGGGGTAAAGGGACGCCTGCTCGAGCAGGACACTCGCCTTGACCGCCATCTTGCGGGCCTCGTCGTGCAGATGGTCGACCTTGGGGGCCACCAGGCGCAGATCGGTCATACCGAAATTCGCCATGGCACGGGCCACGGAGCCGATGTTGCGCTCGCCGCGCGGTTCAACCAGGACGATGCTGAGATTGTCGAGAATCATAAGAATCCTAGCTGTAAGCTGTAAGCTGTAAGCTGTAAGCTGTAAGCTGTAAGCTGTAAGCTGTAAGCTGTAAGCTGTAAGCTGTAAGCTGTAAGCTGTAAGCTGTAAGCAATGAGATGTTCAGTCATGAACAAGTCAAGACTTTAAAGGTATTTCTTAGAGCTTATAGCTTACCGCTGTTCAGCGCATATCCCCCAGGTAGCTCTGCAGCAGGGCAGCGGCGACGATCGCCGCGGTTTCGGTACGGAGGATGCGTGGGCCGAGGCTGACCGGCATGAACCCTGTGGCCTGAGCCTGTTCGACTTCTGCGGGTGAGAAACCGCCTTCGGGACCAACCAGCAGGGCGACGCTTTGCGGCCGGAACGAACCGAAACCCTCGGTAAACGACCAGAGCACATGGCCTTCGTAAAGCATCAGCTTCAGTTCGGTGGGTGCTGCACGGTCCAGGGCTTCGGCAAAGCTGTGCACCGGCATGAGCTCCGGCAGCATGGCCCGCCGGCATTGCCGGGAGGCCTTGCTGACCACCTCCGGCCAGCGATGGGACTTTTTCTGACGTGCATCCCGCTCTTCGAGGGTTGCGGAATGGCTTGACTCCAGCGGCACCATGCGGACCACACCGAGCTCGGTCAGTTTCTGCAGGACCAGTTCGAAGCGCTCCCGGTCCGGCAGAGACTGGTAGACCTCGATGCGCAGCGGGCTCTCCACCGCCCCCGGCAGGCGCTGGAAAGGGGTACATGCAGCACCGGCAGGGTCGATGCTGGTGATGCGGGCACGGTAGGCCGTCATGTCGGGATCGACGACTGTCAGCACCTCGCCGGGACGGGCCTGCCAGCACGCCAGGGCGAACTGGGCCGCCTGCGACAGGGGAGCCTCGACCTCGAGCTGCGGCACACGCTCCAGCCTGATCAGGCTGGCCGGTCCGCCGTTATTCACGCATGACAGGGGCAAAGCCAAGCTCCCGATAACGTTTGAAGCGTTCACGCGACTCAGCCAGGCGCGTCTCGTCGAAGGTTTCCGCAAAGTCGATCACCTGGCGGAAATGCCTGACAAATTCGAGATTGCAGGGCACACCCATGAGCAGCACCGTGGCACCGTTGGGGTTCTCCTCTGCGGCGACGATCACCACCGGCTCGTCATGACACTCCACGGTGCCGCTCTGGTAGACGTGGGGGACGAAAGTCCCTTTCTTCCAGGTCCACAGGAACTGGTCGAGGGTTACCCCCTGGTTGTCGTCCTGGACTTTCACCAGGACCCGCTGGCCGGCCAGGTAGAACTCCTCGGCCAGGTCACAGAGGATCCGGGCGCGCTCCGGACGGCTCAGCTTGATAAATTCAACGCGGGTCAAACGGGACTCCTGCTTAGGGGTAGACAAGCGGCATGCAGCGGCACTCTAACAAATCCGCATTTTCCAGGTCAACAGATGTGCGTCACCCCGCAAAAACACTGGAGGGTATGAAAGCTCCGGCACAGGGGCGACGTAGCTCTCGCTGCAGGCCGAGGATACGGAACACCAGTTTTTTTACACCCGGCTGACAAAGTCAGTTCTGTTTTATGAAGCCATCCGTCTCCAGCTCGGGTTTGAGGTCGCGCATCGGGTTCCTGCGATTGAAGACGCTGTTGTGCAGATAAAAAAGCACGGTGAAGCCAGCGACAGCGACATTCAGATTGAACCAGACCGTTAAGGCTGTGGTGCCAAGGATCATGAGGACTTCACGGTTGGTGACGAATATCCGCTCATCGTCGTGCCGGGAAAAGAAGTTCTTGAACATCGACGCCCGATGGATCGCCACCTGTTTACAGTAGAGGCGCAACGGCTTGAAATCAAAGACATCGTAGCCGACCTTTAGCAGGACACCGACGAAAACAGCTTTGGGGATCAGGTTGATCCATTCCTGGAAAAGGACCATCTCGACCAGGACGAAGACGCCGACCATGATGCCGGAGAGACGCAGCGTGGCATTTTCCTTCAGCATGAGCACTGAACGGATCGTCGCCTGTGCACCTGGAATCCCGCCCACGAAGGCGACCAGGCTGTTGGCGACCCCCTGGGCGACCAGCTCCTTGTCCCGCCGGGTCGGCTCGCCGCTCATCTTGTCAATCACCAGAGAGGTCAGCAAGGTGTCCAGGTAGCACAGCAGGGCGAGCTGCAGAGCCAACGGCAGGGCAGCCATAATGACGGCAACGGAAAGATGGTCTGGGACCTGGGCAGAGAGCAGCCGGACCAGATCTCCGGCCGAGGTGAGGCCGCCGGACAGCTTGACATGTTCGACAGGGAGATGAAAGAAAGCGCTGAACCAGGTCATGAAGACAATCGCCAGGAGAGTCGAGGGCAGGAACCTGGCCACCGGGCCGACAGCTTTCTGGGTCAGGGGGGCCAGCAGGAAGATCAGCACCAGGGTTGCCAAGGCGACGAAAGCGTTCTCCCAGACCGGCCCGGTCAGAGCTGCACGCCCGCCGATCCCCAGCACGACATCCAGCTGGTCGATCCAGATCAGCAGGGCAATACCGCTCATGAACCCGGAGATGACAACATTCGGTACCAGGGCAATGAAACGCCCCAGCCTCAGGAGGGCCATGACCAGGAGGAGCAAGCCGCACAGCATGAGTACGATATTCACAAAATGGTGCGGCTGGATGCCGAGGCTGAGACCGGTCAACTGTTCGTGAGAGTAGGCGACCACGACCGCACTCACGGCACTCATCGGTGCGGTTGGCCCCGAACACTGGACCCGAGTCCCTCCCAGGCAGGAGACCACGAAGGCCAGCAAACCGGCGGAGATCATTCCGGCAAAGGCCCCCCGCCCGGAAAGGATGCCCAGGGCGGCCCCGAGACTCAGCGCGACAAAGCTGACCGTCATGCCGACGATGACGTTCTGCAGAACTTCGCCGTATTTGGAGTGGGTTGTACGAGGAGGTGCGTCGTGGGCGCTTTCGACCTGGAGGCTCATAGACTCTAGTTCATCCTCGCTGTTCGTTGATGCACGCTTGTAGATTAACCCGGGAAAGTGATGAGAAGCATTCGTGATGACAGCGCGTTTGTCAACAAGAAAAACATAGCTTCCAGCCATCCTGGCAGAGCCGGTTTTCAACTTCAGGTCGGACGCGAAACGGCCGGCATTTTCCTGGCCAGGGCGAGGTAGTTGCCGCCCAGGATTAACAGGATTCCGCCGACCGCCGGCAGCGACCAGTGGTAATCTTCCCAGACGGTGGAAAGCGCCAGGGCGACCACCGGGAAGAGCAGCGTGGCATAGGCGGCACGACCGGGCCCGATGCGACCGACCAGACTCAGGTAGCAGCCGAAGGCGATTACCGAACCGAACAGGGCGAGGTAGCCGAGTGACAGCAGGTAGGGCATCGACCAGTCGATGGTCAGGGGGGATCCGCCGACGGCCGCCAGGACGGCCATGCACAGCGCGCCGTAGGCCATGCCGAAGGCGTTGGTCTGAACGACGGGCAGCCGCAGGCGCTGATTGCGGGCCGAGACGATATTGCCGAGCGAAGCCAGGTAGGTGGCCGCGAAGCTGAGCAGCAGACCGGCAATCACCGGACCGGAGAAGTTGACCGCGGCCATCTCCGGCCAGAACAGCAGCACCAGGCCGACCATGCCCAAAGCCCCGCCCAGGAGTACTTTCAATTCCACCGGTGTGCCGAGGAACAACCTGCCGTTGAGCAGGTTCATGACGACGATCGTCGAGAACACCACCGCCGCCAGCCCGCTGGCGATCTGCAGTTCTGCCAGGTAGAAGAGCAGGTAGTTCAAGGCAAAGAGCAGCACCCCCTGCAGGGCGATAAAGAGGTGCTCGCTGCGGGAGAAGCGCATAGGCAGGCGCCGCACCAAGCACCAGGCGAACAGGATCAGCGTGGCCAGGGTGAAGCGATAGGCGACCGACAGGACCGGGTCGACGGTGCCGAGCTGGAACTTGATCGCCAGCCAGGTGGAACCCCAGATCAGGACAGTGATCGTATAGAAGAGCAGGTTGACCATCGGTTACTATTCCGCCGGTTCGATTGTGGTCGAGAGCCGTAGCCGGGCTCGTTGCATGCGCAACAGATAACTGCGCCCACAGAGGGTGCGGACACCATCGAGAATTTATCCCCGGCGGAACCAATTGTAAAGGTTAGAATCGGCGCGCGCCGCGCCAGGCCGGTTGGCGATTCACTTATTCACTTGACTTCTGCTCTTCATGACTGATACTGTTGCGAAATTGTTGCTGAGGCCAAGTTAGTCAGCTTACAGCAACCTCAGACACTGTTCCCAGATTGAAAAGACATTATTCAAGGCTCCGGAATATTCCGGGGCCTTTTTCATTAGCAGCCTGTCCGCAAATGTCAAATCTCTCGTTACAGTCAACCCAGCTTAAGCGGACCGGCTTATCACCAAAGGACCATATGGATTTCAACAGTTTCAATCTCCACCCGAAGATCACCGCCGGGATCGTTGCCGCGGGCTACACCCGGCCGACCCCGATCCAGACAGCATCAATCCCGAAGATCATGCAGCAGCACGACGTCATGGGCCTGGCACAAACCGGCACCGGCAAGACCGCAGCCTTCGGCCTGCCGATCCTCCACCGGTTAATGCAGGGCAAGCGCGGCTGCGTACGGGCCCTGATCATCGCCCCCACCCGCGAGCTCGCCGAGCAGATTCACGTCTCTCTGGGCCAGCTCGGCAAACAGAGCGGCCTGCGCAGCGTAACCATCTACGGTGGCGTCGGCATCAACCCGCAGATTACCAAGCTCAAAAACGGCGCAGAAATCGTGGTCGCCTGCCCGGGACGCCTGCTTGACCATATCAAGCAAAAGACTATCGATCTGTCAAATCTCGAAGTGCTGATCCTCGACGAGGCCGACCGGATGTTTGACATGGGCTTTTTACCGGACATCCGGCGCATCATCAAGAGCCTGCCGGCAAAACGCCAGACCCTGCTGTTTTCGGCAACCATGCCCCAGGAGATCCGCCACCTGGCCAACGAGGTGCTGACCAACCCGGAGATGGTCCAGGTCGATATCGTCGCCCCGCCGGCGACGGTGAGCCACGCCCTCTACCCGGTGCCCCAGCATCTCAAGACCGAGCTGCTGCTGGAACTGCTGCAGAAAACCGATACGGAATCAGTGCTGATCTTCACGAGAACCAAGCACCGGGCCAAACGCCTCGGCGAGAAGCTCGGCGCCAGCGGCTACCGGGCCGCCTCCCTGCAGGGCAACCTGTCCCAGACGCGGCGCCAGGCCGCGCTGGACGGCTTCCGCAACGGCACCTTCCAGATCCTGGTCGCCACCGATATCGCCGCCCGCGGCATTGATGTGTCGCAGGTCTCGCATGTGGTCAATTACGACATCCCCGACACGGCCGAGGCTTATATCCACCGCATCGGCCGCACCGGCCGCGCCGCACGCAGCGGTGATGCCTTCACCATGATCACTGCAGAGGACGGCCAGATGGTCCGGACCATCGAGCGGGCGCTCGGCGGCCAGCTGGAACAACGCAGGCTGGACGGCTTCAACTACAGTGTAGCGGCTCCCGATTGCCCCGCCCAGCCGGCCCGGCGCCACACCAGAGCCATGCCGCGCACCAGGCCGCAGCAAAACAGGTCCAGGCGGTCACCCGGCAACGGCAGGACCGCCGGCGAAGCCCGCAGGTAAAGTTGCCCCAGTGAGCTCCTGCTAGCCAGGGGCTCACTGTTTTTGATTGGAGAAAGGATAGCACCAGATGGCCAAAAAACCGAATTACGGCTTCGAAAAACGTCAGAAGGAAATCGCCAGGAAAGCCAAGCAGGAAGAAAAAAACAAGCGCAAACAGGAAGAAAAAGCCCAGGAACCGGCTGATGACGCTCAATAGACCGTGACCTGACTTCCCGACCACGAATCCAGGCTTGATCTGACAGGGGCCGCAAGTGCGGGTGCCTGTCAGATCAAGTCAGACCATTCACCCTTCCCTCCGCCCACATCCCCCCTGCCCCGAACAGCTTCAGTCAACCAGGGCCGAAGTATGCCACTGGTGAGCAACCCACCGCTAAAATACCGCCTTTGACTTAACAAACATCAAAAAAACGGCCACCAGGGCGCCAAGTCTCCAGGCAATCTTTTACCTGGGGTCTTGCTGCCTGGGTGGCCGAAAATCTTTCTATTGTTGTCCGGTGCCGGTTAATGGGGCAGCCGGCCTTTGATCAACGCCTCCATCAGCTGGAAACCGGGGTCGACAAGGAGTCCCGAGGCCCGGGCAGCGGATTCGGAGTACTCTGCTGCAGCAGGGTTCCCGGTAAACTCGCCTCCCGAGCTGGCGAGCACGAAGGGGACCGGGTCCTTGGTATGCGTCATCTTGGCAACCGGTGTGGGATGGTCCGGCAGGAGCAGGACGCGATAATCACCCAGCTTGCCGATTCCGGCCATCACCGTGCCGACAACATCCTTGTCGAAGCGTTCGATGGCCTCGATCTTGTCGGACAGGCTACCGCCATGAGCGGCTTCATCGGGAGCTTCCACGTGCAGGTAAACGAAGTCCCTGGTCTGCAGGGCTGCCAGGGCGGCCTCGGCTTTGCCCAGATAGTTGGTGTCCAGGTAACCGGTTGCCCCGGGAACGTCGATCACATCCAGGCCGGCGTAGATGCCGATCCCCTTGATCAGGTCGACCGCGGAGATCACCGCCCCGCTCAGATTGAACTTGTCCTGCAGAGTCGGCATCTGCGGACGACGGCCCTGTCCCCAGAGCCAGATGGAATTGGCCGGCAGCTGCCCGGCGTTTTCTCGTTTCAGGTTGACCGGGTGACGCTTGAAAAGCAGCTGCGCCGAGTTGGTGATCTGCATCAGCGGCATGGTTGCCGCAGCACGCGGCACGTGGTTGCGAATACTCTTGCCGGTCAGGTCGTGGGGCGGCGCCACCTCGAAGTCATCCCGGCCGCCCCGCCAGACCATCAGGTGGCGATAGGAAACGCCGGGGTAAAACTGGAATTCATCGTCGCCCAGCTCCTCCTGAAGAGATCGGATCAGTTCAGCGGCCTCGGCCGTGCTGATGTGACCGGCCGAAAAATCCTGCATGTACATATCGCCCCCGGCCAGGCCGAGGGTCACCATGTTGAGCCGGAAAGCGATATCGTCCGGACCGAGTTCCACCCCCATGCTGGCAGCTTCCAGCGGTGAACGGCCGCTGTAGCAGGTCGCCGGATCGTAGCCGAAGACCGAGAGGTTGGCGACATCGGAGCCGGGGTGAAACGCCTTGGGGACCGTTTCGGCAAGGCCGATGACCCCCCGCCGGGCGAGCAGGTCCATGTTGGGGGTATGAGCCGCCTGCAGCGGTGTCTTGCCGGAGAGTTCGTCGATCGGTTCGTCGGCCATACCGTCGCCGAGCAGAGTGATATATTTCATGGTTGTCCGTTAAAAGTTAAAAGTTCAAAGTGAAAAGCCGTGGTTTGCTCGCGCCTGGTAACTTTGCTTTATCCGCGCGGATGGTGCTGGGCATGCAGCTGCCTCAGGCGCTCGCGGGTGACATGGGTGTAAATCTGGGTCGTGGAGATGTCGGCATGACCGAGCATCGCCTGTACGGAACGCAGGTCAGCGCCATTTTCCAAAAGATGCGTGGCAAACGAATGCCGCATGGTGTGCGGCGTAATGCTCTGTCGAATCCCCGCTTCGCGGGCGCGGCGTTTAATAATCTTCCAGAAGCCCTGGCGTGTCAATCCTTCACCGGAGCGATTGAGGAACAGGTAGTGCGAGCCGCGCTGCTTGTCGAGGCCGGGTCGACCGTGCTGTAGATAGTCGCGCAAGGCGGCGATGGCGGCCTCTCCCAGAGGCACGATGCGCTGCTTGCTGCGTTTGCCGAAAGCGACCAGGTAGCCGACGTCCATCTGCAGATCGCCGAGCTTGAGCGAGACCAGTTCGGAAACCCGCAGGCCCGTGGCATAGAGAATTTCCAGCATGGCCCGGTCCCGCCAGGCGAGCGGCGTCTCGCCCTTGGGGCTGGCCAGCAGGCTATCGACGTCGAACGGCGACAGGGTGTGCGGCAGGGCTGTCAGGCTCTTGGGCGAGACCACCTGGTCCGTGGGGTTGTCGGCTGCAAGCTTTTCCCGGACCAGGAACTTGTGAAACGTTCTCAGGGCGGCCAGTGACCGGGCCCGGCTCCTGGGCGACAGGCCGTCCTTCTTGAGATGGCCGAGGAAACGCAGCACGACGGCCGGGGAGATCTCTGCCAGGGTGGCAATCCGGCTCTTTTCCAGGTAGTCGAGGTAGCGCGCCAGGTCTCGACCGTACGCATCCAGGGTGTTACGCGCCAGCCCGCGCTCAACGGCCAGATAGTTCAGGTAATGGTCGAGATAATGGTTCATTAGATACCGTTTTATAATGGTTTCAATCTGTCATGCATGCCAACAGGGCCTTGCGCACATTCTCGAGCTTGGCCTGGTCCTTGATCTTCTGACCGAAGATATCCTTGACATAGAAGGTGTCGGCGGCCTGGTCCACCTTGGTGGAAATCCGCGCGACATGGATATAGAGGCCCAGCTCGGCCAGGGTCCGCGTGATCCGATAGAGCAGCCCGACCTCGTCGTGGGCGAAGATATCGATGACGGTGTGCTCGCGCGACACGTCGCTGTCGAACTCGACGCGATTGGGAAAGCGCGGCAGCTTGTGGCCAGGGAGCGTACGGCTCTTCTGACGCTTCTTGACCAGGCTGGCGACCCTGACCCGGCCCTCGAGGACCGAGGTCAGGTCGTCCTGCACCTTCTGCCACTTGACCGGGTCGTCGATCACCCCGCCGACGGGCTTGTTGACGTGCAGGATATCGAGCGCGAAACCGTTGCTCCGGGTATAGATCTGCGCACCGAGGATATTGATGCCGTTGGCAGCCATGACCCCGGTGATCATGCTGAACAGCCCGGGGACATCGAGCGTCGAAATCGTCACGCTGGTGTACTCGGCTTCAACATCATGAGTGACCTTGATGGCGACCGTGTCATCGCCACGGGCCAGCTCGAGCGCGACGTGCTCCCTGATCTCCCATGAGCGGTGGGTCAGCAGGTAGCGCATGCTCATCGTACGCAGACGGTCCTTGACCCGTTTCTCGCCAAAATCGTCCTTGAGGGCCTCCAGGACCTTGCGCTTGCGGTTGCGCACCCTTTCGGAACGCACCTCGCTCATGAAGTTACCACGCTCGAGCGTTTCGTAGGCCTTCTCATAGAGGTCCTGCAGGAGATGGCCTTTCCACTCTGTCCAGACGTCAGGCCCGACCGCCTTGATATCGGCGAAAGTCAACAGGAAGAGCATCTTCAGGGTCTCGACCATCACCATGGTGTTGGCAAAATCCTGGATCAGGCGGATATCATTCAGGTCGCGCCGCTGCGAGATGTGCGCCATGTCCAGGTGGTGGCGGACCAGAAACTCGAGGCGCAGGCTGTCCTCCTTGGACAGGTTGAGGCGGCGGGCGATCTTCGGAATCATGTCGGCGCCCTTGTTGGAATGATCCTTCCCCTCCCCCTTGCCGATATCGTGGAAGAGCACGGCCAGCACGACCAGCTCCGGCTTGCCGATGTCGGCGGCCACGCTGGTCAGAAGTGGCCGGCTCTCGCGGTAGACCCCGTTCCAGAGCTTTTCAATTTCCTCGACGGCAAAGATCGAATGGATATCGACCGTGTAGACATGATAGGCATCGTGCTGGACCTTGCAGTAAATCCTCTGGAACTCCGGGATGTACTTGTTCAGGAAGGCGATATGGTGCATATCCCGCAGGCTTTGGGCCACCCCGCTGGGTCCGCGGATGATTTCCAGGAACATCTCGGAGATTTCGCGGTTACGGCGGAAGCTGTCATTGACCAGGGGGAGATGGTCGCGGATCTGGCCCTTGACTTCGGCGCTCAGGACAAGATGGTTCTGCTTGGCCAGCAGAAAGGCCTGCATCATGGCTTCCGGCCGGGTGGCGAACAGGCTTTTACGCGTTGTTTTCAGTTCGCCCCGATAGCTGAAGAAATCACTCCCCAGGCTGCGCCGGCCGAGGTAGCCGAGGAGTCCGGTCGCGGGGTCCTTGTCCTTGTAAGCCCGAACGATCAGGGAGGAGGAGAGGTGTTCGGTCTGGGTTGCATGAGCATAGTAATCCTGCATGAACCGTTCGACGGGCAGAGAGCTACCGCTCTCCTGGTAGCCGAGGAATGCAGCGATCGACTCCTGCATTTCGAACTGGAGCTGGTCGGTCTTGCGCTTGGACTGGAAATGCAATTCATTGCGAATCCGCCAAAGGTAATCGAAGGCGGCTTCGATCTCCCGGACTTCCTGCTCGGAGACGACACTCTTCTTGAGCAGGTCGCGCAGCCCTGCAGCTTTGAATTTAATGCGCGCCATCCAGATCGCCGTATGCAGGTCGCGCAGGCCGCCCTCGCCTTCCTTGATATTCGGCTCGAGCATATAGACCGACGAACCGTACTTGGCCATCCGGGCTTTATGCTCCAGGTACTTCTCCTTGAGGAAGCTCTGGCTGTTGCGGTTAAGCAATAGCGGCGTGACCTGACGTTCAAACTCGTGAAACAGGACCTCGTCGCCGACCAGGAAGCGCGCATCCATCATGGCGGTGCGGATTGTGATGTCCTGCTGGGCCATGGTCAGACAGTCATTGACGTTGCGGACGCTGTAGCCCACGTCGAGGTTGAGGTCCCACATCAGATAGAGGACCCGTTCAGCGATCTTCTCCGCCAAATCCTTGTTCTTGTCGCTGCAGTAGAACATCACGTCGATATCGGACAGCGGGTTGAGTTCGGCACGGCCGTAGCCGCCCAGCGCGATGACTGCAGCGCACACCTTGCCCGAGGTGGGAAAATCGGCGGCTGCGCAGCTGTACAGGTTGCTGATCAAGGCATCGGCCATGGCCGTGATGCAGCCGA
>JAHEEU010000144.1 GCA_024640545.1 Geobacteraceae bacterium
CCAGGCCGTCGTGAATCTCGACTTTAACGTTGTTCCGGTCCAGCTCGGTGACCTGCCAGTTCGCCGGGACGGGCACGGGCAGCTGCTTCTCCTTGAGAGTGAAGACGATCGGCTGGCCGGGCTGGGCAACAAGCTGGGCGGTCTTGTTCTCGGGGATCAGGTCCCGGTCGAACAGGTTGGCCTCCAGGCGGCGGATCAGGGTGTTGTCCCTGATGTGGGCTGCGTATTTTTCCGCGATGGCCGACGGCGACAAGGCTGCCCCCTGGGCATCGACCAGCTGGCCGTCGCGGTCCCGGGTGAGCCCCATGACCTGGGCCAGGGCGGCGTAGGTCTGCTGTGCCGACTCCTGGTCGAGTCGATCGATCACCATGCGGCGGTAGCCGTGGTGGGCTGAACTTCTTCCTGCAGGGTTGATGCCACCGAATCCGACGATTACCGGTAAACGAGCCACAGTCGACTCCTTTTGTGAAAGTGTGGTGTTGGGATCGTGTGCTGACAATTAGGTCTAATCGAATGTGTAATATCGCCGATAGCCCCGTCTAGGAAAAGTATTAAATTCTTAAATATGACCAATCGGTCGCCATAAATGTCTCTGGGCGAATCTCTAAGTCATTCCCATCTCCAAGCGATTCTGGTAAGTTATGTGGCAGAAGAGGCTTGGTCGCCGGGCAGACAATCTCCGGTCAATTCTCAGTGAGTGGAACGCATATGACAACAAGAACCGCAGCGCAGATCCTGGTCGACTGCCTGGTCATCAATGGCACCGACCGTGTCTACGGGGTGCCCGGCGAAAGCTACCTGGCCGTGCTCGACGCGCTCTACCAGCGTGACGAGATTCACTACCTGAACTGTCGCCAGGAGGGCGGGGCGGCGATGGCTGCCGAGGCCTACGGCAAGCTCACCGGGCGGCCGGGCGTCTGTATGGTGACCCGGGGGCCCGGGGCCACCAACGCCAGCGCCGGGGTGCACGTGGCCTTCCAGGATTCGACGCCGATGATCCTGCTGATCGGCCAGGTCGGGCGCGGCATGCAGGAGCGCGAAGCCTTCCAGGAGATCGATTACCGGCGCATGTTCGGCCAGATGGCCAAGTGGGTCGCCCAGGTCGACGACCCGGCGCGCATGGCGGAGTTCATCAACCGCGCCTACGCCACGGCAACCTCTGGACGGCCGGGGCCGGTGGTGCTGGCCCTGCCCGAGGATATGCTGCGCGAAACCGTCGCCGCACCGCAGCTGCTGCCGCCGGCGAAGGCCGTGGTGCCGGCGCCTGCTGCCGGGGACATCAAGGCCCTGGCCGCAGCGCTCGGCGCCAGCCACAGGCCCCTGCTGCTGATCGGCGGCGGCGGTTGGTCGACCGCGGCCTCGGCGCACATCAAGGCCTTTGCCGAAGCCAACCAGCTGCCGGTCGCGGTCAGCTTCCGCTGCCAGGACTACTTCGACAACCTGCACGCCAACTATATCGGCCACGTCGGCATAGGTATCGACCCCAACCTGGCGCGGCGGGTCAGGGACTGCGACCTGCTGATCGTGCTTGGCCCGCGGCTCGGCGAGATGACCACCAGCAGCTACCGGCTGCTTGAGCCGCCGCGGACGGTCATGCCCTTGATTCATATCCATGCCGCTGCCGAGGAGCTGGGCAGGGTTTACCACCCGACCGTCGCCATCAACGCCGGGGCGGGGCCCGCTGCTGCGGCCCTGGCGGCCCTCGGCGAGGTGCCGCGCGCCGCCGACCGCGACTGGCTGAGCAGCGCCCGCACCGACTTCGAAGCTTTCCGCCGCGGCCAAGCCTCGCCCGGTCCGGTGCAGCTGCACACCATCGTCAAGCACCTGAACGATACCCTGGCCGACGACGCGATCCTGACCAACGGCGCCGGCAACTACGCCATCTGGCTGCACCGCTTCTATGCCTATCGTCGCTACCGTACCGAGCTCGCGTCGACCTGTGGTTCCATGGGCTACGGCCTGCCCGCTGCAGTGGCCGCCGCCGAGCTGTACCGCGACCGGCCGGTGATCTGCTTCGCCGGCGACGGCTGCTTCATGATGACCTGCCAGGAGTTCGCCACGGCAGTCCATTACGGTCTGAAACTGGTGGTGGTCCTGGTCAACAACGGCATGTACGGCACCATCCGCATGCACCAGGAGCGCCATTACCCGGCGCGCGTCTCGGCCACCGGGCTGGTCAACCCCGATTTCGCCGCCATGGCGCGAGCGATGGGCGGCTTCGGCACCACCGTCACCAGGACCGAGGAGTTCCCCGCCGCCTTCGCCGAAGCCCAGGCGTACAACGGCCCGGCGTTGATCGAGGTCCAGCTCGACCCCGAAGCACTGACCCCCAACACGACCCTCACAGAGACCCGTGCCGCCGCTCTGCAAAGTCGGTAACACCATCCACGGCAGATCAAACTTGCACTGCTTACCGTACTAAGGGGTCAGGTCTACACATTTCACAAAAAGTGCACAAGGGGAACAGGGACTGGCTCCGAAGGTGCCTGTCCCCGGGGTTAGAGGTTTGAAGCTGGAGGCTCAAGCCACGAAGCAAGCCGCGTTACGAGCCTTTATGTAAAAGAGCTTTTTTACCTCTCGCCCGGCGCACCCCGGTGCATCTAAAATCCGTACTTCTTTTTCAACCCGAGCAGCTCGACCAGCGCCTGATCGCGCCGCTGCACCAGGGTGTCGCGGTCCTGGTCGGCCAGTTCCTCTTCCACTCCCGCAACCAGCAATTCCTTGACCGCAGCGGTCAATTCGGGATGGCCCAGTTCCCGCCAGCGCGCCTCCTGGGTTGGCCCGAGGTGATCCAGGTAGTTCCGGTAACCGCCGGCGCCGCCGCCCAGGTGGTAGGTGAGGTGCGGACCAAGCAGGGACCAGCGCATTCCCGGGCCGTAGGTGATCGCCTTGTCGATGTCTTCAACCGTTGCGATGCCTTGGGCGGCGATGTGCACTGCCTCCCGGTAGAGCGCCGAAGTCAGGCGATTGGCCAGGTGGCCGACCACCTCCTTCTGTAGCCGGATGGTCACCCGTTGCAACTGCCGGTAGAATGTCTCGGCGGTCTGCATGCTTGCCGCCGAAGTCTGCCGGCCGGCCACCAGTTCGACCATCGGCACCAGGTGCGGGGGATTCATCGGATGGGCCACCAGGATGCGCTGCGGGTGCCGGGCGCCGCTCTGGATATCGCTGGCCAGCAGCGAAGAAGTGCTCGATGCGATCACCACGTCCGGCGCGATCAGGTCTTCCAACTGCCGGACCAGTTGCCGCTTGAGCTCGAGGCGATCCGGACCGCTCTCCTGGACGTAATCGACTCCGGCCACCCCGGCCATGTCGGTGCTGAAGGCTGCGTGGCGGACGGCGTCGCTGTCGGTCAGTCCGAGGGCCTGCAACTGCGGCCAGGCAGCTTCGACAAAACCTTGCAGTTCGTCCTGTGCCTGCTGTCGCGGTTCGACGACCACGACCTCCATCCCCCGGGCCAGGAACAGGCTGGCCCAGCTCATGCCGATCAGGCCGCCGCCGACCACGGCGATCTGCTTAATCTCGCGCATCCGGTTCTCTCCTGTTGACTGTTCGCAAAGGGTGCTGCGGCATCTCAGCCTTCTTCAATGCCCCGCTCGAATCCTTCCCTGGTGATGCCGGCGGGCAGGCTTTCGCGCACCCGCTCATCGAGTTCCAACCCCCAGGTGTTGAGCATGCCGGCGAGGATCACGTACATCCCCTGGATGGCGATCAGGTCCATGATCTGGCGGGTATCGTAGTGACTGGACAGCTTCGCCAGGGTGCCGGCGGCAATGGCATGCCCGTTCAGCAGCTCATCCACCGCCTGCAGCAGCAGCGCGTCAGCGTCCTCCCAGCCCGGCGCCTGCGGACCCAGCCTGACCCGTTCGATCTCGGCAAGGCTCAGCCCGCAGTCCACGGCGCGGGCCACGTGGGAGGCCCACTCGTACCAGGACTTCATCTGCACGGCCACACGCAGGATGACCAGCTCGCCGCTGCGCCGGCCGAGGGCGCCGCCGGCAACCGAGTGATTGCGGAAGTTCCACCAGGCGTTGAGGAGCTCGGGGTGATGTGCCATCAGGGCGTGGACATTGAGGGGCTGCCCGTGCATGTCGTCGATGACCTGGGCTAGCGACGGGTCCCAGGCGGTTATGGGCAGGGGGGCGACTTTCTGATTGTCTGGCATGGTTCGGTCCTTGTTGGGACGATATGTCTGAAATTGTTCGGCTGTCGATTAAATATAACCAAAGCTGCGGCGATGTCTCAAGGAGTCTGCCTATACAGCGTTGGAAAAAAGCAGGGGCCCCGCGAAATGCCGCGGGGCCCCTGTGGTCATCAATGCAGAGACTTATTCAGATTTTGCGTACATTGGACGCCTGAGGACCTTTCTGGCCCTGGGACACGTCGAAACTCACGCGGTCCCCTTCGGCGAGAGATTTGAAGCCGTCGCCAGAGATCTGGGAAAAATGCACGAAGACATCCGGCCCATTGTCCTGCTCGATAAAACCAAAACCTTTCGCATCGTTGAACCACTTCACTGTACCTTCTGCCATCTCTTCCTCCATGTTTCCCTGTGGGAACCTTTTTTGTTGTGCATGTCCCGTTCGCCCGAAAAGCAGAAAACCACAGAATCCAAGACGGTCTGTTTGTTCTGATAATGCTGACACCATGTCAAATTGATGGCAACGGAAGTGCACAAACTTGCACGACAAAGGCAAGATTACCAGTAATTGGCGCGAAAGCAAAAAAAATACGTTGTCTAAACTGCCGAAAATGCATTTTTTTTGCTATCCGAGAGGCGTTTTCTCGAAGATGACCGTTGGTTGCGCGCCCCTGTGCAACAAACCTCATCGCAGCCAAGCCCGTCTGCTGCGGCCATGATGCTCCCGGAAGGGGTTTTTTGTGCATTTTTTGTGAAATGTGTAGACCTGACCCCTTATCCCGGTAATTTACGAGAGTTTGCCTGCTTGGACAAGGGCCCCGCGACCCGACGAGCTGGTGGGTTTTTGATACAAAAAGTCTTCTACCCAAATGCCGGTGACGTTATACTAGCAGCCTCTTTTGGTTGAGAATGATATTCCCAGCGATGTGAGGAGCTTGGTGTGGATCAGCAATTGATCGGCAAGGCTGCCCTGGTGGCCGGCTCCTTTGCCTCAGGGGCCAGTTCCCAAGTCACCGATAGTACGGTCACGGTGGACGGCGGCATGGCCAGAAACGATTGAAAATGCTGTCAGCGACCTGAATCCGATAAACATGGAGAGCGCAACCGTTATGAAGTTTTCCCAATATATCACCAAAGTGCAGTACCCACCGATTACCGAGGTCAAGTCATGGCTGGCCGGGACGCCGCCGCAGGCTGGCCGGCCGCTGGTCGACCTCTGCCAGGCGGTCCCCGACTACGCGCCGGCACCGGAGCTGGTAGCCCACCTGCACGGCCTGCTCGATGACCCGCTGACCTCGCGCTACAGCCCGGACGAGGGGCTGCCGGAGGCCCATGTCGCGGCCAGCGCCTGGTACGCTCGCCGCTATGGAGCGGGGCCGGGCACTGATGAAATCTGCCTGACCATCGGTGCCAGCCAGGCGTTCTGGCTGGCGATGGTGACGCTCTGCCAGGCCGGTGACGAGGTCATCGTGCAACTGCCGGCGTATTTCGACCACCCGATGGCGCTGCAGTCCCTCGGCATCCACTGCGTCTGGGCCCCTTTCGACGCCGCCGCTGCCGGCCAGCCTGATGTTGCCGCCATCGCCGCCCGGATCACACCGCGCACCCGCGCTATCCTGCTGGTCACCCCGAGCAACCCCACCGGTGCGGTTACCCCGCCCGAAACCCTGCAGCAGCTCTACTCACTGGCCAGGGAGCATGACATCGCCCTGGTCGTCGACGAGACCTACAATGCCTTCCTGCCGAACGGTGCGCCGCCCCACGCATTGTTTGCCGAGCCCGACTGGCAGCGGCATTTCGTGCAGATCGCCTCTTTCGGCAAGACCTTCGCCCTGACCGGCTACCGTGCCGGAGCGCTGGTCGCCGGCCCTGACTTCATCCACCAAGCGCTCAAGGTGCAGGACAGCATGGTGGTCTGTGCGCCGCGCATCACCCAGCAGGCCGTACGCTTCGGCTGTGAACGGCTCGACGCCTGGGTGGCGGCCAATTCGGTGATGATGCAGCGTCGCCACGACCGCTTCCGTGAGCTGTTCGACGCTCCGGGAAATCTCTTTCAACTGGTCGCCAGCGGTGGATTCTTCGCCTGGGTGCGTCACCCCTGGCCGCAGCTCACCGGCCGCCAGGCCGCCCGCCGACTAGTCGAGCAGGCCTCTCTGCTCTGCCTCCCCGGTGAAGTCTTCGGCCCCGGCCTGGATGGTTATCTGCGCCTGGCGTTCGGCAATATCCACGAGGACGACATCCCCAGCGCCGTGCAGCGTTTCGTGGAGATTTCACAAGCCTGAAAATCACTGGTTCTAAAAGCTGCTGGCTGCTTCCAATCAGGCGTTCGTCTGGGTCTGCCGATTTTTTTTGCCTAGATGGTATACTGGTCTGACGCCAGGTGACCGCATTGGACCGGGCCGGCATGAAGGAGCCTGATGAACCGTATCGTCATTCACTACAGTGAAATTGCCCTGAAAGGGAAGAACCGCCGCCATTTCGAGGACGCCCTGCTACGACACGTGCGCGAAGCCCTCGCCGGCCTGGTCCGCGAGGTGCGCAAACGCCAGGGGCGACTGGTCTGCCGCCCGGAGGAGGATGCCGATCCGCAGCAGGTCTGCGAGATCCTGAGCCGCATCCCGGGGATCGTCAACTTCTCCCTCGGCCACAGCGCCCCGAAGGAGATCGACGCCATCGGCGGGCGGGCGGTCAATCTCCTCGCCGGGCGCGATTTCACCACCTTCGGCGTCAAGACCAAGCGCACCGACAAGGAATTTCCGCTGACCTCCGAGGAGATCAGCCGCGCGGTGGGCGGGGCCGTGCTGCGCGGCCTGGAAGGGAAGAAGGTCGACCTTAAGGCTCCCGACCTCTGGCTTTATATCGAACTGACCGGCAAGGAGGCGACCCTCTTCACCGACAAGTTCGCCGGCCCCGGCGGTCTGCCGGTGGGCTCCTGTGGCCGGGTCATGGTCTCGCTGTCCGGCGGCATCGACAGCCCCGTGGCCGCCTACATGCTGATGAAGCGCGGCTGTCGGGCGATCTTCGGCCATATCCGCAACGAAACCCAGTTCACCGGCGGCGTCACCGACAAGATCGAAAAGCTGGTCGACGTGCTGACCCGCTACCAGCTGCACTCGACCCTCTACCAGGTGCCCTTCGGCGAGCTCCAGCGGCACATCATCGCCTTCGTGCCGGCTGATTACCGCATGATCATCTATCGACGCTGCATGATGCGCATCCTCAACCGGCTGGCCGAGCAGGAGGGCGCCAAAGCGATCGTCACCGGTGACGCGGTCGGCCAGGTTGCCTCGCAGACCCTCGACAACCTGCACTGCATCCAGAGCGCTTCGCACCTGCCGGTGCTGTCGCCCCTGGTCGGGATGAACAAGGACGAGACCATCGCCATCGCCAGGCAGATCGGCACCTATGAGCACTCGATCCTGCCTTACCCGGACTGCTGCTCCTTCATGATCGCTCCCCACCCCGAAACCCGCGGTGTCTTGGAGATGGTCGAACGCTGCGAGGCCAACATCACCGGACTCGAAGAGCTGCTGCAGCAGGCGGTCGCCGCCGCCGAGGCCAAGGAGTTCCCCACCTGACCCCCGTGCTCAGGGGTCAGGTCTACACATTTCACAATTTTTGCTCAAACGGGCCTGGCCGCCTCTCCGGGCCCGATCACGACCCTGCCGCATTTGCCGGGCTCAGGCTCCTCTGGTACGCTTTGAGTCAACTTCGTTTCGCAAGCGGCCCATCAACCCGTT
>JAHEEU010000145.1 GCA_024640545.1 Geobacteraceae bacterium
CCGGCCAATTGAACCTGGTGAACAAGCAGCTCGACCTGAACCTGGCCATTCACCCCCTTGGCACGGTGGACAAGATCGTGTCACACATCCCGGTTGCCGGATGGCTGCTGACCGGAGACGACCGGGCGCTCCTTACCGCGCACTTTAGCATCAAGGGCACGACCGACGACGTCTCCGTCGAGGCCATGCCGCTGGATACGCTCACCGATCCGACCATCGGCCTGCTCAAGCGCAGTCTGCAGTTGCCTTTCAAGCTTTTTGAAGACCCGCAGATTCTCTGGGGAGGGGAAAGCAGCCCTAAATAGTTTCGAGCCTATAACCCCAACAAAAGCACAACAAAACTTAAGCCACCGACTAACGCAAACACGCGGAGACGCAGAGAGCAATGCCAAGTTCTTGATATTTTATAAAGTTTTATGAACTTTCCCACTGCAACCCTTGCATTTCTGCGGTAAACCTATTTTTATGTTAAAGAACCGGCAGTTTTTATCCTGGTCCCGGGATGAAGACTAAACGGACCCGTGGCAATCAATGCTTGGCACAGCAAACTGCGGGAAATTAAACCTCACGTCGATTAAATGGCTTTGAGGGAAGAGGGAGTATCAGGCAGCGCGTGTTCCGACGTGTACGGCGGCGATGCCACCGGTCAGATCAAAGATCTTGATATCGGCAAAACCGGCCTGCTCCATCATCCCTTTGAATGCTTCGCGATCAGGAAATTCCAGAACGGAATCAGGCAGGTACTGGTAGGCGCTGCGCTGTGAGAACAGGCCGCCCAGCCAAGGCAAAACCCGGCGGAAATAGAAGTAATAGACCGCCCGGAAGCATCGGTTGCGCGGTGTCGCAAACTCGAGGATCACGGCCCGACCGCCCGGTTTGAGCACGCGGGCCATCTCGCACAGCCCCTGCTGCCGATCGACCACGTTGCGGATACCGAAAGCAATGGTAATCCCGTCAAAGATGCAGTCCGGATGGGGCATCGCCTCGCAGGGAGCATTCACCAGCAGAATCCGGTCCCGAAAAGGGGAGGAGGCGATCTTGTCCCGGCCGATGACCAGCATGCCCTGGGTGAAATCTGAGCCGACGATCTTGACCGAGTCATCCGTCTGCCGACCGATCTCCAGCGCCACATCGCCGGTACCGGTTGCGATATCCAGGACCATGCCGCCAGACGGTATCTCCAGTTGCCGGACCGCGAAATGCCTCCAGCGCCGATCTATGCCGAGGGACAAGACCCGGTTAAGCAGGTCGTAGCGCGGTGCAATCCGGTCGAACATGTCGCGGATACCGCGACCTTTGTCGGTGAGCTTGGTCATCTTGCTTCTTACCTAAGTCTTTGGAAAACGCCGGTTATGTAACATGACGAGGCGGCTCGTGTCAGTAAAAATGTCCGTATCAGCCCTGCGGCCCGATATTCTTGTTGTCTTCCGTCGGCAATGCAACTACAAAGGACGGCTGGGACCACAGCCGAATCCGCTCAGGGGGCTGACGAAGTACACCGAAAGATCCGGAGTTGCCTGTGACGGAGAATACCCGACGACTGCTGCCTGTTTTCAGCCTGGTCCTGGCCATGCTGCTCTGGGCCAGCTCCTTTGTTGCACTTAAGCTGGCCTTCCGAGGCTACCACCCGATGCAGGTGATCTTCGGCAGGATGTTCATTGCCAGTCTCTGTTTCATCATCTTCGTGCCGTCGTTCCGCAAACTCAACTGGCGCCGCCGCGACCTCAAATATCTCCTGATCATGGCCGTCTGCGAGCCGTGCCTCTATTTCATTTTCGAGGCCAAGGCCCTGGAACTGACCAGCGCCTCTCAGGCCGGCATGATCACCGCAATGCTGCCGTTGCTGGTCGCGATCCTGGCCTGGACGCTGCTGAAGGAGCAGATCAGCCGCCAGACCCTGGCAGGGTTCATGCTGGCGATTATCGGCGCCGGATGGCTGGGCCTGGCCAGCGACACCAGCTTGAGCGCCCCCAGCCCCCTGCTGGGCAACTTCTGCGAATTCCTGGCCATGGTTTGCGCTGCCGGCTATACGGTCTCGCTCAAACATCTGACCAGTAACTACCCACCGCTCTTCCTGACCGCCTTCCAGGCGTTTGTCGGCAGCCTGTTCTTCTTTCCCTTCCTGCTCCTTCCGGAGGTCGGTTTTCCGGCCAACTGGGACACCGGGCCCCTGCTGGCGGTCGTCTACCTCGGCACCTTCATCACCCTGGGCGCTTACGGCTGCTACAATTTCAGCGTAAGCCGCGTCCCTGCCAGCCAGGCCGCCGGGTACGTCAACCTGATCCCGGTGTTCAGCGTCCTGCTCGGCATGCTGGTCCTGGGGGAAACTCTCAACACATCTCAATGGCTGGCATGCGGCCTGGTTTTCAGCGGCGTCGCGGTAAGCAGCTGCCACAAATCACCTCCGCTGGCTCAACCGGTCACCTAAGGACTCCTCCAGCTGCGTTGCGGCATCCGGTAAAGGGCGGTCCGTGACTGCGCACCTCAGCAGTTGCCCGCCCCGCCCTGCTGAGCCCTGAAGGCATGCGACGGCGGCCTCGCGCCGGAACCTGACGAGGGAGATCCGCCGGGGTTTTCGCCTGGCCCGATGGCTTGCCTGCTGGAATTTTCGGGGTCTGCTGAACGGGTTTGTTGACAGACCGTGCGGCAACGGCCAGTTTCCATGCCGGCCGCAGGGTCAGCTAGATCTCGAGGAACGCCATACTGAAATCTGCCAGGCCGACGACCAGGCAGCGATCGAGCAGTTTCGGCGTCCCCCAGAGCACGTTAAACAGTTCGTTGACCATCAGTCCGGCGATGACCACGACACTGTCGGGCGTCACCGGGATGCTCCCCTCAGGCTGTACGGCACCGGCGAAGATTTCGTCGAAAGGCTGCGACTTCCCGGCCAGAAGGGTCAGCACCTGGCCGTTGTCACCGCTCAGTCCGCCATGCACGAAGTAGGTGCCCGCCGCGAGGGCCCGATAGAGGCTGAAACGGCTCCGGTAGTTGTCCAGGCAGTCGGCCACGCCATTCACCTCGGACGGGACCCGGAAAGCACCATCGATCCTACCGGCAAGTTCGCTGATCCGGGTCGCTGAGTTGATCTGGTTCAGGCGTTCCCTGGCCAGGGGCAGCTTGGCCCGGCCGATGTCCTTCTCGCCGTAGAGGGTCTGCCGGTTAAGGTCGGGCCAGTCGAGAACACCGTCATCAACCAGGTAGAGACGACCGATCCCGGCCCGAACCAGCAGCTGGCTGACCGTCGCCCCGAGGCCGCCAACCCCGGCAACCAGCAGGGAGGACTGTTCGATCTGCCGCTGTTTCTCCCCCCCCCAGTGCAGGACCTGGCGGGCATAACGCTGCTCGGCGGCCAAGCTCATCCTCCGGCCCCCGGCGGGAAGAAAGCCAGCGTATCGCCATCGGCCAGAGGCGTCTGCAACCCCTTCAGGTGCGCGATGTTCCGGCGGTTGACCAGGATGATGGTGCCTGAGCGGGGCGTTCCCAGGTCATCGAGTAGCTTGTGAACAAAGGCGGTCCCAACCTGGTCCTGGGCCCGGTCAAGAACCCGTTGGACCGTGTCGCCTTCAGCCCAGGCGAGTTCCATAGCCTCCCGCTTTAGCAGAATCCGGATCAGGCCGAAAAACTGAAGCTGCAGCATCCCTCATCCCTCCTGCGCACCAGGGGTTGCCCTATGCCAGCCTCTGCAGGAAGCTGGCATAGGTGTTGGTTCTATGCAGCGCCTGTTCGCCGGGGAAGGCACTGTGGGTACGAATCCACTGATAGTAGAGGCCCGCATCATTGGTCTCTCCGATCAGGACCGCGCCGATCACCCGACGCCGTGCATTGAGAAATATCTTGCGGTAGCGGCCGGTGCCTGCATCGAAGGTGCTTGCGGTCTGCGAAGCGTCATCCTGGCAGTAGCCGATGGCGGCGATATCCACGCCGAAGACTTCGGTGATGTTGTTCTTGAGGCTCCCCTCGTAGGCGCAGGTCATGCCCAGCATGTTGAGGGCAGCATTTTCCCCCTGCTCCACGGCGGTCATCCAATTCCCCTGGATGGTTGGCTCGCCGGTTACGAAATCCTTGCATTCCGCAGCATCGCCGGCGGCGTAGATGTCGGCGTGGCTGGTGCAGCAGTAGTCATCGACCAGGATGCCGTCGTGCACCCGCAAGCCGGCGTCGCGGGCCAGCTGGGTGTTCGGGGTCACGCCCTTGCCGATGATCAGCATGTCGGTGATCAGGCGGCCACCGGACGCCAGGGTGAGCTGCAGCCGTTCATCTTCGTCGATTGCCACGATATCGTTCTGCTTGTGCAGCTGCAGTCCGCTTTTGCGAAACCGCTCCTCGAGAATCGCCGAGGCTTCCGGGTCAACCACCCGGCTGAAGATCCGGTTGGACCCGACCACCAGGTGTTTCTCCGCGGATTCAGGCGCATGAGAGAGCAGCGGCAGGCTGACCAGGCCCGCGCCGATCGCTGTGATGCTGCGGGCGTTCTGCATGAGGGCTTCAAGCTTTTCGGCGTCGGCCATATGCCGCAGGGTACAGGCCCGATCGGAAGTCACCGCCAGGCTGCGCGCCTCCGCACCGATCGCCAGCAGCAGCTTGCCGAAAGTGACCTGCCGCCCGTCTGCCATCTCCAACCGGTGGCCATCGGCATCGAGAGCAACCACGTTGCATCCGAACAGGGTCGTAATCTTCTCGCGACGATAGTAGTCACGATCGACGATGAACAGGTTGTCCCGACCGGTCTTGCCACCGACATAGTAAGGGGTCAATACCCGGGAATAAGCGGGATGATCTTCGCGGTCGATGATCGCCACGGAGGAGTCGCGGTCATGCTTGCGCAAGGTGCGCAACGCCTGCAGCCCCGCGGCGCTGTTGCCGATAACGACGTATTGGTAAGTCTCTGCCATGCGCCACCTCTTTTCAAAAACAGAGAGGAGCCCGCACGGGTGCGGGCCCCTCTCCCGTTCAGGAGCCTGGGGAGGCTAAGCCAGCCCGAGGGACTGCAGCTTCGCTTCAGTCGGTATCCCTTTGGCGCTCCAGCCGCGTTCCTTGTAGTAGTCCGGAAGCATCTCCGACAGCCTGCACACATCTCCCTTGACCGGGCCGTCGGGTAATGGCTCTTCGAGGATACGCTTCGGCAGGGTGTCCTGGGACGGGTCGATGCCCGCCTTGAGGTTGAACATCCGCTCGAGGTTGTAGATCCGGTCGCCAGCCGCCAGGAGGTCTTCGTCGTTCATGCTGGTGCCGTTGGCTGCGTTGCAGAACTTGGCGAACTGCGGTACGCCGATGCCGAAGGTGGTGAACAGGCAGACGCCGGCCGAATCGACCACCGCGGTAAAGTCCTGGAAGATCTTCAACCAGGTCGCCTTGCCCTCGGTCACGTGCGGATCGAGTTTCTCAGGGATACCGAGGATTTCCGGCGAGATCAGGTAGCCGCGGACATGGCAGGCGCCGCGATTGCTGGTCGCGTACTCCAACCCCATTCCCTGCACGCCGCGCGGATCGTAGGCGGGGAATTCCAGCTTCTTGGACGACATCGACAGTTCAGGCCGGCCGTAGCTCTCGGCCAGCCGGTAGGAGCCGAGACCGATCTTCTTGCCGAAGCCCTCGCCCTTGCCGGTCATCTCCATCAGCTTGACCAGTGCCTCGCCGTTGCCGAACTCCAGGGACATCCCGGCTTCTTTTTCGCTGATCAGGCCTTTCTGGAAGAGTTCCATGGCACAGCCGACCGTTGAACCGGCGGTAATGGTGTCCATGCCGTACTCGTTGCAGATGTAGTTGGCCTTGGTGATCGCGGCCAGGTCCGAGATCCCGCAGGCGGCGCCAAGAGCCCAGAGAGACTCGTACTCGGGGCCTTCACCGTCACCGGAGTACTTGGCGTCGGACAGCTTGGTGACGCGACCGCAGCCGATGATGCAGCCCATGCAGCTCTTGTTGCGTTTCAGATAGGTTGCGGCCAGGGTTTCGCCGGAGATCTTCTCCGCACCATCGAAGGTCCCGGACTGGGCGTTGCGCGTCGGCAGGGCGCCACTCTGGTTGATGACATTGACCAGCACCGCCGTACCCAGGGCACCGAGGCCCTCGCCGGTGACCGGATTCTCTTTTAACAAACCGTAGGATTCGAGCGCGGCATCCCGGTAGGCCTTGGGGTCGGCGACCCTTACTCCGCCGGTGCCGCGCACGGCAACCGCCTTGAGGTTCTTGCTGCCCATGACCATGCCGACGCCACTGCGCCCGGCGGCCCGGTGCTTGTCGTTGATGATATTGGCGAAAAACACGCCGTTCTCGCCGGCCGGCCCGATGCAGGCGACCTTGGCATCGCCGTGGAACTCGTTGCGGATCGCATCTTCCGTGTCATTGGTCGTTTTCCCCCAGAGATGCAGGGCACCGACCAGTTCGGCCTCACCATCGCGAATCTGCAGGTAGACCGGCTTGGTCGCCTTGCCTTCGAAGATGATCATATCGAAGCCGGCGTATTTCAACTCACTGGGGAAATAGCCGCCGGAATTGGAACTGGCGATGGTGCCGGTGAGCGGCGACTTGGTCACCACCATGTAGCGGCCGTTGGCCGCGCCGTAGGTGCCGGTCAGGGGCCCGGTGGCCATGATCAGCTTATTCTCCGGGCTCATCGCATCGACCTCGGGAGAAACTTCCTCGACCAGGTATTTCGAAGCCAGACCGCGTCCGCCGAGGTAGGACTTGGCCCACTCAGCGTTGATTGCCTCGGTCTTGCAGGTGCCGGCCGACAGATCAACACGCAATACTCTGCCTTGATATCCCTTGCTCATATCAAACCTCCATCTGCCCGTTTTTCATCGTGTTGACGAAACGCAGCACTTTCTGCCGCAGCGGCTTGTCCTCCTCGCCCAGGGTCAGGCACTGGGTCGGGCAGAAAGCCACACACTCGGGGGTGTCCCCGCCGCAGAGGTTGCACTTGTCCGCCTTGCCGGTGCTGTCCACGTACTTGATCATGCCGAAGGGGCAGGCGCTGACACAGGTCCGGCAGCCGACGCACTTGACATCATCGACGGTGACGACTCCGCTTGCCATGTTCTTGGTGATGGCGGTCTTGGGGCAGGCCTTCTCACACCAGGGTTCGTCGCACTGCATGCAGGTCACAGTGATGAACTTGGCTTCCTCGAGAAAGACTTCGTTGTAGATGCGTGTGCGACTGGGAGCGAACTCGCCCGTGTTTTTGAAAGAACAGGCCAGTTCACAGGTCTTGCAGCCAACGCATTTGGCCGGTTCGATACGAATCAGTTTTTGCATATGCGACCTCCCTCTGTTTGGAGAAAAACCCTGCTGCTGCGACGGCAGCAAACCGCTCAACGAATAACCGGACAGACCCAGAAGGCCTCCCGGAGGAGTACAGCACACAACCGGCCGGCCACACGCGTGCAGCAAGGACCGGGTCGGTGCCTGTTTATATCATCGTAAGTGGTGAAAACCCACATGCCTGCATAACAATTTTTTTCAGTTTATCAGAAATTGAGTGGTTTTTTACAAAAAATTACCGGCCAATGGCCGGCAAAAATGTGCTGAGGCCGCCAAGTCGCTCAGACACCGGACAAAGACCCGTTTCAAGGGCAACCAGGCCCTCCTGCTGGAGAAGGCAGAGAACCCGTGCGGATCATTGCTGATCGCCCGGGCGTTTTGGGGACTGGGGAAATACACCCCGTATCAATCAGACCCGCCCCTCCTCGATCCCGTGGCATGCGGCCTGGCGGCCATCGTCCAACGTTCTCAGCCGAGGGACTTCGGTCTTGCAGCGTTCATTGGCATAGGGGCAGCGCGTGTGAAACACGCAGCCGGCTGGTGGAGACAGCGGCGAGGGGATTTCCCCCTTGAGGACGATGTGCT
>JAHEEU010000146.1 GCA_024640545.1 Geobacteraceae bacterium
CCTGCTTGAGCCGGTGGAGAAAGATCTGGGAGGCTTTTCGGTGCGTCGCCTGCTGCCGGCAGCCGGGCTGAAATCGGTCGGGCCCTTCGTCTTCTTCGATCACCTCGGCCCGGCCTGGTTCAAACCGGGCCAGGGAGTCGATGTCCGACCGCACCCGCATATCGGCCTGGCCACCATCACCTACCTCTTCGAGGGTGAGATCCTGCATCGCGACAGCCTTGGCAGCGTCCAGCCGATCCGCCCGCAGGCGATCAACTGGATGACGGCCGGCCGCGGTATCGTGCATTCCGAACGGACGCCTCCGGAAATGCGCGCGCAGGGGCACACCTTACATGCTCTGCAGCTCTGGGTGGCGCTCCCCGCTGAAGAGGAAGAGACCGATCCGGCGTTTTTCCATTATGATGCGGCTGCACTTCCTGAGAAGATCGAAGGCGGAAGGTCCGTACGGGTGATGATCGGTGAGGCCTTCGGCCTCACTTCGCCGGTCAAGACCTGGTCACCGACGCTCTATGTCGAGGTAAACCTGCCAGCCGGTGCCACGATCACCCTGCCCGACCACATCCAGGAACGCGCCGTCTACCTGGTCGCGGGAGAGCTCACAACAGCAGGCACGCAACTGCCGCTGCATACCATGACGGTCTTCGACCGCACCCCCGGCATCGAACTCATCGCCGGGCAGGACGCCCGGCTGGTCATCATCGGCGGGCGGCCCCTGGGCAAGCGCACCATCTGGTGGAACCTGGTGGCGTCCCGTAAGGAGTTGATCGAAAAAGCCAAGCAGGATTGGCAGGCAGGACGATTCCCGAAAGTTCCCGGGGAAACCGAGTTTATCCCTCTGCCCTGAACCGCCCTGGATGGCCCGGGGAGAATTTCCGGCAGAGGCATCGAACAGAACATCACCGGTTGCGGAGGTTAAGTGTCTCATCCTCGACACATACTGGTCGTCAGCTGCCTGGTGCGCAACACCCGGAGCGACATCCTGCTGGTGCGGCATGAAAGACGCGGCTGGGAGTTGCCGCAGGGCCGCGTGGAGGAGGGAGAGGCCCTGATTGCCGCCCTGCACCGCGAAGTGCGGGAAGAAACCGGGGTCACCATCAGCGCGCCGCTAGCCGCGGCGGTCTGGTCTAAACTCAGCACTCCGCCGGCGCTGATCCACGGCTTCGTCGCCGACTTTGCTGCAGGGGTACCGACACCGAGTCCAGAAACACCCGAAGTGGCCTGGTTTACAGAGACCGAGGCCCGCCGCCGGGTGGACCATCCCGTCAACCGCGACCGGCTATCGGACCTGCTCGCATTCGAAGGACGCCTACGCTTCTACAGCTATACCACCGCGCCCTACCAGCGGCATCCCGCCGCCTGCCCTGAGTAGACGCCATACGGTTCCGTGCCGGCGAACAGAGAATGGGCCGGACAGTCAGCAAGTGGTGGGTTATTCGCAATCCTCGCAGGACCAGATCTCCAGGTCCTGGCCCACCCTGACCTTGAGTTCGCCGCCTTCACAACCCACAACGATACCCTGTCTACGGTTCTTCAGGTTCCGGACCTGACGCGTACTGCCGTGAGTGACCGCTTGACTGACGTTGATCAAAGCTTCGGCATTCATATTTTACGGAGCCTCCTGTGGCGTTGGCATTTCCCCGGCTTTTTACCTGAGGTCTCCTGCATTTTCTAGATTGAAAATAATCTCATTATAGGTTTTAATTAAAAGCTCCCTTTCAACCTTCCCCGGGATCCGACCAGCCACCCCCGCCTGCGGTCGATAACCAGCACCAATCCAGAGAGAGCAGACGTGGCCCGCCACAAAGCAGGAGTCGCGAAGTTTTTCATCAATCCGGCTACGCAAGGGGCTCACTTTGCTGACCGTTTGCCAGGGCAAAGCGCAACTGGTATGCTCCCTCTTAAACTGACCAGAACAACCGAAAGAGACGCAGCCTCATGACCCGAACCGCCAACCAACTGCAGGCCTGCAGGAATGCTCTAGCCGCCAATGGCTTCGATGCCTTCATCGCCAGGGACTCCGCTCACGCCTCGGCCCTGTTTTTCGAGGGAATCCTGCCGCAACTCAAGGTGCGGACCCTTGCCTGGGGGGATTCCATGACCATGGCTGCTACGGGGGTCCTGGACGAGCTGTCCCGACACAAAGGCGTTCAGGTCATCGCCACTTTTGAGCCCGGAATCGAAAGAAAGGTGTTGATCGAACGCAGACGGCAGGCTTTGCTCACCGACCTGTTCCTCACCGGCGCCAACGCCGTGACCCTCGATGGCAAGCTGGTCAATCTCGACATGATCGGCAACCGGACCGCGCCGCTTTCTTTCGGACCGAAAAAGGTCGTCATCTTTGCGGGGAGGAACAAGATCGTGCCCGATATCCCTGCAGGAATGGAGCGCGTGCGTACGATTGCCGCACCGCTCAACAGCAGGCGCCACGGCATGCAGACCCCCTGCGTCCGGACAGGCCGCTGCCATGACTGCAGTTCGCCGCAACGCATCTGCAACAGCTGGTCGCTGATCGAGAAATGCTTTCCCAAAGGTCGGATCAAAATTGTTCTGATCGACGAAGACCTCGGCCTGTAAATATGACGCGGGCAAAAAATCTGGCCGCCCGGCGAGCAATCCGGGCGGCCATGATTTTTTCATTCTGAGGGTGTTTGGCTGGAGAAGCGGCGTGGCCCAGGATTTCAGGCGCAGGGCCCGACCGGGACATTGCCGACGAGGATTTCCCTGTTAAGGATGGTCTGCAGGTAATTTTTCTGGTCGATGAACTTCGTCACCACGTTGCCTTCACCGAGGATGATCAGTGACTTTTCGAAATCCTTCCCCCAGTTGCTGTCGGAGAAATCGGGCTCAAAACAGACGATCTTGCTGATCCCGGCCTGGACGACGGCCTTGGCGCATTCGATACAGGGGTACCAGGGGAGGTAGATGGTGCAGTTCTTGGTCGGGACCCCCAGCAGGGCCGCATTATAGATAGCATTGCGTTCCGCATGGGAGACCCACAGGTACTTCTCGCCCGTTGAGGCTTCGTGGCGCTCTTCGACGTCATCATTGACCCCGCGGGGGATGCCGTTATAACCCGTCGAGCGGATCTCGTTATCCGGACCGACGATCACCGCGCCGACCTTCCTGCCCCGGTCCTTGCTCCAGGTGGCGATGAATTGGGCCAGCGCCATCCAGCGCAGGTCCCAGTTTAAAGTCGTCATCTTCACCTCCTCCTGACCCGACAAGCTCCAGCCTTCAACCGCACTTGGAATCACCGCAGTTCAGACAGGTCAGGCACCCGTCCATGATAATGACGGCCTTGGTGTAGCACTTGCCGCACAGCTTGGCGTCCGCCGGGAAATCCCCTTCCTCAACACTCTGCGGCCCGCCTTTCAATGTATCGTATTCCGCCCGCTTGGCCAGCAGCATCTCCCTTTGGGCTTCCGGCATCTGCACTTCCTCGAGCAGGCCGATCATCTTCATGTGCCTTTCCAGGGCGAAGCCGATTTCGGCAACGATCGAGGGCATGAAGCGTCCGCCCGGCTTGAAATAGCCTCCCTGGGGGTCGAACACCGCCTTCATCTCCTCGACCAGGAAGGTGACGTCGCCGCCCTTGCGGAACACGGCCGAGATAACCCTGGTCAGCGCCACGACCCACTGGAAGTGGGCCATGTTCTTGGAATTGATAAATATCTCGAAGGGGCGCCGGGTTTCGTGCGGAGTCCCGTGGTTGAGCACCATGTCGTTGATGGTGACATAGAGGGCATGTTCGCTCTGCGGCGTCTTGATCTTGTAGGTCGCCCCCACCAGCATCTCCGGGCGTTCGACGCTCTCGTGCATGTCCTCGATCTGCTCCCGCTCGACCTGTTCGGCTTTTTTACGCTGCTCGTCGAGATTGACGACCTCGTAGGCAACGATCTTCTTGTCGATCTTCTTGGTCATTGATTCTGCTCCTTGTTACAACCTGCCGTAGTAACCCTCTTTGAGGGCGTCGAACAGATTGGCTGCGGTGTGGATTTCGCCGTCGTACTCGATCTCTTCGTTGCCCCGGGCCTCGACCACCGTGCCGTCGACCAGGGCGAAGTGGTAGACCGTCTCCGCCAGGTCCTTCTCCTTGACCAGCACGCCCTGGAAGGCCTCGGGATTGTAGCGAAAAGTCGTGCAGCCCTTCAGCCCCTGCTGGTAGGCATACAGGTAGATATCCTGGAAATCAGCATAGGGGTAGTCGCTCGGTACGTTGGCGGTCTTGGAGATCGACGAGTCGATCCACTTCTGCGCAGCAGCCTGAATGTCGACATGCTGACGGGGGGAGATGTCCTCCGAGGTGATGAAATTTCCGGGCAGCTGTTTGTTCGGGTCGGTGCTGCCCGGCATCGCCAGGGGATTGACCAGCTCGCGATAGGCCAGCAGCTCGTAGGAGAAAACGTCGATCTTCTCCTTGCTCTTTTTCCCCGGACGGATCAGGTTGCGTGCGTAATGATGCGCAAAGCTCGGTTCGATGCCGTTGGAGGCGTTATTGGCGATCGACAGCGAGATGGTGCCGGTCGGTGCGATCGAGCTGTGATGGGTGAAGCGTGCTCCGGTTTCGGCCAGCTCAGCCACCAGCTCCGGGGCCTTTTCCGCCAGCTGCTGCATGTAGCGGCTGTAGCGGGTGTGCAGGATGCGGCCAGGGACACGGTCACCGACATTGATACCGTCAGCCGCCATCTCCGGCCGCTTGCGCAGCATCTCGGCGGTGACGGTGTACTCCTCGACCAGGGCTGGGGCCGGGCCTTTTTCACGGGCCAGGGACAGAGACTGTTCCCAGCCGGCCAGCGCCATCTGCAAGGTGACTTCCTCGGTGAAGGCGATCGAAGCGGCATCACCGTATTTCATGCCAAGCAGGGAGATGGTCGAACCAAGCCCCAGGTAGCCCATGCCATGGCGGCGTTTGCCGAAGATTTCACGGCGCTGCTCCTCGAGGGGCAGCCCGTTGATCTCCACGACGTTGTCGAGCATGCGGGTGAAGACGGCAACCACCTCGCGGAAACGCTCCCAGTTGAAACGGGCCTCGGCGGTGAAGGGATCCTCGACGAAGCGGGTCAGGTTGATCGAACCGAGCAGACAGGAGCCGTAGGGGGGCAACGGCTGCTCACCGCAGGGGTTGGTGGCGCGGATCTCCTCGCAGAACCAGTTGTTGTTCATCTCGTTGACCTTGTCGATCAGGATGAAGCCCGGCTCGGCGAAATCGTAGGTGGAGGCCATGATCACGTTCCATAACTGCTTGGCGCGGATCGTGCGATAAATCCTGCAGGCCACCTGGCCGACTTCGTTCTGCACGTAATCACGCTTGACCGGCCAGTCCTTCCAGAGGACCAGGGTCGGGTCCTGCAGGTCCAGCCCGTCACGCTCGACTTCCTTGGCACTCAGCGGGAAACAGAGCGGCCACTCGGCATCCTGCTTGACGGCTTCCATGAATTCGTTGGTGATCAGCAGCGACAGGTTGAACTGACGCAGGCGGCCGTTCTCGCGCTTGACCTTGATGAATTCCAGAACGTCCGGGTGGGAGATGTCGAAAGTCGCCATCTGCGCCCCGCGCCGGCCTCCGGCCGAAGCGACGGTCCGGCACATGCTGTCGTAGATGTCCATGAACGACAGCGGTCCGGAGGTGTTGGCCCCGGCGCCGTTGACGAAGGCATTGCGCGGCCGCAGGGTCGAAAAATCGTAGCCGATGCCGCAGCCCGCCTTGAGGGTCAGCCCGGCCTCGTGAACCTTGGCCAGGATGTCGTCCATCGAGTCCCCGACCGTTGCGGAAACCGTGCAGTTGATCGTCGAGGTTGCCGGCTTGTGCGCGAGCGCCCCGGCATTGGAGGTGATGCGACCGGCCGGGATGGCCCCGTTTTCCAGGGCCCAGAGAAAGCGCTCGAACCAGTGCCGCTGCAGCTTGTCGTCTGCTTCAACGGCCGCCAATGCCCTGGCAACCCGCTGGTAAGTTGCATGCAGGTCGGCGTCGACCGGCCGGCCGGCGGCATCCTTGAGTCGATACTTGCTGTCCCAGATATCCCGCGAGGCCTCCTGCCAGGGGATTTCCGTCGTCTCCGCGGTTTTCTTGATCACATTTCCTGACATCTCGTCCCTGTCCTTTTTCTTCACTCCAAGCCCTGCCCGAAACGGGTGGGAATCCACATTATCATGCCGCGGGGCTCCCCACGACCGCAAAAGACCACTATATATTGTAGGGTGACAATAATACGCTACCACATATTGACTTGTAAACCGAAAATCAACGCATTGCGAAAGAACTTGCCACAGGCAAGTCAAAACAGCTAGTTGGCATGTTTTATACTCCTTAATCCAAGGGAAAAGGTCTCAAGCGGAGCCTGACCATCAGCCCGGAGTATGAAGGCCGCCACGCCTGTTCATGAAGGAGCGCTTTCGTGCCCTGGTCTATTCGTCAGTCCTCACGTTTCGCTTATTTGCCTGAATTATGACGGAACGATGCTGGCGTTCGGCGACCAAACGACTGCATTTCTTCAGGAGGCCCTGGAATACTAACTGAATTTGTCATATTTTGACCTCGGTCATGTTCTCATGGCAATGAAAATCGTAAGCTCTGCTCAACAATCGCAACAAAAGGAGCCAGGCAGTATGAACATCCCAAACGTCATCGGCGAACAGGCCATCAACAAAGTGATCGCAGAACACCCCGTCATCGGCGAAATCCTCGAGAAATACGATATCGGCTGCACGACCTGCGGCGTCGGTATCTGCCTGGTCAAGGATGTCGTCTCGATTCACGCACTCGGCGACCAGATCGAAGCGCAGATCGAACAGGAAATCAATGATTACCTCCACGCACACAACATCACAGAAGGAGCACCCGTATGAGCTCACAAGCCGGCAAGGATGTCCCCCTCGAAATGGTCTTTATCGGCATCACCGGCGAGAGGAAGAGCTGAGATGAAAAGCAACGTAACCCAGGTGATGGTTGACGAACACAAGCTGATCCTGCGCATGATCACCCTGGTGGAACGCAACACCGCGCTGCTCGAAGCCGGCAGATTCCGCAACTGGCAATTCTACCTCGACGCGGCGGATTTCATCCGCAGCTACGCCGACCGATTTCACCATGCCAAGGAAGAGGACGTGCTCTTCACTGCGCTGGTCAAGAACGGCATGCCGGAGAAACAGTCGCCGATCGAGGCCATGCACATGGAGCACGACCAGGGCCGCGCCCACGTCCGCGCCATGGAAGAAGCCGCCCAGAAAGCTCTCGACGGCAACACCGGCCAGAGCATCGTCATTATCGAGCACGCCAGGGCTTATGCCGCTCTGCTGCGCGGACACATTGAAAAGGAGGATGGCATCCTCTACCCGTTGGCGGAACGCGTATTACCGGAAGAGGTGCGCGACGCCATGCTGACAGGCTACCGGGCAGCCGAAGCACGAACTCCCGGCCTTGAACAGAAATACCGCAAGATGGTTGAAGAGTACGAGGGCCAGTCCCGCGAGTGAGCGGAATCGCCTGGCTGAATGACGCCGGCCTGATCGGGCCGCCATAACCACACAAGACAAGGAGCGCAATCAATGGGATGTTGTACGAATCACGGCAGTAGTGCCGGCCCTTTTGCCGAAGGTAGGGAACTGGTGGAATTCGTCTGTAAGGCGCACGGCGGGTCGTTGCGCGATCAAGCCTTGCCTGGCGGCGGCTTGGCGACGGTCTGCCAGGGGTGCGGCGCCAGCTTCACGCTGGTCACTTTCGTCTCCAGCTGCCCAGCGTGCGG
>JAHEEU010000147.1 GCA_024640545.1 Geobacteraceae bacterium
GAACCAGGCCGGGCCGAGGTGATCGAAGAAGACGAAGGGCCCGACCGATTTCAGCCCGGCTGCCGGCAGCAGGCGACGCACCGAAAAGCCTCCCAGATCTTTCTCCACCGGCTCAAGCAGGTAACGGATTGAAGGGCAGGGGCCTGTTTTGCAGGCCGTGGGCTTAAGTTTGCTCGTCAGGTCGCTCATGGGCGGCTCCTAGGCGTTCCAGCCGCCATCGACATTGATTGTGGCTCCGGTGATGTAGGACGCCTCCGGGCCGGCCAGGAAGGCAACCAGTGCGGCGACCTCATCGGGCTGGCCGTAGCGCCCGAGTGCCGTGTTGCTGCGCATGTAGTCGGAGTTGGGGCCGTCCTCCCGGTTCATTTCGGTGTTGATCGGGCCCGGCTGAACGTCGTTGACCAGGATCTTCCGTGGGCCCAGGTCCTTGGCCCAGCTCCGCGTCAAACCGGCGACGGCGAACTTGCTCGCGTTGTAGATACTTAACCCGGACGTGGTGGCCCGTTCGCCGAGAACGCTGCCGATATTGATGATACGGCCGCCATCCGGCATGGCTTTAAGCACCGCCTGGGTCATGCTGAAGACCGCATCCACATTGATGGTCATGATGCGGCGATAGTCGGCATCGTCGATTTCGCCGACCATGCCCCCGGCAAAGGTGCCGGCGTTGTTGACCAGGATGTCGATCAGCCCCAAGTCGGCTACGATCTGGGCGACAACGCCGGGCAGGTCCTCGGGCGCTGCGGCGTCAGCCTGGTAGGCGCTCGCCTTGACACCGAGTTTTTCAAGCTCGCCGACCACCTTGGCGGCGGCTTCTGCGGAGGCGCTGTAAGTAATTGCAATGTCGGCTCCGGCGTTAGCGAGAAAGTGGGCACAGGCTGAACCTATGCCGCGAGTGCCGCCGGTGACCAGGGCTGTTTTTCCGGACAGTGGTTTCATGTTCAAAGCTCCTTGGGGTTGAGAGAGCATGGTTTCCGTTTCACTCACCCTTCAGTTTAAAACCCGAAGAGGAACAGTTCAACTCGATCTCCTGAGAAAATTGCCGAATGGCGTGCTTGGCCGCCCGGGGCTCTCTGCGCAGATGCAGAAGCAGCTTGTCGAGCATGTCGCCAGGTCCTGCGCTCGTTTCGCAGGTCTCACCTGTCCCACCCGCAACGAAAATCTCGGCGAGCCAGGCAGGAACCTAAGGTTCAGCGTTTCTGGCCACGCAGCACGGTGACCGTTTCGCCGCCGATGCCGTAGTTGTCGGTATCGATCTCATCGATCACCACCACGGTGGTTTTCGGACCGCGCCTGACGACCTCGACCAGCAGGTCGGTCACCCCCCTGATCAGTGCGGTCTTCTGTTCTGCCGTGATCGGCTCCTGTTCGCGGGTCAGCTTGATGTTGACGTAGGGCATTGGCCTCTCCTTTCCGTGGACTCGATTCGGCAAAACGTGTTGACCCGGTTCCGCAGGCTGCCTGCGTCCGGCGCCGTGGCTTAGGATTTTGGCAGGCCCCAGTCATAGCGGATTGCCAGCAGGCGGACGGCGATCACCGTCCCTGCCGCGAGCAGGGCGGAGGAAATTCTGCCGGCGCCGGCCTGCTTGAGAACGACCAGCAGGGCACCGCCGGCGAAACACGCGGACGCGTAAATCTCGCGCCGCAGGATAAGCGGCACCTGGTTGGCGAGGATGTCACGGATGATGCCGCCGGCAGTGCCGGTCATCACGCCCATGAGCACCGCGCTGAGCAGCCCCATCTGAAATTCGAGGGCCTTGGTCGTGCCGATCACCAGGAAGGTGCCGAGTCCGATGGCATCGAAATAGAGCAGCGGTTTCTCGAACGCCTGGAACCGTTCACGGTTGGCGAAGACGACCAGCGACACGCCCAGGGCAATATAGATATAGGCCTCGTCCTGAAGCGAGAAGGGGGGGATATCACCCAGCAGCAGGTCGCGCAGGGTGCCGCCGCCGACCGCCGTGACCACGCCGAGCACCAGCACGCCGAACAGATCCATCTGCTTGCGCACGCCGACCCAGGCACCTGAGGCGGCGAAAGCGGCAGTGCCGATCAGGTCGAGGATGTACAGGATTTTCATGGCGGTCCCCCTTGGCCAGGCATGCCGTCGCGCAAAATACGATGACATTCAATTTTAACAGAGATGCCGAGTTAATCGACAAGATGTTTCGTCCCCGGCGATGAGGGGCATGGCTCCGTCATCGCACGGTTGGTACCTTCCTGCCGCTCAATCCTCCCTTAACGGGCGTCCGGTTGTGTCGAACCAGGCAGCGCATGGCCCCCCTGCCTGCTGGGCGGGTATTTTTCTGCCTCTGTCGTCCCGTTGTGATTGATGCTGCCGGCCGATTCGAGTAAACTCACCAATGCTGTCGGTAGGCAGACAAATCTGTTCAGGAGTGAAGACCATGATTCTCGGTTTTGCCGGCAAAGCGGCGACAGGAAAAACCACGGCAGCAAAACATATGGCCCCCCTGCTTGACAAAGTGTGCAGGATCGTGCCGATGGCGATGGTCTTGCGCGACGAAGTTGAGGGTTTTCTACGGGCTATTGGGGCCGAGGAGTCGGTGCCGCTGGTTTACGGATGCCAGGATGACAAGGTGCGAATCTTTTATGTCGACGAAGCGAAAGCCCTGGCCCGGTGTCCCCAGTGGGCGCATTTTGTCGGTGAGAACCGGGAGATTCAGGATCGCCCCGGACAGACGGCGGTCACCGTGCGCCGTATCCTGCAGTGGTGGGGCACGGAGTATCGTCGGGCCCAGGACCCTGACTACTGGACCAAGGCGTGGGGGCGCAAGGTCGAGCAGTTCGAACTTGCCCATATGCATGTGCTGGTCGATGATGTGCGCTTCATGAACGAGTTGAACGTGATCAGGGAGCACGGCGGTCTGATCGTCAAGATCGAGCGCCCTGGATTCGACGGTGCGAACAACCATGCCAGTGAGACCTCCCTGGATGAATACCAGGCATGGGACAGGGTGATCGTGAACGACGGTACGCTCACCGAGTTCATGGCGGAGATTGAACAACTCGCCGTCATGCTGCTGCAGCGAGACCGCTGATTTCAGACTGTCGGCAGCACTGTTTTACCGGGGGCGGGTGCAAGCCTGGTTCCTGGGTGATTGACAACCGGGCTTAATTCCCTGCGGCCCGAAGCGGGGTGCCCCTTTACCGCCTGGCCGTTCCGCCTCCGGGAATCATCGATGCTCACCTATCTCAAGCTTCTGGCCACCATGGCTTTCTGGGGGGGGACGTTCGTGGCCGGTCGCCTGCTGGCCGGTGTGGTCCCGCCCTTTCATGCCGCATTCCTGCGTTTCTTCATTGCGGTGATTCTCCTGCTCCTCATCCTGCGCTGCATCGAGGGACGTTTCCCGTCTCTTGAACCGAAACAGCTGGGTGCGGTGATCTTGCTGGGCCTGACCGGCGTGCTCGGCTACAATGTCGCGTTCTTTACCGGTCTGCAGACTGTTTCGGCAGGGCGAGCCGGCTTGATCATTGCCCTCAACCCGGTGGGAATTGCCCTGCTTTCAGCCCTGTTCGGCGGCGAACCCTTGCGCAGGGCCAGTCTCCTGGGCATCCTGATCTCCGTCGCCGGGGCGATGCTGGTCATCAGTAACGGCGACCTCTCCCTGTTGACCCGTGGCGCAGGGCTCGGAGAACTGACCCTGCTCGGCTGCGTCCTGTGCTGGGCGCTTTACTCGGTCATTGGCCGGCGCGCCATGCGCGGCCTGTCCCCTTTGGTTGCCGTGACTTACTCGGCGCTTGCCGGGGCCCTCTTGCTCGCTCCGGTGGCCCTGGCCCAGGGGGTTTTGACCCGCATCCCCGGGTACGGGCTTGGAGCCTGGGGCAGCATTGTCTTCCTGGCCGTGTTCGGGACCGTGCTTGCGTTCATCTGGTACTACCAGGCGATCAAAGAGATCGGTGCGGTGAGATCAGGGGTCTTCATCAATTTCGTGCCGTTGTTCGCCATGTTCTTCGGCTTTCTGCTGCTCGGCGAGCCTGTGACCTTCACCCTTCTGCAGGGGGCGGTGCTGGTGATCACCGGGGCTTGGATCACCAACCATGGCGGCCTCTGAAAGAGTCCCGGCTGAGCTGATGCCGGGACTCTTCTCTGACCAGTCCAGCCTGTCTTACTTCATTTTCAGGGCAACATAGAGCAGGTTGTCCTGTCGCTTGATGAGCAGTCTCAGGACTCCTGTCTTGGCAGCTTTTTCCGCCGCTGCCTGGAAGCTCGGCAGATCATTGGTCTGCTTGCCGTTGGCTTCGACAATGATGTCGCCGCGGAGCAGGCCGGCCTCGGCCGCCGGGCCGTCCTGGTTGACTTCCGTGATCAGCAGGCCTGTGCCGGGTTCAAGGCCGAACTGCTGGGCGGTCCCGCCGTCGATCTCCTTGAGAACCATGCCGAACTTGTCCCAGCTGCTGCCTTCCACCGCCTGCTTGACGTCTCCGGACTCGTCTTCAGCCATTTTGCCGATGGCGAGGCGGATTTCCCGGGTCTTGCCATCTCGCAGGATCTGCATTTTGACGTTTTCGTTGACCGGCGTTGCCGCTACCAGGCGTGGCAGGTCGCGCATATCCTGGATTTCATGGCCATTGAACGACAGGATGACATCCCCTCGCTGGAGGCCGGCTTTCTCCGCAGGTGAATCCTTGGTGACACTTGTGACGAGTGCCCCGCGCTCCCGATCGAGCCCGAAACTCTGGGCCAGTTCGGGCGTCATCTGCTGAACCGCAACCCCGAGCCAGCCGCGGGTCACCTTGCCGCTGGTCCGCAACTGTTCCAGGATGGCCTTGACCGAGTTGATCGGGATGGCGAAGCCGATCCCCTGCCCACCGGCGACGATCGCGGTATTGATGCCGACGACCTGGCCCGCAGCATTGAACAGGGGGCCCCCGGAGTTGCCCGGGTTGATCGAAGCGTCCGTCTGGATGAAATCATCGTAGGGGCCGGCACCTATGACCCGGCCCTTGGCCGAGACGATGCCGGCGGTGACCGTCTGCTCGAGCCCGAAGGGGTTGCCGATGGCCATCACCCACTCGCCGACCTTGAGCTCGTCGCTGTCCCCGAACGACGTGGTGGGCAGTTGCCCTTCGGCGTCGACTTTGATCAGGGCCAGGTCGAGCTTGGCGTCGGCGCCCTTGACGGTCGCAGTCAAGGTCCGGCCGTCACTGAGCTTGACCTTGATCTCGTCGGCACCGTCAACGACATGTTCGTTGGTCAGGATATAGCCGTCCCGGGAGATGATGAAGCCCGATCCCAGGGACCGCTGCTGGTGTGGCTGGCCGGGCAGGCCTGGCTGGCCGGGCTGGCCGTTGAAGAAGCGGTTGAAAAAGTCATCGAAGGGGCTGCCCGGGCCGAACTGCGGAGGTCGATTCTGGGTGACGGTCTTGGAGGTGCTGATGTTGACGACCGCCGGTTTGTTCTGCTGGGCAAGCTGTACGAAGTCCGGTACTTCGGCAGATATGGCTGGTATGCTCAAGGCCAGTATGAGGCCGATCGCGAGGAGGTTTGTTCGAATAGCAGGTAAGTTCATAAGTGGCTCCATTTTGTGCGGATTTGTGTTGTTCGCTTCAGACGCTACCTCACCGAAGTCCGGGAAGGTCGCGGCAGGCTGATTGTAAGTTTGAGCCCGGGCCGGTTGTCCGCCAGTTCGATGCGGCCGTGATGCAGCTTGACGATGGCGGCGACCAGGCTCAGGCCGAGGCCGTTGCCGGGCGAGGAACGGCTCGATTCAAGTCGGAAAAACCTGGCAAAGACCTTTTCCCTGGCTTCGGGGGGGATCCCCGGGCCGGTGTCGCAAATGCTGACCAGCAGCTGATCGGGCTGGGTCTGCATGTGCAGGCTGATGGTTCCCGATGCCTGCGTGTACTTGATGGCGTTGTCCAGGACATTGGCGAAGGCCTGGAAGAGCAGGTCGCGGTCGCCCAGGATTGGCGGCGAGTCGACCACCTCGACCAGGAAAGACTGTCCTTGCTCCTCGCTCAACGGCTGGTAGAGCTCGGCCAGGTCATGCAGTAGGCCGGTTATGTCAACCTCCTTGAAGCCGCCCCGGCTCCCGCCCGATTCGACTTCGCTGATGCGCAGCAGGGCCTTGAACGTGGTCAGCAGGCCGTCGGCTTCGCTGATCGCCTGGTCGAGGAGTTCGTCATGCCGATCCGTGGAGGCACCATTCTCCCGCAGCATGTCGAGGCGCCGACGCAGGCGGGTCAAAGGGGTCCTCAGGTCATGGGCGATGTTGTTGGTGACCTGCCTGACGCCCTGCATCAGTTCCTCGATCTGATCAAGCATCCGGTTGAGAGTCTCGACCAGCCGGTCGAAGTCGTCGTCTCCCCCGGTCCGCGGAATGCGCTGTGCAAGATTGCCGTCCATGATCTGGTGGCAGGTTGTGTTGATCACCTCGATCCTGTGCATCATGGTCCGGCTCATGGCGGCACCACCGGCCAGGGCCAGAACGAGCGTGATCAACAGGCCCCAGAAGAGCGCGTCGCGGATCAGGGACTGGATTTCATCCAGATCATGGACATCGCGGCCGACCAGCAGGTGGAAATCGCCACGCAGGTGGAATATTCGCGCCATGGCCTTGTGCTGCTGGTCCTCGTCATCGGGGCCTTTTTCGATTTGAAATGAGATCCAACCCTGCTCGGACGGTGGTTCCTTCGGCCATTTGCTGAGGTTGCCGGTGATCGGCTTGAAATCCTTGTCGGTGAGCAGGTAGAGAGAGATCCCGGTTTTCTGGCGGCTCAGCCGTTCGTCAATGACCTTGCTCAATCCCAGCAGACCGGACAGGTCATAGCGTTCGGCCAGCCCGGTGATCTCGGCTTCGATGGTGGCCTCGGCCTGGCGCACCATGTAGCCGGCAGTCGACCAATAGATGAAACCGAGCAGCAGCAGCACAGAAATACCGAACAGCGCCATGTAAACCAGGGCGAGGCGGAATGTCGAGCTCTTGCCGAGTTTAGTGATCTGCACGGAGAACATAGCCGGTACCCCGGATGGTATGCAGCATGGGCCGGTCGAAATGCTTGTCAATCTTACTGCGCAGCCGGCTGATGTGGACGTCGATGACATTGGTCTGGGGATCGAAATTGTAGTCCCAGACGTTTTCCAGCAGCATGGTCCTGGTCACGACTTGGCCGCTGTTGCGCATCAGGTACTCGAGCAGGCGGAATTCCCTTGGCTGCAGGTCAATCGCCTGCCCTTTGCGCCTGACGACTCGTGAAAGCAGGTCCATCTCCAGTTCGCCGACCTTGAGAGAGGTCGTATGTTCGGTGGCGGCTGCCGTGCGGCGCACCAGGGCCTCGAGGCGGGCGAGCAGTTCTGAGAAGGCAAAGGGCTTGGCCAGGTAATCATCACCCCCGGAGCGCAGCCCCTCGACCCGGGCATCGACTTCTCCGAGTGCGCTGAGGATCAGCACCGGCGTCCGGTTGCCCGCCGAGCGCAGGGACCGGATGATTGCGAGTCCGTCCATCCCTGGCAGCATGCGGTCGATAACCAGCACGTCGTAGGATTGGTCCAGCGCCATGAACAGCCCGTCCCGTCCATCGTGTGACAGGTGCACAGTATGACCGCCCTCGTGCAAGCCCTTGGCCAGGTATGCTGCGGTATCGGTGTCGTCTTCGATCAAAAGGATGCGCATCTCGGTACTCCGCGGTATGTTCAGGTCATATCGCCACAGGGTTATTGTAAACGCCTGATCCCTGGCCGGCAAACCGATTCATCGTCGG
>JAHEEU010000148.1 GCA_024640545.1 Geobacteraceae bacterium
CGATGCAGCATCTTCTCAAAAGCGCTGCCGATGGATTCTTTCTCCATCCACAGGCCGCCGGCCGCCACTTTGTGCAGGCACTGTACCAGCAGATGTGCAGGCATATCCTTGAGCACCACACCCTTGACGCCATAGCGAAGGGCGTCGATGGTCTGCTCTTCATCCATCGATGTGGTCAGGATCACCGCCTTGACCTTGAGCGAACTGTTCTTGAGTTCATTGATCAGTTCCAGTCCGCCACGATCAGGCAACTTGATATCGATCAGCAGGATGTCCGGCTGATACTGAACGACCTGCTGCATCGCATCTGCAGCAGTTGAGCCGCTGGCGAGGAGATCGATATCCGGCTCATTACTCAGAAGTTGAGCCAGGCCCAGAAGAGAGAGCGGATGGGGATCTGCGGCAACTAATGTGACAGCCATTGCAACTCCGAATTCAACAAAAACCCATGAGATACAGTCTATCGAAATTTCTCAGGATTGACAGTGGACTGGACAGAAAACATTCTCTAAACCCAACCAATCACAGCAGAGCAGAAGCCTACAGGCAAACGATAATGACTCTACCCTAAATTTCGCTTTCTAAAATATAACGACAGTTATACGGAATGCAACCTATAGATAAATTGCTGCCATATTTTCTTCATATACAATAGACGCCTATAGGGAGAAGAGCATGGACAACTGGGGTGAAAAGCGGGCCTCACAGCGCATCCAGGTGGGGGTTCCGGTGCATATCGGCCGGGAGAAGGCCGTCACTCGCGATGTCGGCTGGTCCGGCATCTATTTCCTGACGAAGCAGGCCTACCCTGAAGGGACGTCTTTGCATTTCGCTCTGGATCTTGCTTATGCCCTGCCTGGGAAGCCGGTCAAACTCGACTGCCAGGGTGAAGTTGTCCGCGTCGAGCGACATGGCAAGCAATACGGGATCGCGGCGAAGATACACAACTTCCAGTACCTTCAGTAGCAACGGCAGTGGCAACCAGTACGAGAACGGCGGGCTGAACTCTTTAGGGCCTCGACTTACAAGAACATTAACGACCGGGAAACCGTGGGCAGCCCGGCGGTAACCGGCCGAAACAGACTCCACATGCAGAATGCCGCGGCAGTCAAGGTTGACGCCTACGCGGCCACGCATAGAGAGCTCCCGCGCCTGCGCAGGGGGTGAAAACGACACCAGTGATCAACATCAAAACCAGCGAGAAAAACTTGAGTTTTGCCGACCTGCTCGATGGCGGGGCTTCCGGCCCGGGCAACGACCTGTCTGCCGCCGATTGTGTCGAGGTCGGCATTGACCTAGACAATAACGCCCTGATCCTGACCATTCATGACCCGAAAGACCCCGAGGCCGTTCCAACCGTAGTGACCCTGGCCGGCCTCGGTGCTCAATACGCCGCTTACGATGGGCTTCACCTGTCGGACATCATCAAGGGCCTAGATGACACTCGCACGTCGACGTCGTCACCCCCGACTCGCAAAACCTGAGCCGGCAGCAACTGGCAAGGGGGGCAAACCTGCCGCCCTTTATCGACTTTTTAAGCCGCTTTCCGCCACCCTCTTCCCGCCTTCTAGTACTGGACCTCGACGCGATAGCTCAAAACCGCCTCCCCCTTGGCCGGCACCTTGATCTTCCACTGCGCGGTATCAGCAGCCGCTTTGGCATGGGGGTGGCTCTCCTGCAGTATGCGCCATTCACCCGGCACCGGTTCGGCAACCGTCACCGTGACCTCGTCCTCCTTGGCGTTCTTCAGCCTGATTGCGTAGGCACTCTCGAAACGATAGTTGTAGCGGCTGTCGCCGCCCAGTTTGCGGAAGTCCGTCTGCTTGCGTTCGGCGGTCACATCAAAGGCATCACCAAGCTTGAGCCGCACCGTTTCGTTCTCAGGGGTGTGATCGATGCGGTCCTCACCGACAAACTGCGGACGGCCCTGCTGGTCCTGCTTGTAGACCCGCACGATTCCCTTCGGCAGCGGCATTCCGAGGCGTTCGCGTTTGCGGTTGTCAAATTCGACATAGACCCCGACCTTGAGCTTCTCCCCCAGCCCCCCCTGCTGGCCGCGATAATAAGCCGGGCGGCCCTGCAGGCGGAATTCCTTGTTGACGGCCACAGCTGCGGCGTTGAGCAGTGAGACTTGCTTGGTCTGATTGTCCTTGATGGTCGTCGGCCTCTGCAAGGTGTAGAGGTGATACTCAAAGAGACTTTCCTCTCGCATTTGGGGTGCCATCTCTTTCACCATATCAGCGGCCATCACCACGTCGCCCCGGAGCCGCATCTCCTCGCGCACGCGGTTGACGTCGCCGGCCACCAGCTGGAGGAGCGCATTGTGGTAGGTCGTGCCGCTCTGGTTGGTCAAGGTCACCCAGCCCGACAGGTCGAGGGCGGTGTCATCCCGGTTCAGTTCAGCGACGTAATCGGCGCGCCAGCCGAGACCGCCGGTCAGGTAGCTGAGCTCCATGGTCTGCAGGCCCGCTTCGGCATTGTCGAGAGAAACCACCAGGGTCGGCCGGTCGCGCAGGTTTGCCGGCACGTCGGGAAAGACCAGCCGTCCCGGAATCCCGGTCTCTATGCGGTCGCCGACCTGCAGCACCAGCCCGTCATTGGCCGCCAGGACCCGAGCCGTTTCAAAGCGGTCTTCTCCCGATTCGGGATGCGTGCGCACCAGCCGGACCTCTTTACCGACATACTTTTCAAGCAGCTTGCGAGGCGTCAAGAGATCGAAATCGAAGTTCTGTTCCAGGATCGTCAAGCCTGCGGGGCGAGTCAGGCTGTGCAGCAGGGCCGTCTCCGGACGGATTCGGGCACTCACCTCGCGCAAGGCGAGATCGGCATTCCCAACCGGCAGGTTCACCCGACGCTGGTCACGTACCAGAGCCAGGTCCTCGTTGTAGATGGTAACCGCCACTTCCTGCTGGTCAGCAAGGGTGCTGACGATTTCATCGGCCGAAACAAGCGTCCCCAGCAACAAAGCTGGCACGCCAAACAACATTGAGACACTGAACCATCGCGACATAACAGCCTCCCTGGATCTTTTCGAGTGGCCACTAATTCTAACGCAAAGACGCAAAGGGTAAAGGCAATGACGCGAAGAAACTCCCCCAGACCGGTCAAGGAGAATTTAACTTTACGATGAGACAGGCCTGTCCGGGCAACTGCGCGTAACGCAGTTGCCTTGAGGTGATCGTTCAGGCGGGTTCCAGGCCGGCGAACTTGACGAGCAGCTTCTTCGGCCCGAAGCGGTGGAAATAAACCGTCACCTTCTGGTTGTCGCCCTGGCCCTCGATACGGCGCACGGTGCCGATGCCGAACTTGACGTGGCGGACTTGCAGGCCGATGCACAACCCCTCCTCGGCATCCGGGACGATTCGCACATCATGCTCGTCGAGGAAAGGGTCTTCAGCAGAAAAATCCGGTTCGACCTGGTCGAACAGCGACGCCAGGTTGTGGCTGGCCGGTTTGTGCAGACCACTCGCGGTGGGGCGGTCAAGCAGGTGCGCAGGGATTTCAGAGAGGAACCGGCTCGGCGGGTTGAACTGGTAGTCGCCGAAAATTCGCCGGCGGCGGGCATGGGTCAGGTAGAGCTTCTCCATGGCACGGGTCATGCCGACATAGCAGAGCCGGCGTTCTTCCTCGAGTTCTTCGCGGGACTCGGCAGAGCGACTGTGCGGGAAGAGCTGCTCTTCCATGCCAACCACGAACACCACCGGAAACTCCAGCCCCTTGGCGGCATGCAGGGTCATCAGCGTCACCCGGTCGAGGCTGGCATCGTAAGAATCGACATCGGTGATCAGGGCGACCTGCTCCAGGTATTCCTCCAAGGTTCCTTCGCTGCTGAAATGCTCTTCCATACCGGCCAGCAACTGTTCGAGGTTGTCCAGCCGGTTGCGCGCCTCCTCGGTCCGCTCGGCCCGCAGCTGCGGACCGTAGCCGGTCTCTTCAATCAGCTCCGAGGTCAATTGCGGATAGGGCGTCGTCACGGCGCGAACGCCGAAGTCCTCGACCAGCGTGACAAAGGCCTTGACCTTGGAAGCGGCAGTACCACTCAGCGCACCGCGCTCGAGAGCCCTGCGGCAGGCCGGCAGGAAACCGCCGGCCTCCGTTTCGAATTCAGTAATCCTGGCAACCGTTACCGACCCGATGCCGCGCGCCGGGACGTTGACGATCCGCCGCGCAGAGACCGAGTCGGCGGGATTGTTGATGATCCTCAGGTAAGCGAGGACATCCTTGACCTCCATGCGCGAGTAGAACTTCACCCCGCCGAACATCACGTAAGGAAGGCCCTCGTTGCGCAGCGCCTCCTCAATGACCCGGGATTGAGCATTGGTGCGGTAAAAAACCGCCAGGTCGCGCAGCCGGCGGCCGTTGCGCTTCAGGCGACTGATTTCGCTGGCCAGGAAGCGGCCTTCCTCGAGGTCGTCGGGGAGGGTTTCGAGCGTCACCCCCTCCCCGGCGGCATTCTCCGTCCAGAGCTTTTTCACCTTGCGCCCGGTGTTATGGGCGACTACGGCACCGGCGGCATCGAGGATCGTGCTGGTCGAACGGTAATTCTGCTCCAGCCTGATCGTCTCGCAGCCGGGATAGTCGCGTTCGAAGCCGAGGATGTTGCCGATCTCTGCGCCCCGCCAGCGATAGATGGACTGGTCGTCGTCGCCAACCACACAGAGGTTGCCGTGCCCGGAAGCCAGCAGATGCACCAGCCGGTACTGGACCTGGTTGGTGTCCTGGAATTCATCGACGAGGATATAGTGAAAGCGCTGGCGATACTTGTCCAGGACGGCCGGATGCTCTTCGAGAAGCCGCACCGTCTGCATCAGCAGATCACCGAAATCGAGGGCGTTGGACTGCTGCAGGCGTTCCTGGTAGAGGGCGTAGATGCGCGTGATCTGTGCCGCGTGATAATCGCCGTCGTCCAGCTGGTCGGGCCACAAGCCACGATTCTTGGCCCGGTCGATGGCCGCGGCGACGGCCCGCGGCTTGAGGGTCTTTTCGTCGAGTCCGAGCTCCAGCAGGATGGTCTTCAGCAGGCGCTCCTGGTCCTGGTCGTCGTAAATGCTGAAGTTGCGCTTGAAGCCGAGGGCCTCGATCTCCTGGCGCAGGATCCGCACACAGGCCGCGTGAAAGGTGCTCACCCAGAGGCCCTGGACATCGCCGAGCAACTCCTCCAGGCGTTCTTTCATCTCACCGGCCGCCTTGTTGGTGAAAGTCACCGCCAGGATCTGCCAGGGATCGACCTTATATTTGCGGATCAGCCAGGCAATCCGGTGGGTGAGAGCACGGGTCTTGCCGGAGCCGGCCCCGGCCAGGAGCAGCAACGGCCCGGTATCGTGCTTGACCGCCAGCTGCTGCATCGGGTTGAGTTGGGCAAGCAGGTCCGGCACCCTAATGCTCCTCGAGAGACCGGGACATCAGGGCCCGGTTGTAGGCGGCGACAATATCGCGGCGGGAAATAATGCCGACCAGCTTGCGGTGCGTTTCCCGGTCGACCACCGGCAGCTGCTCGATGTTGCGATAGCCGATCTTGCGCATGGTCTGGTCGAGATCCTCGTCGGCGTGGGCGGTTATGACGTCAGTGGTTGCCAGTTCCTTGACCACCACCAGGTCCATCAGGTCACGCTCGAACACCACGCCCATGAAGTCCTGCACCGAGATGATCCCGGTCAGCTCTCCCTGGGCGTTGGCCAGCGGGAAATTGGTGTGCCGGGTCTTTTCGATGAAACGGGCGAACTGGCCGAGGGTCATATGCTCAGGGACGGTTTCCACATCGCGCACCATGACGTCGCCGACCTTGAGCGACTTCATGATGTTGCGCTCCTTGCCCGCCTCCAGGTCGATCCCGGCTCGCGACAGCTCCAGCGTTTCCAGGCTGTCCTTCTTGAAGTGCCGTGCCACCGCCGTGCCGATGACGCAGGTGAGCATAATCGGCACGATGACCTCGTAGCTGTCGGTAATTTCGAACAGCAGGAAGATCGCCGTCATCGGCGAATGGGTGGCCGCAGACAAGAAGGCGCCCATACCGACCAGTGCATAGGCTCCGGGAGCGATGTGGACCTGCGGCAGAACCATGCCCACCACGTGACCGAAAAAGCCGCCGATGACGGCACCGAGATAGAGGCACGGCGCGAACAGCCCGCCGGGGAGACCGGAGCCGAGGGTGACCGAGGTGGCGACCGCCTTGGCGACAATCAGGATGCCGAGCAGGTACCAGGCCGGGCCTGCCCAGACCTGATCGCCCATCAGGACCGTTTCGATAAACTCGTAGCCGTTGCCGAAGACCTGGGGCAAAACGAAGCCGATCACGCCGACCAGCAGCCCACCGACCATCGGCTTGAGCAGCCTGGGCATCTTGAGGGCGGTGAAGCGATCCTTGATGCGGAAATGGGTTTCGATGAAAAGGGCGGCCAGGGTGCCGATCAACAGTCCCAGGAAGACATAGAGGATCAGCTCCCAGTAGTTATTCACCACGTAAAACGGCGCTGTGATCTCCGAGTGGTTGCCAAGCAGCGCCCGCGAAACCACGGTCGCCATACCGCTGGCGATCACGATGGAGGTGAAGCTCGACAGCTCGAAGGCCGACAACAGCACGATTTCCTGGGCAAAGAAGACCCCGGCAACCGGCGCGTTGAAGGTTGCGGCCACGCCGGCGGCGGCGCCGCAGGCGACCAGGACCTTCAGACGATCGCCGCTCATCTTGAAGAGCTGGCCGAACTGCGAACCGATCGCTCCGCCGATCATGGCGATCGGGCCTTCCTGGCCAGCCGAGCCGCCGGTGCCGATAGTGATGGCCGAACCGAACCCGCGAGTGAAAATCGGCCGCAACTGCAGCTTGGCACCACGCAGGTTGACCCTTTCGAGAAAACCCGAGAAGCCTCCCTTGAGATCCTTGCCGAACCAGTGCCAGAGCGGGATGACCAGCAGGCCGCCAATCACCGGGAACAGCACCACGACCAGGCGGGTCAGACTCCACTCTTCCAGGGAGTAGCCGAACAGCTGTTCACTCTGTTCGAAAATTCCCCAGCGGATGACTTCGATGGTTTTACGAAAAGCATAGTTGCCCAGACCGCCAAGCAGGCCGATGATCACGGCCAGGATGATCAGAAAGGTGTTTTCGCTGATGCGGAAGGTGCTCTGCAGCCTGGACAGGATACGGCGCAAGCGGTCAAAAAACCTGTTCGATAGAAAAGGAATGTGCAGCATTTTTTCCAGTTGTTTTCTTTATTGATTGAAACGTTGCCGTGCCAAAAGAACACCGGCATCCGCCTCATCCTTGACGTTGCGGCCCATGTTAATCTGCGCAGGTCTATTTGACAATCAAGTTATGCAAAATTTAGTGTTGGGCTTGAATGGTCCTGCACTAGCTGGCGTGAAATGTTGCCGACACCCTCTGAGCACTAAAGAATCTTCATGATCAAGCAACGTTGCGCCGGGATTGGCGGCTCGATACTTATCGACCAACGGCCTCCCGATTAAACGTCATGAAAAGGCCTAAAGCAGCCCCTGGGCCTTGAGATCCTTGGTGACCGTCTCAATGAAGTCAGAGATCTGTTTCTCCAGATTGCCCTCGACCACGGTTTCCAACTGGGCCGACCAGATCAATTCCTGGTCAGCGGCACTATAGAGGTTGGCTTCGATAGTGACGATATGGAACTGGGTCACCG
>JAHEEU010000149.1 GCA_024640545.1 Geobacteraceae bacterium
ACCGCCAGCTTCGGCCCGATGCCGGAAATGCCGATCAGGATGACGAACAGGTTCTTCTCTTCGAGAGAGAGAAAACCGTAGAGGAGCAGAGAGTCTTCCCGGACGTGCGTGTGGGTGAACAGACTGATTTCTCCGGTTTCCGGAAGGGAATAGAAGGTTGACAGCGGAATGAACAGCCGGTAGCCGACACCGCCGACATCGACAATGACGTGGTCGATCGACTTGTAAGCCAATGTGCCGCGAACCAGGGCGATCATGACTGAGTGATCTCCTTGAGGCTGGTGGTGGCCAGCCAGGGACGGATGTTTTGCTAGCGCCTGCCTGAATGACTGACCGCCTGCTTCAGGGTGCGACTGTTGGCATGGCAGATGGCGACGGCCAGGGCGTCGGCTGCATCCTCCTGGGCCACTTCCGGGAGATTGAGCAGCACCTTCACCATCTGTTGCACCTGCTGCTTGCCGGCATGCCCATAGCCAACCACGGCACTCTTGACCTGCAGTGCCGAATATTCGTGGACCTCCCGGTCAAGGTTGACGGCCGAGAGGACCGCGGTGCCGCGCGCATGCCCGAGGGTAAGCGCCGCCCGCGGGTTTTTTGCCAGGAACACCTGCTCAACTGCGACCGCTGTTGGCGCATATTCCTTGATGACGGCGGTCAGCCCATCATAGATGGCTTTCAACCTGAGCGGCAAGTCATCGCTGCTGCGGGTCTTGATGATGCCGTTGTCGACATGGCGCAGGCGATTGCCCTCGACATCGATGATGCCGTAGCCGGTGATCCGCGTGCCTGGGTCGATACCGAGAATTCTCATAAGTCCGAAGCGCGAAAAGCGAGCCGCGCAGTGCGATCGAGCGTGTTTCTGCTGCAGTTGTCGCGCTTCCAGGGGCTACATGAGCTTCGCCAGCTCGTCTTCGCTGATGTCAAAGTTGGCGAATACGTTCTGCACATCGTCATTATCCTCGAGGGCGTCCATGAGCTTCAGCATGGTCTCCGCTGGCTTGCCTGCGAGCTGTACCTGGGTCTGCGGGAGCATTGAGACTTCCGCTGTCTCCCACTCCAGGCCGGCGGCGGCCATGGCTTCACGGACTTCGATGAAATTGCCGGGTTCGGTGATCACTTCATAGACATCACCTTCGTCCTTGACGTCCTCGGCACCCGCCTCCAGGGCAATTTCGAAAATCTGGTCGAAATCGTTGTCGGCGGCAAAAGAGATCAGTCCCTTGCGGTCAAAGAGAAAGGCAACCGAGCCGCTGACCCCGAGGTTGCCGCCATATTTGCTGAAGCAGTGGCGTACGTCAGCCACGGTCCGGGTCCGGTTGTCGGTGAGGAACTCGACGATCAGTGCGACCCCGCCAGGGCCGTATCCTTCGAAGATGCCTTCCTCGTAATTGACGCCGTCCAGGTCGCCGGTCCCCTTCTTGATCGCCCGGTCGACATTGTCCTTCGGCATGTTGGCCTGCTTGGCCTTGTCGATTGCCGTGCGCAGCCGCGGATTGGTGTCGGGATCGCCGCCGCCGATGCGGGCGGCAACCGTAAGCTCCTTGATGATTTTGGTGAAAACCTTGCCGCGCTTGGCGTCCTGGGCGCCCTTGCGATGCTTGATGTTGGCCCATTTACTGTGTCCGGCCATCTGTCAACTCCTTAACTGTATCGGTCGTATAAAAATGCGGTTCATCCTAGCATAGAGACTCGCCGGCGAACAAGCCTGAGAAGCCCGCCGCCTGCTGCTCAACCTGGTCTGTGACCCCGACAAACCCGAGACAAAAAGAAGCCGACCCTGCAGGCCGGCTTCCGGACAGTTCCTATGCGGACGTCTTTAAAGATCAGCTGGGTTCGTACGGTATTCGACCACCTTGATATTGTTGATCAAATTCTTGACGCCGTCGACCGTGCGGGCATGTTTCTCGGCCGCGGTCTTCTCGGCGCGTGAGTGCATTTGTCCTGAGAGGGTTACGATGCCATCTTTGGCGGCAATCTCAAGTAAGTAGGCATCGACGTTGTCTGCAGAGAGAATGGCGATTTCAACCCGCTTGCGCAGAACCAGGTCGGAGAGAATCTTCTTGCTGTCGGCCTTGATACCGACGAGGTTCTCGTCTTTGACGCTGCTGCAGATCAGGTGGACAGCCATCTCCTCCGACAGCCTCTGGGTATTGATGGTCAGGTCGTAATGGACGCTGTCCTCCCAGTCCCGGTCAAAATAATACTTGATGAAGCCCGCTCTCTGCTGGTCGCTCTTGCGCACCAGGTAACGGGCGCGGTCCGGGTCGAGCCACTCGCGTTCGGCCCAGCGCTCGACGCGGTCCTCGAAGGGGGCAATGATCCGGGTGCGCAGGACGCTGCCGATTTCTTTGAGCAGATCCTGACCACCGCGGCCATAGATGACCACGTTGCCCTTCAGGGCCGCTTCGAGAATAATCAGTTCAATCAGGTGCAGATCGATGACCTGCTTGGAGTCGAGAGTGTCAACGAAGTGAGGGGGCTTTTCGTCCGCCTGCTCGACGGCCTCAGGGGACAGGCCGTAGGCTGCAGCCGCCGCCAAAATTGCCTCGCCGTCGATCAGTCGATACCCCAACTTGTCGGCGACCTTGTGGGCAATTGGAATGCCGCCGCTACCCATTTCTCTCGAGATGGTAATAATTGCCATGAGTCAACCTCGCCGTGTGCTAATTAAAACTGGGCCAATACTACCAATTTGTCAATAACCTGACAAGTCCAAAGCGGCTTGCCTGAAGCTCAGTATTTGGGCTTGAAATCGAAGCTGTGCCTGGCCTCGACAAAGCGGATGGTGCGTGATTTCGAACGCATGACTATCGAGTGGGTTTCAGCCCCGCCGGAAAAATAGCGAATGCCGCGCAGCAGATCGCCGCTGGTCACGCCGGTAGCCGCGAAGACGACGTCGCCGCAGGCCATTTCATCGCATTGGTAGACCTTTTCGAAGTCGTCGATGCCCATTTTTTTCGCCCGGCTGCGTTCTTCATCGGTCATAAAGACCAGCCGCCCCTGCATATCGCCACCCATACATTTGAGCGCTGCTGCGGCAAGCACGCCCTCGGGTGCGCCACCGATGCCGAGCAGCATGTCGACACCGCTTCCTTCGACTGCAGCGGCAATCGCCGGGGCGACATCACCGTCGGTGATCAGGTGAATGCGGGCTCCGGCCTTGCGGATTTCTTCGACAATCTTGTCATGGCGAGGGCGGTCGAGAATAACGACCGTGAGATCCTCGATGTAGCACTTCTTGGCATCGGCGACCCTTTGCAGGTTGACCGTTGGTGAGGCATTGATGTCGATGGCCCCGCGAGCCGTAGGCCCGACAGCGATTTTCTCCATATACATGTCTGGGGCATGCAGGAAGCCTCCCCTGGGTGCCAGGGCGATGGTCGCAATCGAACCGCTGAGCCCTTTCGCGCAGATATTCGTGCCTTCCAGCGGATCGACCGCGATATCGACCTCCTGGCCGTTCCCGCGCCCCAGCTTCTCGCCGATGTAGAGCATGGGAGCCTCGTCCATCTCGCCTTCGCCAATGACCACCGTCCCTGAAATTTCAATTGAGTCGAGCGTACGGCGCATCGCTTGGGTGGCGGCTTCGTCTGCAGACATCTTGTCGCCTTTGCCAACCCAGCGTCCGCAGGCAAGGGCCGCGGCCTCAGTGACCCTGACCAGTTCAAGTGCAAGATTGCGATCCATCTCGATCCTCCTCGTGGTTTGCTGTCCGACAGCGGCCGACATGATGGCATTTTTTATAGGTAAAGACAAATTTTTTTGGGGTGTTATAATATCGTTTTTTGAATATAATCAACAGAATTGACTTTCAATCCAGCCTGAGGTTCGTCATGAGACGTCAACTGTTTAGCCTGTTTTTCCTGCTGATGGTGCTGCCGCCGTTCCCTGCCGATGCCGCAGTCGCCCAGAACCTGAATCCCCGGGAAGCCTTCACAATCCTTGGGCAACGCAGCGATCTTTACCTGCTGGATGTCCGTTCTCCCGGCGAGTACCAGCTGGCTCGCCTCGAAGGCGCGCGACTGATCCCGATCGATCAGCTGTCCCGGAGAATCGCCGAACTGCCCAAGGACCGGCCGATCCTGGTCTATTGCGCCGTGGGCTCGCGCAGCGCCCAGGCCGTCAATTACCTGGCACGCCAGGGTTTCCCCGAGCTCTACAACCTGCGCGGCGGGATTTATGCGTGGGCACAGAGTGGCTACCCGGTTCTGCAGGGGGGACCCTAGAGGCCCGTCAGCGTACGAATCCTGACCCGGTATGCCGGTGCCCTGGTCCCCGTAGCCGTGGCGCCCATGCTCCTTGCCGAAGAGCAGAGTCAGCACAATGGCCGCAAGCAAGAGGATGGCGAGGAAAAACATGAAGACATCGAAACGCATCGGTTCTCTCGAAGCTTTTTGCAGCGAAATGGCCACTATGAGCTTTAGGGGCCGCCACGAAGGCCCCAAGGCTCTAAGGGAAAGTCAAAAGTTCATTCCCGGATGCAGGACCCTGCATAACCGGGATGACTTGACCCTGGAATATGCCCAGACATAGTGTCTTTGTGTCCTGGTGGCCGCTCCTCTCTAAACGGGTTTCAAGCGCTGTATGGAAAGCATAGCAGACATGACACGTCCTTTCATCTGGGCTCATCGCGGAGCCTCCTCCTGGGCACCGGAAAACACCATGGCGGCGTTTTCCGAGGCCGTTGCCTGTGGTGCCGACGGCATTGAGCTGGACATCCACCTGTCGAGCGACGGGGTCCCGGTGGTCATCCACGACGACACCCTGGACAGAACCACCGACGGCCGCGGAGCGGTCGGCGCGGAGACGCTGCAACAGCTGCAACGGCTCGATGCCGGGGGCTGGTTCGGTGCAGATTTTTCCGGCGAAACCATCCCGGCGCTGGACTCTGTCCTGGAAAGTTTTTCTGGCCGGCTGCGTCTTAACCTGGAGATCAAGGAGCTAAGGGCCGGCATGGCCGTGCTCGAGCTGATCCGCCGCTACCCCTCTGCTGACATTGTTGTCTCGTCTTTCGACTATTCCCTGTTGCACCGCTTGCGGTGTGCGGACCCAGGTTTGCCAGTTGCCGTCCTGTATGAATCAGGCAACTGGCGGTTCGCTGTGCGGGTTGCCAGGGAGTTGTCCGCCTGTGCGTTTCACCCGGCGGCTGAACGTGTGAATCGGCCGATGATCGCTGCCTGTCGGCGGGCAGGCCTGCCTGTATTCGTCTGGACGGTTGATCATGTTCGAGTCGCCCGGAGCCTGGTGCGGGCCGGTGCCGCAGGGCTCTTCACCAATGATCCGGGGGGGCTGAAGGCGGCCTTGCGCTTCCCTGCTCCCGGAGCTCAATAGCCGCTTGTCCTGAGGTGGCCGCTGCGCTAAACTGCCCGCTCAGTTTCAGAGACGATTGGTTCTTATGATGTTGCAAGTCCCTCCGCAAACCAATAACTCGCCTTTGGCCGCGTTGCTTCACCAGAAGGCAGCGGCTGCCGGTGGGATCAGTTTTGCCGATTTCATGGCTGTGGCGCTCTACCATCCCCAGTACGGTTATTACATGGCGCCGCGCGACCGGATCGGCAAGTCAGGTGATTTCTTTACCTCCAGCAGCGTCAATGCGCTCTTCGGGCGCCTGGTGGCACGTCAATTGATCCAGATGTCCGGTCTGCTCGATTCCGAAACGTTCGAGATCGTCGAACAGGGGGGCGGTGAAGGTCACCTGGCCCTGGATATCCTCGATGCCCTGGCCGAAGAGGCGCCGGCTCTCTATGCCCGACTTGCTTACACCCTGGTCGAGGTCAGCCATGACAATCGTCAACGCCAGGCCGCGACGCTCGCCACCCACGCCGGCAAGGTCACCTGGAGCGACGAAAGCTGCTGGGCAATATCGTCCGGCTGTTTTCTGTCAAACGAATTGGTCGATGCTTTCCCGGTGCACGTCGTCGAGAAGCATTCCGGGGTTCTGCAGGAGCTGTTCGTTGTCAGCAGTGATGGAGCTTTTGCCGAGGAACTGCGGATGGCAACAGATCCCTCTCTGGAAGAGTACTTTGCCTGGCTGGGCTGTGCCCCCACCGAAGGGAACCGGGCGGAAGCGAACCTGGCGGCCCCTGCATGGATGCGCCAGGTCGGCGGGCGCATCAGCCGGGGATTTGCCATGACCATTGATTACGGCTACCCTGCCGAGGAACTCTACGCACCGCATCGGCGTGCCGGCACCCTGATGTGTTACCACCGCCACCAGGCCGACGACAACCCCTACGACAGGGTCGGAGACAAAGATATCACGGCCCATGTCGATTTCACCGCATTGCGCAAGGCCGGAAGCGAAGCGGGCCTCGAGACGCTCTGGTTCGGTGAGCAGTACCGCTTCCTGCTGGGCCTGGGGTTTTTTGAAGAGCTGGTCAAACTGGAGGCTGCGGCTGGCAATGAACAGGAAGCGCGTGCCCTGCGGCTGACGCTGAAGAACCTGATCATGCCGGAAGCCGGGATGGGGGAGACCTTCAAGGTGCTCGTCCAGGGGAAAAACGTCGGCACACCGGAGTTGCTCTGCAGCCGATCGATCGGGGCCATTCGCTGCGGATGAAGTGGACGGCCCCGGCTGCCAGGCAAGCAAGGCTCAAAGGGCGGGGCGTCATCGGCCTGGGATTTAAAGCCCCGCCGAGAGCGGCAGGGTCGTTGATTTTCAGGTTTCCCTGGAATACACAGGCATTTCTGCTAGACTGACCTGATCAAGTTTACCTGGAGACCACAAAGCAGGTATAATGTCACTAAATCAAGCACAACAAGGAGAAAAACCATATGAAAACAAAGGTACAGGAAGTTCTTAATCTGATCCGTCCCGCGTTGCAGGCCGATGGCGGCGACGTGGAGTTGGTTGATGTCACCGCAGACGGTATCGTCAGCGTCAAATTGACGGGAGCCTGTGGTTCCTGCCCGATGTCGACCATGACGTTGAAGATGGGCATCGAAAGAACTCTCAGGGACAAACTCCCCGAGGTCAAAGAGGTGGTCCAGGTCTGATTGCCTGACCGCTGGAAGAGGTTGTCATGATCAAGGTCAAAACTTTTGGCGAACCATTGCAGCCCTTCAAGGCACAACGAGAGTTGGATGAACTGGATCAACGCGTCAATCAGTTCCTCCGCGCCAACAACATTACCAGAGTCCTGTCGGTGAGTGACTCGACAACCGTTGAAGCGGGCAACACCTGCGGCTTGATTCGTGTGCTGGTTTACGAGGCATGAGCTGTCGGAAGTCCTGAGAAAACGGGAAAAACCCGGGGGCCCCACCAATGGCGGGGCCCCCGTTTTCATCTGTGGCCCGGAGTCGGCAGGGGATATGCCGGCCGGCTCCTAGGCGTCCTTTCCGGTCTGCCTGCCCATGGCATGGGCGGCCATTGCCTGGTCGACCGTACAGATGTGGCTTTTCAGCCAGTCCCGCAGAAAAGTCAGGGTCTGCAGGGAGATGGCCGCTTCACCCTGGCGGTGCCGGCTTTCCAGCTCAGCCAGTTTTGCAACCATCCGCCGGTGTTCACGGCTGTGGTTCTCGTGGTCCGGAGCACCACATTCGACCATGTAGGACTCTTCCCTCGCGAAGTGGTTCTCCGTGTAGTGTTTGAGTGCCGAAAATATCGGCAGCAGCAGGGCCCCGCCGCTGCCATCCTGCAT